>NZ_JBHIQI010000002.1:0-299753 GCF_042196465.1 Bartonella sp. AD13SXNS
CTGATCAGCTAAAGATGGTGAAGATGTTGAAACAGCAGCTTGTTGCTTTTCATCAGAAAGAGGATGAGGAACTGATGGAGGAGCACCTTCAATCATTTGACTTCCCAGAGGTGAAACAATTGGAGAAACAGAAGCTGAAGATTTTTGACTCAAGTTTCTGTGGTTTTCTCTTGGACGTGGCAATCTAATAGCATGCGCTTGTGGTGTTATAATCGTTGAAAGAGAAGAAACCTGTTGTTTTTGACTTAAATGCTGCGGAATTCTGCTTCTGCGTGGCGCATTATCCATGTAAACTGCAGTCAAATACCAAATTTTTCCCTCTTCATTCTCAATATTTTTGTGTTTTAAGCCATAAGTATAAGTTCCCCCATCAACCATTATAGTTTTTGCACCAGAAAAACTTTGTAGAGTAAAAGATGCGCCGCCACTTTGATCAAAAATTAAATCAAGTCTTGCTGAAGAAGGATCAACAATTTCAATACCAGAATCTACGACACTTATTGTGTGAAAACCACTCCCATTCTCAATAAAGAGGTAATCACCTTTTTCTTCTGCAAGACTAACATTAAAGTCAAAATGTAGACTCCCTGCTAGATTATCAATATAAAGCTGAGAGTAATATAAATCATCTTCAAAAGAGGTAAAAATAACTTTTCCTACACCGCTTAACTGCTGAATTCGTGTACTTTTGTCGTCAAACCCACAAGCAACAGAGTATAATTGAGCGTCTTCTCCATTTAATTCAATGTTTTCTACTATAGTTTGTTGACCATTATCTCCAGCATAAAGATGGAGTCCCCCCAAATCCTGAACTTTTATTTCTCCTCCTAATATTGCACCAGGAGAAACCCATGAATTGGCATTACCTTCAATCGTTAGATTCTTCACAACTCCACCCGCATAGATTTCTTGAACACCACCAGTGCGTAAAATGACTGTATTTGCTTCACCTCCTGCTAAAACACGCTGCATACCCTCTGAAAAGACTTCAGTATTTATGGCTAAACCGCCGGCTTTTTCTGCAAAGTTATCATCATCAGGAAACCATTTAGCAAGAGTTTGTATTCCTCCACTCATCACTTTTGTTCCCACAGCCATCCCATCATCGTATACGTTCTGCTGTCCCAGTGTGTCACCTTGACCATAAATTGTAGTATCATAAACACTGCTCCCAACAATCCCACCGTTCACGTACCCATCTCCGAAAACAAGCTGCTCCCCACCATAAATTTCAGCTCTCAATGCAGATCCTCCTCCCTCCACTTTTTGTTTTCCACCCTCGTAAATAATCGTAGATTCTGAAATCCCTTGTTCCCCTATAATCTCAGCACCACCATTTTCAATTGTCGTATTCTTACTGAAACCACCAGCTTGAACATAAAGTCTTCCTGATCCCTGAATTGTATTATTAATAGACTTCTTAAGAACACCTTGCTCTCCATCATCAGAGACATAAACTACATTATTATCACCGAGCAAAGAGCTTTGTAGAATTCCTCCTCCTTCGCCAATGCTGTAAGCAATTACATCAGAGATACTAAAATCTTTTGACAATATCATATTTTCTTCTTTTTCAGGAAGCTTATCTATAGGTGACTCCGCATGAGGAGAAGGAATTACAGGAGCAGAAGTTGTTTGTGACGCAGCCAAAGACCAAGTCTTTCCCCCATTATCATCTTTTGTCTTTAAGCCATACATGTAGGCTCCACCATCAATCGTACTCGTCTCTGCACCAGAAAAATCTGTCAGAGTAAAATGCGTATTTCCGCTTTGATCATGAATTAAATCAAGCTCCAAAACTAAATTCTGATCTTCTAGAAGAGAATTGGTAATTTCAACACCAGAATCGATAACGCTTATGGTGTGATTACCTGATCCTTTTTTGATCAGAAGATAATCACCGCGCTGTTCTGCAAAATTAGTATGCAACTTAAAATGTAAACTCCCTGAAAGATCTTTGATCTCAAGTTTAGAGTAATGTGGATTAAACACGGTAGAAGTAAAAATAACACTGCCATCACCACTCAGGTTCTCAATCAAAGAGCTTTCACCATCCATCTTGGAAGAAATCGCGTACAATTTTGTATCTCTGCCATTTAACACAATTTTTTCTACTTCAGTACGAGATTGCTCTGCACCAGCATAAAGATAAATTCGTCCAAAATCATTAACCGTTGTCTTTCCTTCCAATGTTGCGCCACCATGTAACCACGATTGTGCTTGATCCTTAATGGTTAAATCTTTTACATAACCTCCTAAATCTATTGCCTGAAAAGCAGTCCCTTCTAAAAGAACGCCAATCGCGATTCCTCCCGCTAAAACGTGTTGCTGTCCACCAGAAAAGACCTTCGTATCAAATGCAAAACTACTATAATGGTCTAAATCTTCTTCCACATAAAGATTTTGTACCCCTCCTTCCATGATCTGTGTGTTAAAAACCTCTCCATCATCATACACATTCTGATATCCTCGCACTCCATTCTCACCAGAAACGACAGTGTCATAGGCGCTACTCCTTACCATCTCCCCTTTGATATCAGACTTTCCTGAAACAAACTGCTCACCACCGTAAATTTTAGCCCCTTCAACTTTTCCCCCATCTTTAACCTTTTGTTTTCCCCCTTTCTTAACTGTACTATCCTGTGAAAGACCCTGTGTTCTAACAAGCTCAGTGCCGCCTCTTTGAATTGTTGTATACAAGCTAAAACCACCGTGATAAACGGAGATCTTTCCACCGTCTTTAACTGTATTACTAATCGAAGTTTCTCCAGTGCTTTCAACTTTCTCAACGTTACTATCAAAGCTAGGATCAGCAATCGTAACAATCATCCCCTTTTCAATTGTGCGTTCTGTGAGATCCTTCGATAATGAAGCTATAGCAAATGGTTGCAAGCTAAAATCAGAAAATAAAGAGGTATTTGTCTCATCAAGAGCATAATTCGCATCTAAATACCAAATTTTACCAGCCCCCTTATTGTTTCTATGTTTCAAACTATACCGATAGGTTCCGGCATCAATAGCTTTGATTTTTTCACCAAAAGTGTTTGCCAGAATAAAATGAGCATTTCCACTGCGATCAGAAATTAAATTAAGCCTTTTGTGGGAAGGGGGGGTGACCTCCCCCCCAGAATCAATAATACTTACTGTATGAGAACCTAAACCACTTTCTTTAATGACAAGATAATCACTAAGATGCTTGGCAAAGTTGACATTAAAATCAAAATGTAAAGAACCTGATAGATCATCAATATTAAGCTGAGAATAATGCTTATTAGTCCCTAAAAACGTAAAAATAACTCTGCCACTTCCAGTTAAATTCTGGATATTAACCTGAGATTTTTTGCCATTATCTTCAACAGCAATAATGTATAGCTTGGTATCTTCTCCATTTAAATTAAGACTTTCTACTTCCGTAACAGCTTCACCATTCCCAGTATAAAGATAGAGGTTGCTAAAATCATTAACATTTGTATCCTTATCTAATATTGCACCAGCAAAAGCCCATGACCTTGCTTGATGATTAATGGTTAGATTATCCACGTATCCAGAATCATATATATTCTGAATAGCTCTATCGTATAAAGTGACTTCACTCGCATTCCCTCCTGCAAAGATATTCTGCATACCATTTTTAAAAAGTTCGGTACTCAGTGCAAAAGCCCCTTCATTAATTGTAAAATCTTCATCTTCTGTATCGGCTGTATCAGCATCTTCTGAGAAGCTATTATGAAAATTCTCTTTACCATCAAGATTCTGGACACCACCTTTCATAATCTTTGTGTCAACAGCCATCCCCCCACTATAGACACTTTGTATTCCTAACATTCCATCTGCCGCATAAATTTCAGTGCTATAAGCACTACTTTCCTTATCTTTACGCGACAAACCATCCCCAAGGATCCCCTTACCAAAAATAATCTGCTCACCACCATAGATTTTAGCTCCCTCAGCATTTGCACCACTCTCAACAATTTGTTTACCCCCTTTTTTAACAGTGGCATATTCCGAACTGCTCAGATTTTGGACAAATTCAATACCACCACTCTCAATTGTCGTATCCCTGCTAACACTTGCTGCATCAATGTAGAGTTTTCCACCTTCTTGAACCGTATTATTGATGGAATATCCGGCATCTTCATAGTTAAAGCTATTTATTTCAAAACCTTCAGAGTCACGTTTAGTAATATAGACAATAGCACCATCGCTTATTATTGAATTTGTGAGAACTTCAAAGAATAGGTTTTCTAATTCCTTCCTTTCCTCTTCTGAAGACTTACTTCCTTCTACTGTCTGTTTATTCTCTATCCTTTTTGATCCCCCTTTTTTTTCTTCTACCCCCCTCACTTTTGATAACGATGTTCTTGTCTCTTCTAGATGTTCACTGATATCTACTGGTGTTAATAACTTTTCTTTTGGTGTCGCTACTCCATCTGCACTCGCAATCTTGACAAAAAAAACACTGGTCATTAATGCACAAAAACTTAATTTCAATTTGCGTTGCATTATTCACACTCCATCATTCCAAATTAAATCCCCCATTTAGAAAAAAGTGCACAGACCAAAACAACACAGTGTTGCTCACCCTCATGTCTTTTAAGATAACGAAGCATTCGATGAATTAAGCTCTGACAGATCAAATATACACCATGTGTTTTAAAATATATGCACAACCAAAAGATTTAATTCGTTTTTAGATACGCTTAAAAAGTGTTATAATTACATCTATGAAAATATTTTTGAGACAATAAACACTGATCTACCAATAAGGCTGATCCCTCAAGAGATAAAAACAGCATTAAACTTTAAAGGAAACAGCAATATGAATGAGAACAGCGTTTATGGCTACGTATTTCCATCTTCTACAGAATTTAAAGCAATGCCTTTATGCTATTCAATTTATATAATTTATAGAACACTTCATTCATGCTCATCAGTCTATACTCATTGTTCTAATATAGAGGAAACGTCATAATATTGACTCGACACTGATTTGAAATTTTTATAACTATAGTTAGTTAATTCGTCATTTGATTTGTCATACACTGAAAGGGACATTCTATTCATGTCTACAAACTTAGAAATGCAAGATAAAAACAACAGAAATTCCCCTCGTCGCATTTTGTTTGCAAGCCTTATTGGCCCAACAGTTGAATTCTTTGATTTCTATGTCTTTGGCACTGCCGCAGCTCTCATATTTCCTCATGTGTTTTTTCCAACACAAAATGATCAGGTTGCCATTTTACAATCTTTCCTGATCTTTGGAGCAGCCTTTTTTGCTCGCCCCTTTGGATCAGTTGTTTTTGGACATTTTGGAGATAAAATTGGAAGAAAAGCAACACTTATCGCTTCTCTTCTCACCATGGGACTTTCAACAGTCATTATTGGTTTTCTTCCTACTTATGAAATGGCTGGGTGGTTTGCCCCTTTCCTGTTAACCTTATGCCGTATTGGACAGGGAATGGGATTAGGAGGAGAATGGGGAGGCGCTGTTTTGCTCGCAACAGAAAATGCCCCTCCAGAAAAGCGCGGCTGGTATGCGATGTTCCCCCAATTGGGCGTTTCAATCGGTTTGTTTTTATCTATTGCTGTTTATTTGGGTCTGCTGCATTTCCTTGATCGCGCTGAACTTTTAGCTTGGGGATGGCGCATTCCTTTTATTGCTTCAGTTGTTTTTATGATTATAGGATTATGGGTTCGTCTTTCAATCAATGAAACTGTGCAATTCAAAAAAACTCTTGAAAGTAAAGAACATGTCAAAGTGCCTATCATAGATGTCTTTTTAAAATGTCCACGAATCCTATTTCTTGGAATATTTTCTGGTATGGCAACTTTTGTTTTATTTTACTTGGTCACGACATATTTGTTAAGCTATTCAACAAACCATTTGCAATTGCCATTTCATCAAGCTCTTCAAGTCGAAATTATCGGTGCTGTTTTCTGTGGAATTTTTACTGTCATCACTGGGAAACTCGCTGATCGTATTAGACGTAGAACTTTGATGATTTGGATTACAATCATCACCGGTATGTATTCTTTCGCAATTCCTTATTTCTTAAATTCTGGAGTTATGGGAGTCCTTGCAATGTCTGTCATTGGCTTATCTCTCATGGGAATGATATACAGTCCTCTTGGTGCTGTTTTGGCTTCACCATACCCAACAGCAATTCGTTATACTGGTTCTTCTATCACTTTCAATTTATCTGCTATTGTAGGAGCATCTCTTGCACCTTATATTGCAGAATATCTGGTACAACATTTCGATACGTCTTATCTCGGCTACTATTTGCTTTTTGCTTCTTTTATTTCACTGATTTGCTTCGTCGGATTTACAGAGGATGAAATATCCAACTAAAATATAATAACGAAGAATAAAATAAAAACTGGCAGCGAAAATGCTGCCAGTTTCATTTTTAAAGGCATGGGTTGAGGTATCTTCCACCACAATATTCCCGCAAACAATGCACTCAAAAAGAAAAATAAAAAATCCGCAACATTGCTTATATAAGCAACAGTAAATATTTCTGATAAGATATGCGTTGTCCCCAACCACGAAACGCAAAAAAAAGCCAACATCACACCCCATAAAACAAGCAAAATTCGATCAATCATCATCATAGCGTTTCATTTTTTTAATTATAGTCCATATATTTAGCATGCCTAAAAGAAAAACCACAATAAAAACCCAACGCCCTCCCCCTGATCCTTGCGCAATAAAAAGTGCTGGATTTACTATTCCTACCACTCCTATAAAAATCAGAACAACAGATACGAAACGCATTAAATTTGTTTTTCCCAACGATGATCTTCAGTCTGTTGCCAATACGTTAAATTATGATTTTCCATTTTATATTTTTTCCACTGTGCACGAACGAGATTCAACTGCTCCTCACTTTCACCATCAAATATCACGACAAGCCGTTGATAAGCATCAATATCCGAACAAATAGCGCCCTCTATGAGAAAACGAATCTTTGAATCATTCGGATTTTCTTGTCCTGTCGTAAGAAATACAGGCTGAAAGTTTGAATATTGATCACACTCAGTTCCATGTCCAATAAATGATTCATCTGCATAAACCCATAAATGTGTATCCATAAAATCGCGTTGTTCTTTACTCACACATTGTATTGTTACTTTTCCAAAACGAGCCAATGCACGCTCCACAAGCGTCGGCAAAATATCTTTCAGCGTTGACTGCGTCAAATGATAGAATAAAATGTCCAACCTCTTAAGCCCTCATCATTCTTTATAAAAAAGCTAACGTCTTTAAAAAACTTCTATGTCCCTAATACAAAGGAAACGGTTCAAGATATAAACCTGTTTTTCGATTAAGACGCATTATCTTTTTGCACATGTTTTTAAAAGACAAAAAATTGTTATTTACACATTAATAAGAAAGTTTTTAAGCTATCTCCTAGATTCTAGGTAGACTATAGTTGAAAATAAAATATAATATATGGAAAAATAGAGAAAACTTAATAGACGATTTTATATTATTTATTTGGTAAAAATGTGCAGTTCATGGAAGGTTTTTTTTAATTTTATTACATTTTAACCGAAAGCAGTGTAAAATATTTACTATCGAATTAAAGACTGAGGGTGTTCTCCAAGTTTATGCGTATTATTGAGTTCTACATCCTGAAACGTGTCTTTGTTTTATTTAGCTCTGTCATGATTGCAGCAGTGGGTGTTAGTTGGACAGTACAAATTCTTACACGAATAAACTTTCTTACAACAAGTAAACAAACACTCCTCACAGTCTTACAATTTTCACTCTCATTGGTTCCTTCTGTTGTTTTTCTGGTTATTCCATTTGCATTAGTAATCGCAATTACAACTATCCTTTCAGCAATGAATCAAGACTCTGAACTTGCTGTTATCAATGCCTCTGGTTTTCCTAAAAGTACTGTTTGGAAACCTATTCTTCTTCTTGCTATTGTTGCATCCTGTATCTCCTTTTCTATAGCCAATTTTGTTGTTCCTCAAGCACGTCTTCAGATGCGACAAATGCTAGCAAGTGCCCATTTTGATCTTATTAGTCTTTTCATCAGTGAAGGGAGCTTTCAAAAACTTGCTAATAACCTTTACATAGAAATTGGCGAACGGAATCCAAACGGAACCTTTGAACGTCTTTTCATTGCCGACCAGCGTGATCCTAAGACTGACCTTTTTTATTATGCAACAAAAGCATCAATTGTAAGCAATCAAAATGGTCGTTTTTTAATCCTCAATAACGGTGAAATAGAAAGAGTCAATCATCAAAATAACAGCGTTTCAATCGTTCAATTTAGCTCATATACCTTTAGCCTAGGGGAGTTTATCCCCAGTGATAAAACACCTACTCTTTATCCAAAAGATCGGTCTCTTTCTTATTTACAAAACCCTGACCCAAAAGATCCCTACTATCAACGAAAACCGCTCCAATATAGAGCTGAGTTTCACCGCAGACTAACACAATGGCTCTACCCAATCGTTTTTTCACTTATTGCATTAGCAGCGGCAGGAAATGTATGCTCACATCGACAAGCACGTCTTTACGCAAATTTCTCGGCCATTGCCCTTTCTTTGGTGGTATATTGGATAGGATATTTTTTCGCCGAAAAAGCAAAGAATGATCCTGCATACGTTCCGCTCCTTTATATTACACCCATAGGAATAAGTATATTTGTCTTTTTTATGCTTTTAACGAATCATAAAATTGGACTTCCCACAAAAGTTAATGAGATACTTCAAATCGTTTTTCAAAAAGTAATGAATAAATTTGAACATCCACAATCTCAAGATTCCTCGGATAAAATATCATGATTGGGTGGACACTTGGACGATATTTTTTTATACGTTACCTTAAAATAACTTGTTATTTCTGGGGGAGCATTTTTGTTCTTGCTCTTTTAATCGATTTTACAGAAAATTCCGGTAAGCTATCCTCCCTTCCGCATTATACAGCAAAAAATGCATTTCTTCTCTCTGTTTTACGTATCCCTTTTATCATGCAACAACTTATCCCTTTTATTGCACTCTTTTCTGCGATGGCAACGCTTATCTCGCTTAACAAAAAACTTGAACTTGTGGTAACTCGTTCAATCGGTGTTTCTGCATGGCAATTTCTTATGCCAGCTTGTTTGGGAGCTTTGCTTTTGGGATTATTTTCAATTCTTCTCATTAATCCACTTGCAGCATGGGGATTTTCTCAATCAGAAAAAATGATAACTGAATGGCGCAATAATAATATACTAACACCTCTTCATAATACACGTATTCACTGGTTAACCCAGCGTACAAATTTAGGCAGAACAACCATTGGTGCTAAATTTATCACTGATCAAGGACTTTCTCTTCTCGATGCAACCTTTGTACAATACAATGACAACGCAACTATAAAAAATTGGATTAACGCCCCAAAAGCAACATTAACCAATGGCGCTTGGCTATTAACAAATGGAACAATCTATAAAATAGGACATCCACCTGAAAAATTTACCGTATTGCAAATAAAAACCAATCTAAAACCTGAATTTTTGACGGAACGTTTAGTGAATCCTGCGACTATTTCATTTTACCAATTGCCCCAAAAAATTATGATTGCACGTTCATTTGGCTATTCTGCTCATAATTTTGATATGTATTTACAATCTTTGATCGCATTACCAGCATTGCTTGTGGCAATGACTCTCATTGCAGCAACTGTATCTTTAAATTTTACACGTTTTGGGCAATCTAGAACGTTGATTCTTGGTGGTGTCATAGCTGGGTTTATGCTTTATGTTATTTCCGTACTCATTCAGGCTTTTGGTAATGCTGGATATATTCCACCAGTTATCGCAGCTTGGACACCTGTTGTTATTGCTTTATTCTTGGGAATCTCTTTTTTACTTCATAAAGAGGATAGCTAAGTGAAAGCATTAACAGGTAAGAAAATCATTTTAACAAAATTAAGTGCTCTCGCTTTTAAAAGTGTTATGGGGATTATTTTAGGGGGAACTCTGGTTTATTATGCGCACGCTCAAAGCCTTATGTCCCCCTCTCAAAGTCGCATTCAAAATCCGGAAAGTCCTCTTTTGCTCTCTGCGGATGAACTCATCTACAATCGTGATGAAAACACTGTTTCTGCACAAGGGAACGTCCAAATCGAATATGATGGCAATAAAGTTACCGCTCAAAAAATCATTTACAATCAAAAAACAGGACGGCTTATAGCACAAGGGAATGTTGAAATTACTCAAAAAGATGGTAATAAAATTTATTCCAATCAAATTGATATGACCAAAGATCTTGGCCAGGGTTTTGTAAACGCCTTACGTATTGATACAGCCAATAATGTTCACTTTGCAGCCCAAAATGCTACACGTAAAAACAATCAAATAACAGTTTTTGAAAATGCAACTTATACAGCCTGTGAACCTTGCTCTTACAAACCAGATAGAGACGTCCTGTGGAAAATTAAAGCAAGAAAGATCATATGGAATAATAGCGTCAAAAAAATTCGGTTTGAAAATAGCAGTTTTGAAATTTTGGGCGTACCGATTATAAAATTTCCAAATTTTGAACTTTATGATCCAACGGTCAGACGTGCTAGCGGTCTGCTTACTCCTCATTTTTTTTATACCAATGATCTCGGCATGGGGATAAAGAATTCTTATTTCTGGAATCTCGCTCCTCATTACGATTTCACACTTTCTTCTACGGTTTATACCCAACAAGGGCTTTTAACCGAAGGGGAATGGCGTCAACGTTTTAAAACGGGCCGTTATAACATTCGCTTTGCTTATATATATCAAATGAAACCGCATAAATTTGATAATGATACAATTGATGCACAGTATAAAAATCGTTATATGCTGGCAACAAAAGGGGACTTTCGTATTAATTCACACTGGACTTATGGATGGGACGTTCTTGCACAATCAGATCGGCATTTTAGTCGTGCTTATAAACTTGAAAACTATAACAATCCTACACAACTTTCTCAGATCTATCTGAATGGTCTTGCAGGAAAAAACCATTTTGATATGCGTTTTTATCATTTTAAAGTTCAAGATTCGTTATTGAATGATTATCATTATGAACGTCACTCTCGGCAAGCATGGGTTCTACCACGCATCGATTATACTTTCACACCAGATGAACCCGTTTATAATGGAGAACTGACCTTCCATAGTAATATGCAATCAATTTATCGTCGTCATGCTGACTTCAATTCACCCGACCAGAACGGAAATCCTCTCAACATAGTAAGACTTTCTGGTATGGCTGGAAATAGTTTGCGTTTCACAAACGAGCTTCAGTGGAAAAAGCGCTTCAACACACACAATGGACTCATCTTAACCCCTCTTCTCTCTCTACGGGCTGATATCATTACAACCAATGTACGTGAAAATCATGATTCTTCTATAAAAAACACTGTGTTATCCGAAGTTCGTGGTTCAGCAATTCGTGGCATGGCAACAGCAGGGTTAGAACTACGCTATCCTTTCCTCATTACAGCTGATCATTCTAAACATATTATAGAACCAACCGCACAAATTTTTATACGCAATAATGAACAATATATCGGACAAATTCCTAACGAAGATGCTCAAAGCTTTGTATTTGATGCAACCACTCTCTTTCAACGGGATAAATTTTCTGGTTATGATCGTGTAGAAGGTGGCACAAGAGCCAATATAGGTCTAAGATACTCTGGAAGCTTTAATGACAATTGGTCTCTTTATGGTCTCATTGGACAATCCTTTCATCTGGCAGGAAAGAATTCTTTTGCAGAAAAAGACTTTGTTAATGTAGGCACTCATTCTAGCTTAGAGGCAAAACGTTCAGACTATGTTGCAATGTTTGGTGCGACTCATAAAAGTGGTTTTTCCTTAGAAACGCGTGGGCGCTTTGACAAAAAAACAGGAAAAATCCGCCGTAGTGAAATCGAAGCATCACAAAAATGGCAAAATTTTTGGACTTCTATAGAATATGCTTATATCGCAAGCCAACCATCTTATGAATATCCAAAAGAGCGCCAAGAAATTTCTTTTCAAACAGGACTTAAATTGGCAGATTATTGGTCCATTAATAGCAACGCCGGTTATGATTTAGTATCTGGTACATTTATAAAGCGAGGAATTAGCTTGAGTTATATGGATGAATGTTTCGGGCTAACATTTGGTTATCAACAGGTAACAGATCCAGGGAGAAAAACACCCTTGCAAAACTTCAATTTTTCTTTTTCACTGCGTACAATTGCAGATATCGGAAAAAAGATAGATTCAAATTTATAAAGAGAATGTATAAGTACTTTAACTTATCATTGTTTTTATGAAAGAAAACGTATATTTTAAGTTGTTGATGAGAATTAATAAACAATGCGAAAGCTTATTTATATGAATAAATTGAAAAAGCGTATTCTTGCTTTATTTTGTACTGCGTCTTTGAGCGCAAGCAGCCTGCTAATAAATGAATTTTTGATTCCAACGGTCTTTGCGCAGACTGCTATTGTTGTTACAGTTAATGGAAACCCCATCACAAATTATGACATACAAAGGCGCCTTGCTTTTCTGAGATTGCAACAAAAGCAAGGCAATTTGGTGGCACAAGCTAAAAAAGAGCTTATCGACGAAAAGCTGAAAGATATTGAAATAAAACGCCGCAATGTTGAAGTAAGCAATGATGAAGTTGATAAAGCTTTTGAAAATTTTGCAACACAAAATAATATGACTATTGATCAGCTCAACCAGATTCTGATCCAAAGTGATATCACTGTGCAACACTTTAAAGATTACATCCGTGGACAAATAGGATGGGGACGTCTTATTAACGCACGCTATCAATCTGAAACTGGTATGATTACTGAACAAGAAGCTGTACGCAGAATATTAAAAAATGGTGGTGTAAAACCTTCAACCAACGAATATACATTACAGAGAATTGTTTTTGTTATTCCTGCACATCGTCGTTCAGAAATCTTTGAAAGACGTCAAAGAGAAGCAAGCAATTTTCGCGCACATTTCCGTGGATGTGCAAATGCTCACAATCAAGCAAAAGGTATTTTAGACGTTACTATCCGTCACTTAGGAAAGTTTCTGGAGCCCCAACTCCCCAGTGCATGGGAACAAGCTATTCTTGCAACACCTGCTGGAAAAATGACAAAATTACAAGAAACATCCGATGGAATCGAAGCAATTGCTGTCTGCAAAATAAAGAGAGTTTCTGATGATTATGTCGCACGGCTGATCTTTGCTCTTCAAGATAGTAAAAAAAGAAGCCCGCAAAAACTTGAGGAATTAAGCGAGAAATATTTAGAAGAATTGCGGCGAGTGGCGCGTATTCAAAATTCATAATGGCTATTCTTGTTGTTAGCGGTGGTGATCCTGCCGGAATTGGTCCTGAAATAGCGCTAAAAGCATGGAATTTGCGTGTTAAGCGCCAAGTTCCGCCTTTTGTGCTTCTCGCTGATCCAGATGTGATTCGTTCGCGCGCTCGTTTTTTACAGATTGATGCTGAAATGGAATCTGTTTTAATCAGTAATCCCGTAAAAAACTTTCAAAACGCTCTTCCTATCATACCGTTAAAAAACAAACAAAGTAATCAATTAGGTATACCTTCATCGAATAATGCTGCTGGAATCATTGAAGCGATTAAACGCAGTGTTCAATTGATTCAAAGTGGCCATGCATGTGCACTGATCACTTGTCCTATTGCAAAAAAAAATCTTTATGATGCCGGTTTTCAATTTCCAGGTCATACAGAATTTTTAGCCGATTTGGCATATAAAGCTTTTCATAAATGTTATCATCCCGTTATGATGTTAGCAGGACCTCGATTAAAAACGGTACCAATTACTGTTCATATTCCATTCAAAGATGTTCCTTCACAGCTTACCCGTGATTTAATTATTCAAACGGTACTTACTACTGAATATGACTTAAAAACACGGTTTAAAATAACGTCACCCCGACTAGCTGTTGCTGGTCTTAATCCTCATGCTGGAGAAGAAGGAGCAATGGGAAAAGAAGATATTGAAGTTATCACTCCTGCTATTGAATATCTTAAAAAGAAAGGTCTCGATATTGCAGGCCCGCTGCCTGCCGACACAATGTTCCATGAATGCGCAAGAAAAGCATATGACGTTGCCATTTGTATGTATCATGATCAAGCCCTTATCCCTGTCAAAACATTAGACTTTGATACCACTGTTAATGTTACATTAGGTTTACCTTTTATTCGTACGTCTCCAGATCATGGGACTGCTTTTGACATTGCTGATAAAGGGATAGCCTCTCCCGAAAGCTTTATTGCTGCTCTTAAACTTGCAAATCAACTTGCAAAAAATAGTTTGAACCCATGCCAATAGATAATCTTCCTCCTCTGCGTGAGGTTATTGATATATATGGATTACAAGCACATAAATCTTTGGGGCAAAATTTCCTTTTTGATCTTAATTTAACCTCTAAAATTGCTCATCAAGCAGGAAATATAGAAGGAAAACCTGTTATTGAAATTGGGCCTGGTCCTGGAGGTCTCACACGTGCCTTGCTGGCAAAGGGTGCCATTGTAATAGCAATAGAACGTGATGAACGTTGTATACCGGCTCTCATAGAAATAGAAAAACACTATCCTCAAAAATTAAAACTTATTTGTAATGATGCACTGAAGCAAGATTTCTCAAAACTCTTTGAAACAAGCCTAGAAAAACCACGCATTATTGCAAACCTTCCCTATAATATTGGGACACAACTCTTATTAAATTGGCTTTTGTCTGAACCATGGCCTCCTTTTTATGAGTCAATGACATTGATGTTCCAACGTGAAGTTGCCAAACGGATTACGGCTCAACCTCAATCTGCTCACTATGGACGCCTTAGTGTCTTAGCTGGTTGGCGTACCGTTGCTAAAATTGCTTTTGATGTTCCTCCTCAAGCCTTTATACCAGCGCCCAAAGTAACCTCTTCCGTTGTTCATATTATTCCGCGCCCCCGACCTCTTGCCTGCTCTGCACAAAAACTAAGCCTCGTTACAAAAACTGCTTTTGGACAAAGACGAAAAATGCTTCGTCAAAATCTCAAAACACTTGGAGGTGAAGAGCTGTTAGAAAAAGCTGGAATTGATGGAAGACGCCGTGCTGAAACACTCTCTGTTTCTGAATTTGTAACTTTAGCGCATCTAGTGCTCTAAAAAATGCACTTTTTGTTTTGCATTCTTTTTTAAGAAAGGCATTTATCGATCTTTTCAGCAATAAGCCCATCAACAAAAGAGGCAAGATAAGAACAGCGCTCGCGTTTTGTGGTTTCAGCTAAATAAATCGACTTAATAAAAGATAAAGATTGATCTAAATCTTCGTTAATCACAACATAATCATAAGAATGCCAATGCTTCAATTCCGTTCGTGCATTTTCCAATCGTAAATTGATGATATCTTGACTATCTTCGGCTCGACGATGTAAACGCGAAACAAGCTCTTTCATTGATGGTGGAAGAATAAAAACAGATACAGTGTCTCCTAGCATTTTTTTTTGCAGCTGCTTGGTACCCTGATAATCAATATCAAATAGCATATCACGGCCGGTATTCAATGCTTTTTCAACAGTTTCACGTAAAGTGCCATAATAATTCCCGTGAACTTCTGCCCATTCAATCAATTCATCTCTATCACGCTTATATTCAAACTCTTCCTTTGAAATAAAGTGATAATGGAGTCCATCCACTTCACTGGGACGCCTCTTCCTTGTAGTTACACTTACGGAAAGCTCTAATTGTCCATCTTTTAGAAGTAATCGAGAAATTGTTGATTTACCAGCGCCTGAAGGTGAAGAGAGAATAAATAAAAAACCGCGGCGTTGATTTGTTTTTATGGCACTGAATTTACTTTCAAAGGCTGTCATCACACCACTCTACTTTGTTCATAAATTTTTCTTC
Source organism: Bartonella sp. AD13SXNS (assembly GCF_042196465.1). Lineage (NCBI taxonomy): Bacteria > Pseudomonadati > Pseudomonadota > Alphaproteobacteria > Hyphomicrobiales > Bartonellaceae > Bartonella > Bartonella sp. AD13SXNS. Next base: position 15,898 of record NZ_JBHIQI010000002.1, read on the forward strand.
AAAATTCAAATAATACATTACCTCAATGTTTCTCCCAACCAATGGTATTTGCTTTAGCAGATAGACCTCAATCTTATCCTGTTCTTCCATTAAAATAATTTATTAGCAGTATATTTACTTCTTTCTTAAATATTTTTATCCATATGCTAACCTCTCTTGTAGCATACAAGAAAATGATTTTTATAATTCTTATAAAAAATTTTACTATACTTTGGATTTTCATTTTACGATGCAAACAGATACATTATCATTATAAATTAATTTCTCGCCTTAAATTCTCGCCACTTACGAACATTCATATTATGTTCCTCTAAGGTTCGAGAAAAAACATGCCCACCTGAACCATCAGCAACAAAATAAAGTGCATCACTGCTTGGTGGATGTGCCACCGCTTTCAAAGAATCTCGACCTGGATTTGCAATAGCTGTTGGAGGCAAACCATTAATTTTATAAGTATTATAGGGTGTTTCCTTCTCAAGATCTGAACGATAAATTGCACGACCGGATGGTTTTCCTTTTCCTCCAAAGAGACCATAAATTACTGTTGGATCAGATTGAAGACGCATATGCTTTGTAAGGCGATTATAAAATACTGCAGCAACCATTGGTCTTTCTGCTGCAATTCCCGTTTCTTTCTCAACAATTGAGGCTAATATAACAAATTCATCAATCGATTTAATGGGTAAATCAGGTGAACGCGTAGCCCATATAGCATGAATTAATTTTGTCTGTCCTTCACGCAATCTGTTTACAATCTCTTTACGCGTTGTCCCCCGAATAAAGCGAACAGTATCCGTCATTAAATAGCCCTCTGGAGGCAAATTTTTTGGAAGGTCTCCAATCAAAATTTCATTCGCAGCTAATCGATCGAAAACTTGCTGAACCGTTAAACCTTCTGGTACGGTAAATGCATACTCAATGGATTTTCCTTTCACAAGAATATCCATAATATCCTGCATCGAAGCATGTGCCGGAATTAAATATTCTCCAGCCTTCAGGTGCGTTGTTTTTTGGTGATAACCGACCCCATAAACAAAAATATCCGATGATCGAATGAAACCACGTTTTTCTAACATTGAAGCAATTTCACGAATTCCTGTGCCCGGATGGATAAGAATGACTTGTTCTTCCTCAATTTTTCCCTTTTCTTCAAAAATACTTTTTCCAATATAAAGAGGAATACTTATGCCAAAAAGTATAACCACAATCAGCATGAGAAAAAAATGGCCGAGAACAACCAATGGATTACGTACGATAGATGATTTCTTTCGCTTTTTATGTGCTAACATGTCATGACTATCTGCTAAATGATTCGAAAAGGAATCACTTATGTCCTTTAGTGATTTTTCATTTTTCACGTCGGACATAAACCCTCAATAGCGATTAAATACAATATTATTACTTCTCATTCACCTTATAATAAAGTAAAAAACTCAGAATAAGAAATTAAATGAAAATACTTATTACCCTCTAAAACGTCGCATTACCAAAGATGCATTTGTTCCACCGAATCCAAAAGAATTGGAAAGAACCGTGTCAATCTTTCGTTCACGCGGTTTGTATGGGACAAGATCAATTTTCGTTTCAATCGATGGATTGTCAAGATTAAGTGTCGCTGGAGCTATATTATCTCGGATGGCTAAAACACAAAAAATAGCTTCAGCAGCACCGGCAGCACCAAGTAAATGCCCGATAGATGACTTCGTTGATGACATAGAAATTTGTGATGCATAATTCCCTAAAACACGTTCAACAGCTGCTAGCTCTATGGAATCTGCCATCGTTGATGTACCATGAGCATTAATATAATCAAGTTCATTCACATTCACTTGTGCACGCTTAAGAGCAGCCATCATACTACGCTGCGCACCTTCACCACTTTCTGAAGGCGCTGTAATGTGGTAAGCATCACCGGATAAACCATAGCCAATAACCTCAGCATAAATACGTGCCCCTCGTTTTTTTGCATGTTCTAGCTCCTCTAAAACAACAACCGCCGCACCTTCCCCCATCACAAAACCATCACGATCTGCATCATAAGGACGTGACGCTCGTTCAGGATCATCATTGCGACAAGTAGAAAGAGCTCTACAAGCAGAAAAACCTGCAAGGGATATCCGATTTATCGGAGATTCTGCTCCCCCTGCGACCATGACATCCGCATCACCGAACATAATCAAACGTGCTGCATCACCAATCGCATGGGCTCCTGTCGAACAAGCCGTTACAACCGAATGATTAGGACCACGTAAACCATATTGAATAGACACATAACCAGAAGCAAGATTAATCAAACGACCCGGAATAAAAAAAGGAGAAAGACGACGGGGACCTTTATCACGAAGCGTATAACCAGCTTCAACAATGCCCTCAATTCCCCCTATCCCCGAACCAATTAATACACCTGTACAAATCTGATCTTCATCACTCTTAGGAAACCATTCGGCATCCGTAAGCGCTTGGTTAGCAGCAGCCATTGCATAAACAATAAATGCATCAACCTTACGTTGCTCTTTAGGTTCCATATACAAATCAGCATTATAGGACCCCTCTTTTCCATCCCCTAAGGGGATACGCGCCGCAATCTGGCATGGCAAATCTGACACATCAAATTCAGTGATACGTCGAACACCACTTCTTCCTTCAAGAAGCCGTTTCCAACTATATTCAACATTACCGGCTAATGGAGATACCAATCCTAAACCAGTAACAACAACACGTCTCATAACTTCTAACCTTGCACTAAACTTCACCTCTTAAAGCTCTTTTTTCAAAAGAGCTTCGAAGAACACAGGCAAAAGCAATTTACGCCTTTGCCCTTTAGTCATCATGCAGAAGCTTTATCAATGAACTTGACTGCATCACCAACAGTGAAAATCGTTTCCGCAACTTCATCTGGGATTTCTACACCAAACTCTTCTTCAAAAGCCATAACGAGTTCAACCGTATCAAGGCTATCAGCCCCTAAATCATCGATAAAGCTTGCATTTTCTACGACTTTATCAGCATTAACCCCAAGATGTTCCACAATAATTTTCTTAACGCGCTCTACTGTATCACTCATGTTGAAATCCTCGAATTTATATTTTCCTATAATTTGGTTAACTATATCGGCTCATCTAATCAAGCAATAGATGCATTACTTTAAAAGATTTTAGCAATAATTTAAAACATCCTGTGGATATCCCCTACAAAATGAACCAATCTGACATTCCGACATCAATTGATCAACGACCATTTTAAAGAAATAGATATATCTTTCCATTTCAATCGCTACTATCTAAAATAATATAGCTTATAAATCAATGTGGAATACAAGAAAATACTTAAATCATTGCCATTCCACCATTGATATGGAGTGTTTGACCTGTCATATAGGCCGCTTCATCGCTCGCTAAATAAATAGCTGCAGCGGCTATTTCTTGTCCACTCCCCATACGCTTCATTGGAATCGCAGCCATGATATGTTCTTTTTGCTTTTCGTTAAGCTTATCTGTCATTGCAGATTTAATAAATCCTGGAGCAATACAATTGACAGTGATGTTTCGTGAAGCAATTTCTTGTGCTAATGCTTTAGTAAAACCTATCAAGCCTGCTTTTGCAGCACAATAATTTGTTTGTCCAGGATTTCCCACAACACCAACAATAGATGTGATGTTAATAATCCTGCCATAACGGCGACGCATCATAGAATGTGTTAATTCACGCGTCAAAAGAGAAGCAGCTGTTAGGTTAACTTCTAAAACATTATCCCAGTCTTTATCTTGCATACGCACAAAAAGACCATCTCTGGTGATTCCCGCATTGTTAACCAAAATATCGACACCATTCATTTCTCTTTCTGCAACTTCAGCCAACTGTTTAATCGATTGGCGTTCAGAAAGATTAGCGGGAAAGACAAAAACATTCTGTCCTAATTCTGCCGCCACTTCTCTAAGCTTCTCTTCACGTGTTCCATGAAGTCCAACAATGGCTCCTTGTGCATGGAAGCAACGTGCTATGGCCTCACCAATTCCTCCTGATGCCCCCGTTACAAGAGCCTTACGTCCTGTTAATTTAAACATTTTTAACTCCTACAGATTAAACGCCAAGCATTCCTAGCGCTGATTCTATTTCATCAACTGTTCCAATTGTTACCCCCTTTATATTTCTGTTAATACGACGCGTTAAACCTGTTAATACTTTTCCAGAACCAACTTCAAAAAGCGTATCAATCCCATTAGCAGCAATCCATTCTATTGTTTCACGCCATCGCACCCTCCCAGTCACTTGTTCAACAAGAAGAGTAGCAATACGTTCTGGATCACTTTCTGGGGCAACAGAAACATTGGCAATCAAGGGAACAATAGGGGGCATTTTGTTAACAGTCAAAAGCGCTTTCTTCATGGCATCAGCCGCAGGCTGCATTAAAGACGAATGAAAAGGTGCAGAAACCGGAAGAAGAAGTGCACGTTTTGCACCTTTTGTTGATGCAATCTTTACCGCTGTCTCAATTGCTTTTGCTTGACCTGAAATAACAATTTGCCCACCACCATTATCATTGGCAATCTGGCATAGCCCTTCTCCAGAAACATTCTGGCAAATTTCTTCCACAACTTGCTCTTCCAAACCGATAAGTGCTGCCATAGAACCTTCACCAACCGCAACAGCAGCCTGCATGGCATTGCCACGAATACGCAAAAGCCTTGCCGTATCTGTGAGACTAAACGTACCAACAGCACAAAGCGCTGAATATTCGCCTAAAGAATGACCGGCAACAAACTTTACTTTTTTTTCTATATGAAGCCCTAATTGTTCCATTACACGAATGACAGCTATGGATACAGCCATTAATGCTGGTTGTGCATTTGCTGTTAAGGTTAAAACATCTGCTGGTCCTTCAAAAATGATCTCTGATAATTTCTCACCCAGCGCATCATCAACTTCCTCGAAAACCATCCGCGCCGCAACAAATTGCTCTGTAAGCGCTTTCCCCATACCAACGATTTGGCTCCCCTGCCCTGGAAAAATAAAAGCTGCACCCATTAATCAACTCCTAAATTGTGCAATTAAATTATTTTCTTTTGACCTTATTCATCTGCACAAATCAAGACAAAGTCCTTTATTTAGAACGAATATCTCTCTTAAAATTATATTTTAAGGGCGGAATTTGATATAAAAACTTAGGAAAATAGGGTGCTATAAACTGAATAACACTCAAACTTATAAGACTTCCTAAAACTATACCTGCTAAAATATCAAAAGGATAATGTACACCCACAAAGATGCGCGCCCAACAGATTAAGAATAAAAACACCACAGCAAATCTAAAAGCCACTTTGTATCGGTAAAAATAAAAGTTAGCTGTATAAGATGCAATGGTCAAGGCATGATTACTAGGAAAAGAAGCTGTTGCACGATGTTGAATCAAGGGTGTTGTCAGCCCTACAACGAATGGGCGTGGATGAAAGTAAAAAAGAGAAATAAGATAGCCTATGAAAAGAGAAGTACAAATGCTCATGCAAATGCTTAGCACGACACATCGTTCCCTTTCTCTACCACAAAACCACAACGCAAAAAGATGAATAGGAATGATGTAAATTAAAAACTTTGCACAAAAAATACTAAACAAAACTAAAATCGACCAAGATTGATGATTGCCAACAAACATTTCAAAGAGTGAAACATCAATCTGGTTTAAAAAGTCCATTTTTCTCTCCTTATTTTTATAGTGTTACAGAACTATCTCTTTGTAGAAGAGGGAAATATATTGAAAATATATCAAGATTTAATAAATCAATTTTTTTATGTGCGTAAACTTGCTATTTTTAAAGATAACCTGTAGATATGGAGTGTTCGTTGCCGGACCTTTAGCTGGAGGTTGAACGGAGGGCTGTGAAATCAGTAGGAAATACAATGTTTCCGACCTCCCGTGTCTCTGCTCTGAGATGTCTCGAATTGTAAACGCGTCCTTTCTTCTTTGGATTTCCAAAAAAGACAAGTCGCAGAGGCTTTGCGCTAAAACCGGTGAAATTTAATTGAAGAAAGGCAAAACAATGGCTCTTTATGAACATATGTTCCTTGCCCGACAAGACATTGCACCGCAACAAGTTGATGAACTTTTGAGTCTCTACAAAGGTGTCATTGAAGCGCAGGGTGGAAAAGTTGGGCGTGTAGAAAATTGGGGACTTCGTCCTCTTGCTTACCGTATTCGAAAAAACCGTAAGGCTTATTATGTATTGGTTAATATTGATGCACCAGCTACAGCAATTGCTGAAATGGAGCGTCAGATGCGCATCAATGAGGATGTTTTGCGTTACATGACCATTCGTGTAGAAAAACATGAAAAAGAAAAATCTGCTATGCTCTCACATCTTGATCGCAATAGCCACATTGGTCATGATGAGGAGCGTTCTCGTTCCCCGCGTCGTCAACGTGAAAATGCTATAGAAGGGGTAGAATGATGACTGATACTAATCAAAACTCTGCACGTCGCCCCTTTCATCGCCGTCGCAAAACATGTCCTTTTTCAGGAATTAATGCACCAAAAATTGATTATAAAGATATCAAATTGTTACAACGTTATATCTCTGAACGTGGAAAAATTGTTCCTTCACGGATTACAGCTGTTAGTCAAAAAAGACAGCGTGAATTAGCTAACGCTATCAAACGCGCTCGTTTTTTGGGCTTGCTTCCATATGTTATAAAGTAAACTATCAATACATTCTAGCAACTGGAGAATCTCTCCGGTTGCTCTTCTTGTATGATTTAGAAAAATGGCTTATTGTGTATTAGATTGAGCTGTAAAATATCAAAGTTGGGGTATTGATATACCTCTAACTGCAGAAAGCAGGACAGCAATAAATGAAAAAAAATCGTACTTATAAGATATTAACCGGCGTTTTGGCGGGATTATTTGCTGTTGTTGTAGGAATGTCCATCATCAGCGTTGCAAATATCGCGCCCTCTTTTTCTCTTTTTCTTGGCTGCTTTCTCTCATTGCCAATTTTTATTGTTGCGTTCGGTCAAGGAACATTTGCCAGCTTTGTTGCCTTAATAAGTGCTACTGTTGTTCTTGTCGTAACCGCTGATATCTATATTGCTCTTGGTCTTATGTTGTTATCTTTTCTTCCTGCTGTTTATGCCTCTTGGCTTCTTGGACTTGCACGACCAGCGCAAAAAGAAAACACACTGATATGGTACCCATTATCATCCGTTATTTTTCATTTAACCAACTTTATTGCTCTGATAGTAACCTTCATTGGACTCTATGTAAAATCCCGTCCAGACACCCCTCTCATTGCAAAAACAATCACTGAAAATATCGTACAAACCCTACAACAATCGCAGTCATTAAAAGAAGTTAATATCCTTACTGTTAGTGATTTTTTAATGGCGCATGCTGCAACCTTAGCAGCTATCGCTCTGACAGTTTATAGTTTGATTTTTCTCATTGGTAATCTTTATTTTTCAATGATAATAGCCCAATATATGAAGTGGCTGAAAAGACCTCGCGATGATTGGAGCAAAATGCTTCGCCTTCCAATTTCTGGAATTGTCATTTTCATTGTTGTTTCCATCGCGTCAATGGTTGAATTAAGCACTTCTCTTAATTTGGGTACACGTGTCTTTAGCTCTGCTTATACTGTCATTATATCAATTAGCGGTCTAGCATATCTTCACAATATTACAAAAGGGGTAAACGGTCGTATTATTATACTTTCTCTTGTTTATATTGCTATTTTAACTGTTGTTTTTTCTCCACCTATTTCTTTCATGATGCTTTTGATGGGTATTTGGGCTGCTATTCAATACAACATTCAATCACGTAAAAAACTTCATTAAATTTATTTGTTCGAAAGGAAAAACTATGGATATTATTCTACTTGAGCGCATTCCTCGTCTTGGTCAGATGGGTGATATTGTCTCAGTGAAAGATGGTTATGCACGTAATTTTCTCTTGCCTCAAGGGAAAGCTTTACGCGCAAATGAAGCCAATAAAAAACATTTTGAGATACAACGTGCACAACTTGAAGCACGTAATCTTGAACGCAAAAGCGAAGCGCAAAAAATTGCTGAAAAACTTGATGGACAATCATTCATTGTTGTTCGTTCTGCTGGTGAAACAGGACAACTTTATGGTTCTGTGTCAACACGTGATATTGCTGAAATCATAACAGATGAAGGCTTTTCTATTGGAAGAAATCAAATAGAACTTAATCATCCAATAAAAATGATCGGTCTTCACACTATCACTCTTAGCTTACATCCAGAGGTTCAAATTTCTGTGATTATTAACGTTGCGCGTTCCACCAGTGAAGCACAACGCCAAGCAGAAGGTGAAACTCTCACTTCGGCTAAAGAAATATATAATATTCAAGAAGAATTATTAGAAGAAAGTCAGGAAGAATTATTGGCAGAGGAAATTAATGACAACGATATAAATAATCCTCATCAAGAAGCTTAATTACTATTTTTGCTCTCTGTTTTGTGTTTTTATTCCATTTAATATTGATCATAAAATACTCACTTCTTAAAACTGAGTATTTTATGACTGTTATACATAAAGAATCTAATTTTTATGAAAAAATTATAGGCATGTTATATAAAGACATTGCATGCTAGAAATGATTATATCAATCAGAGTAAATGCTCCTTATTTTCCAATATAGAAGCAAAAATGATTTAAAGTTCTACCCTTAAGGATAAAATTTACATGAGTGGTAAGTTGATTATATCCTTACATTATCTGAAATAATTTCAATTATAGAAAAGTCATTCTACTTACACCTATATTGGAGTTTTAAGATTACGTAGCTTAAAAATACTTAAATTGAGAATATCAAAACGACCACTTAAAGAATCACATATTAAAAATTAAAACATAAGAAATAGATATTACTCATGCACTCATGATAAATGAGCCATTCAAAGGGAGTTTCAAAAATTATATGCTTTTAACTTAAAATGAAGATTTGTAGCTCTATTCTTTTACTATACGGCTTTCAATTTATCGCCTAAAGTAGCTAAACTTGGAATTTTAGTGGAAAAATATTATGGAAGAAACTAGTGTTGTTAATGTCAGCTCTTCAAAAAAAGAAGATTCCCCTTCTTTTCGACAACTTCCGCATAATATTGAAGCTGAACAAGCATTGCTTGGTGCCATCTTTATCAACAATGATTCTCTTGACCGCGTTTCAGATTTTCTAAAACCAGAACATTTTTTTGAACCATTGCATCAAAAAATTTATCATGTTTTATCTCACCTTATTAAAACAGGAAAACTTGTAGATCCAGTTACAATCAAGCCCTATATTCAAATGGAAGAAAAAATTGGAGATATTACCGTATACCAATATGTTGTTCGCTTAGCCACTGAGGCAGTCACTATTATTAACGCTGAAGATTATGGACGCGTCATTTACGATCTTTTTATCCGCCGGTCTTTGATTAACCTTGGAACTCAAGTTGTCAATACAGCCTTTGATGCTCCTGTAGAACTTACGCCTACCCAACAAATTGAAACTGTTGAAAATCAGTTATTTGAGCTAGCAGAAAAAGGGAAATATGGAGGTGGATTTGAAAATTTTAATGAGGCTATTAAAAAAGCACTCGATATGGCAAGTGCTGCAAAAAAGCGCTCTTCACAATTATCAGGGATAGCCACCCATATTAAAACACTTGATGAAAAAATGGGAGGATTACAACCATCCGACTTAATTATCCTTGCGGGCCGACCTGGTATGGGTAAAACCTCACTGGCTACCAATATTGCCTTTAATATTGCCAATGCTTATAATCATAATGGCAATATCCAAGAAAATGAAGGCGGCATTGTAGGATTCTTCTCACTTGAAATGTCCTCTGAACAGCTTGCAACACGTATTATTTCTGAACAAACAGAAGTCTCTTCTTCTGATATTCGACGTGGTAATATTTCAGATGAACAATTTTCAAAAATTATTCGTGCGGTGAACCAGCTCCAAAAGGCACCGCTTTATATCGATCAAACTGGGGGAATATCAATTACGCAATTAGCTGCCCGTGCACGGCGTCTCAAGCGGCAACATGGTTTGGATATTTTAATTATCGATTATATCCAACTCATGACAAGTAAATCAAAACGTTCATCTGAAAACCGTGTTCAAGAGATTACAGAAATTACGACAGGACTCAAAGCCTTAGCTAAAGAATTGAATATTCCTATTATTGCTCTGTCACAACTTTCACGCCAAGTCGAAAATAGAACAGATAAACGTCCACAACTTTCAGATTTACGTGAATCTGGTTCTATTGAGCAAGATGCCGATATCGTTCTGTTTGTCTATCGTGAAGAATATTATTTCAAAAATGAAGAGCCCAAATTAGGCACTTTGGAACATCAAAAATGGCAAGATGAAATGGATAAAATTATGGGAAAAGCTGATGTTATTGTTGCAAAACAACGTCATGGACCAACAGGAATCGTGTCTCTTGCCTTTCAATCTGACTTCACACGCTTTAGTGATTTGGCTGATAGCAATTATCTTCCAGAGCAAATTGGCTAAACCACCATGGCACGCAACCGTATTCAATTTATCTGTCAAAATTGCGGAACCATCCATTCTCGTTGGGCAGGGAAATGTAGCGCCTGTGGGGAATGGAATTCTCTTGTTGAAGAAAATATAAATGGCGGCATAGGAAGTGGTCCTAAGCAGAATACGCGTAAAGGACGCATCGTTTCCCTTACATCTCTTTCTGGAGATATCCAAGATGCTCCACGTATTCATTCTGGTATTGCAGAACTTGATCGTGTTACCGGTGGGGGCTTTGTCCGTGGATCAGCACTCCTTGTTGGTGGTGATCCAGGTATTGGAAAATCAACATTACTAACACAAACAGCTGCTGCTTTATCCCGCAAAGGACATCATGTCATCTATGTCTCAGGTGAAGAGGCTATTGCGCAAATTTGTCTGCGTGCACAGAGGCTTGGAGCGAACAATACAGAAGTAAAACTTGCCGCTGAAACCAATGTAGAAGATATTCTGGCAACCTTAAGCGAACATAAAAACCTTGATATGGTGATTATCGATTCGATTCAAACTCTATGGTCAGATACAGCAGATTCAGCACCTGGCACTGTCACACAAGTGCGTATTGGCGCTCAAGCAATGATCCGCTTTGCCAAGAAAACAGGAGCTGCTGTTGTTCTTGTTGGTCATGTTACAAAAGATGGGCAAATTGCTGGTCCTCGAGTCGTTGAACATATGGTTGATGGCGTTCTCTATTTTGAGGGTGAAGGTGGACATCATTATCGCATTCTTAGAACTGTAAAAAATCGCTTCGGGCCAACAGATGAAATTGGTGTCTTTGAAATGTCTGATAAAGGATTACGCGAAGTGATAAATCCATCCGAATTGTTCTTAGGAGAACGTAATGAAAAAGCACCAGGCGCTGCTGTTTTCGCCGGCATGGAAGGAACACGCCCGATACTCGTAGAAATTCAAGCGCTTGTTGCTCCTTCTTCCCTTGGGACACCAAGACGTGCAGTTGTCGGATGGGATGGAAATCGTCTTTCTATGATTCTTGCCGTTTTAGAAGCCCATTGTGGCATTCGTTTTGGACAGCATGATGTCTATCTGAACGTGGCAGGTGGATATCGCATATCAGAACCCGCTGCTGATTTAGCTGTAGCCGCCGCTTTGGTATCCTCTCTTGCCAATATTCCTTTGCCAACAAATTATGTATATTTCGGTGAAGTCAGTCTTTCAGGAGCTACCCGCGCTGTTGCACATTTAGCACAACGCATCAATGAAGCAAAAAAACTTGGCTTTCAGGGAGCATTTCATCCCACAACAACAACCGAAATGATGAAGTCGCTCAATTTTCAACAAAAAACTTTCTCCGACCTGCCCGAACTTGTTGCCGCCCTTACCGCAAGTAAAAACGGTCTGAACCACAGGCAAAGTAATATAGAAAAAAATATATAAAATACAAAATATCCTTGCTATAAGAACAAAAAATTGCATAACAAAAAATATATTTGCATACTGACTTAAAAGAACACAACTTTATTTATAAGGAACAAACAAATGATCATAACAATCCTTGATGGAATTGTCGTAATAATCATCCTGTTGTCCGCTTTTCTTGCTATGCTTCGAGGATTTTCACGTGAAGTGTTATCGTTGATTTCTTGGGCAGTTGCAGCTGTTACGACACTTTTTTTATACAAGCCTGTCTTACCTTTCTTTGAACAATATCTCTCTAATAAAATGATTGCATTGGTCACAACATTGATCACAATTTTTATTATTGTTCTTATTATTACGTCAATTATTACAATGAAAATCTCCGATTTTATTATTGATAGTCGAATTGGTATCCTTGACCGTGCTATTGGTTTTATTTTTGGAGCACTTCGTGGTTTACTTATCATGGTTATCGGTATGTTGCTGATTAATGCACTGATTAAACCCGAGCACCAAGCGAACTGGTTAAAAAATGCGAAAACAAGACCTATTTTAGATTCACTAGGACAAAAAGTTTGGGAAATACTCCCAAAAGATATTGGATCTATTCTCGAAAAGGCAGAAAATTTATTTAAAGACAGGGATAAATATATGCATGAGAAACAATCTCATGAAAAGATGATTTTTAAAAATAAAGAATAGCTTTTCATGAAGAAAGAAAACTAAATGATGTAAAATGTGATATTAATGATTCCTCTATATCACAGCTGAAAGAATATGATGATAAAAAGCGATATTTCCTGTCAGGAATTTTCATTAGACGATGATACTCTTCATGAAGAATGTGGGGTTTTTGGTATTCTTGGGCATGAAGATGCCGCAACATTAACAGCTCTTGGACTCCACGCACTTCAGCATCGTGGGCAAGAAGCAGCTGGGATTGTTTCTTACCATAATAAAATGTTTCATCAAGAAAAGCATTTAGGTCTTATTGGTGATCACTATACAAACCCTGCAACACTTGCACGTTTACCAGGAAATCGCGCTATTGGACATACCCGTTATTCAACAACTGGAGAAGTAGCATTACGCAATGTTCAACCGCTTTTTGCTGAATTAAAAGCGGGAGGTATTGCTATTGCTCATAATGGTAACCTTACCAATGGTCTTACATTGCGCCGTGAACTCATCGCTTCTGGTGCCATCTGTCAATCAACATCAGATTCAGAAGTTTTTCTCCATCTTATTGCCCGCTCACGTTATGAATCATCCTCTGATCGTTTTGTTGATGCGATTCGGCAAGTAGAAGGTGGCTATGCTATGTTAGCGCTCACACGTACAAAGCTTATCGCTGCACGCGATCCAACAGGAATTAGACCCCTCGTGATGGGGGAACTTGATGGTAAGCCTATCTTTTGTTCTGAAACTTGTGCACTGGATATTATTGGAGCAAAATATGTCCGTGATGTTAAAAATGGTGAAATTATCATATGTGAAATACAAAAAAATGGCGAAATTACTAAAAAAATTATAAAACCAGAAAATACAAAACCAGAAAAACTTTGCTTGTTTGAATATGTTTATTTTGCCCGTCCTGACTCAATCGTTGGAGGGCGTAGTGTTTACACAACACGCAAAAATATGGGGATTCGTTTAGCACAGGAAGCTCCTTGTAAGGGTGATGTTGTGGTCCCTGTTCCTGATGGAGGAACACCCGCTGCAATCGGCTATGCACAAGAAATTGGAATTCCCTTTGAGCTTGGTATTATTCGTAATCATTATGTTGGCCGTACTTTTATCGAACCAACACAACAAATTCGCGCTTTTGGCGTCAAGTTAAAGCATTCTGCAAACCGTCCTGTTATTGAGGGAAAACGCGTTATTTTGGTTGATGACTCTATTGTCCGTGGAACAACGTCCCTCAAAATTGTGCGAATGCTCCGCGATGCCGGAGCAAAAGAAGTGCATATGCGCGTTTCTAGTCCTATGATTTTCTATCCGGATTTTTATGGCATTGATACACCTAAAGTTGAAAGTCTTTTAGCAAATCAATATCCAGATTTAAAATCTATGTGTGATTTTATTGGAGCAGATTCATTAGAATTTCTTTCAACGGATGGATTGTATCTTGCTGTAGCAGGGGAAAAACGAAATAACACTGATCCACAATTTACTGATCATTATTTTACTGGATATTACCCTACTCATCTGGTTGATCAAGAAAACCTCTCCAAAATTCATCAATCATCTGTTCTTAAAACAAAAGATTAATGATAGCAAAATATGACTTTAGTCTCCATGGGCGTGTTGCACTTGTTACGGGTGCCTCAAGAGGGATTGGCTATTATTTGGCACTTGAGCTTGCTGCACGCGGCGCTCATATTATTGCTCTTGCACGAACAGTCAGTGGACTTACTGAATTGGATAATCAAATCCGAGAAAAAGGTGCCCATGCAACCCTTGTTCCACTTGACTTGCATCATATGGAAAACATCGATGCTCTTGCTATCTCAATTGCCAAACGCTGGAAAAAACTCGATATTATCGTTGCTAATGCAGGAATCCTTGGAACACTTTCACCAATAGCGCATATAGAAAATACGGTATTTGAAGATGTTTTTCAAATAAACCTTATCAGCCAATGGCGCTTAATGAAAGCCGTTGAGCCTTTATTACGTGAATCTGATGCTGGACGAGCCATCCTATTATCCTCAAGCGTTGCACACGTTGCACGCCCTTTCTGGGGAGCTTATGCCGCTTCTAAAGCTGCTTTAGAGATGATTGCCCGCTGTTGGGCAGAAGAACTTAAACAAACTCCTATTAAGATTAATTGTGTCAACCCTGGTGCCACACGAACTGCCATGCGCGCTGAAGCTATGCCTGGTGAAGATCCACAAACCCTTCCTTCACCACAAGAGGTTGCAAAAAAAATAATCCATTTGCTGTCGCCTGATTTAAAGGAAACTGGAAAACTCTTTAATGTCCGTAAAAATCGGTTTGTAGATTATCATATACCTGATTGATCACATCTGAGAGGTAAATAGTTTGGATCTCTCTTTTCTTTGCTACTCAAAAAAAATGTAACATTTTATGATTCTTGGATAGCTTTAGCGTCAGCCTCTTTCTCTTCTAAAGCCGCGCGTTTATTATAAGCAACAAAACTACAGGGGAGAAAGATCATATAGCTAATAGCCGTAATCAATAAAGTTTTCCACGTGTAAGTTGCAAGAAAACCGACATAAATAACAATGACCAACATGCACGGTATAACGATATCACGCCTTAAATTTTGATCAATTGTTTTTGCATTCCATACCGGTAAACGACTAATCAAAAGAAAAGCAATAATTACAGTATAAAGACTAAAAAATAATGCCCACCCCCAATTAGGTACCAAACCAAGAGCACCTAAATACGTAGGCAATAAAAGTAATAACGCTCCTGCTGGTGCTGGAACACCAACAAAATAACTTTTCTGCCACTTAGGTATATTGGGATTATCTAACATCACATTAAAACGTGCTAATCGCAAACAACAAGCAACACAATAAACAAGGGCTGCAACCCAACCAATGTGATACGCTTGATTTAAGATAAAGGAATAAACAATAAGGGCAGGAGTAACACCAAAATTTATAACATCAGCAAGGGAATCCATCTGTGCCCCAAAAGATGAACTACCATCTATTAAACGCGCAATGCGACCATCAGCACCATCTAAAATTGCAGCCAAAAGCACCATTAAAATAGCAGCCTCATAGCGATGCTCAAAAGCCAAACGAATACTGTTCATCCCTGCGCAAATTGCTAAAATAGTAATAATATTGGGAATAACATACCGCATTGGGATAGGTGAACGCCGACGATTTGCAACATCATCATGTTGCCCCTCAGGATTGAATGAAGAAAACGGCGAAAAATTTTTCATTGTGTGTCCTAATCATATCTGAAATCCGTTGTGGCATTCTTATCATCAAAAGAACCCAAAACCGTCTCTCCAGCAATTGCTGTCTGTCCAACTGCAACACGCAATTTCATTTCAGTTGGTATATAAATATCAAGGCGAGAACCAAAACGAATTAATCCAAATCGCTCACCCGTGATAACGGAAGCGTTTTCTTTTGACCAACAAACAATCCGACGAGCAACCATCCCCGCTATTTGTACGATACCAATTTTACCATGTTTACTATCAATTACCACCCCATTACGCTCATTAAACTGACTAGCCTTATCAAACTCAGCATTGGTAAAGCGACCTGGATGATAAACGATAGACTCTACTGTACCACTTATAGGAATACGGTTGATATGACATGAAAAAACATCCATAAAAATGGAAATACGGGTCATTTCATCTTTCCCTAATCCTAATTCTTCAGGTGGAACACATGATTCCACACATGAAATACGCCCATCAGCAGGCGACATCACCCAATTTGAATTCAAAGGGATCACACGATCTGGATCACGGAAAAAGTATATACACCACACCGTGAGAATAAGACCACACCAAAAAAACGGACTCCATATCCAACCAAGAATGAGCGAAATAATAAAAAACGCTACAATAAAAGGATAACCTTCTTTATGAATCGGTACAAAGCTATTATGGACAGATTGTAGAATACTCATATAATTTCCTATTCATTGTAAACTTAAACAAGCAATAAATCTTTTTGTTCCTCTTGTGTCTTTTTATCTATTTAATCAATCACCCCATATAAAGATATAGATTACATTTTTCCCACCTTATTTTTTACGATTAACAATACTCATCTCATCTTCTTCACGCATCTTACGTAATTTTTCTTCAGCTTGCGATGCTTCAAGCTGCTTATTCCACATTGAAGCATAGAGACCTTTCTTGCGTAAAAGCTCTGTATGTGTCCCATTTTCAATAATACGACCACTTTTAAGAACCAAAATTTCATCCGCATTGATAACCGTAGAAAGACGGTGAGCAATAATCAATGTCGTACGTCCACGGCTTACAATATCCAATGCTTGTTGAATTTCCTGTTCTGTCGCCGTATCAAGAGCCGCTGTTGCTTCATCTAGAATAAGAAGTGGGGGGGCTTTTAAGAGTGTCCGTGCAATAGCCACACGTTGTTTTTCACCACCTGATAATTTGAGACCACGCTCTCCTACCATAGATTGAAAACCTTCTGGTAATATCTCAATAAATTTTGATATCTGTGCCATTTCAGCAGCTTTGCGCATCTCTTCATCTGTAGCACTTGGACGCCCATAGCAAATATTATAGGCAATTGTATCATTAAATAATACCGTATCTTGTGGTACCATGCCTATTGCTTCGCGCAAACTTTTTTGTGTTACATCACGAATATCCTGCCCGTCAATTGTGATAGAGCCCGAATCAACATCATAAAACCGAAAAAGCAACCGAGAAATAGTTGATTTCCCTGCACCCGATGGACCGACAATGGCGACTGTTTTTCCTCCAGAGACTTCAAAATCAATATCTCGAAGAATCTGACGCGTTGAATCATAGGAAAACTTTACCTGATGAAAACGAATGGTCCCATCGCTTATCTCTAACGGTTTGGCGTCCGATTTATCAACAATCTCCTGCTGAACATCTAAAAGATCAAACATCGCTTCAATATCCGTTAAACCTTGTCGAACATCACGATAAATTGAACCAATAAAATTCAGTGGAATGGAAAGTTGCATTAAAAGTGCATTAATAAAAACAAAGTCTCCTAAAGTTTGTGTCTTATAATAAACTTCATAAGCTGACATCAGCATTATGATCGTCATTCCAATACCAAAGATAAGAGCCTGACCAAAATTAAGCCAGCTTAATGATGTCCAAATCTTTGTTGCAGCTTTTTCATAACATACCATAGAAGCATTGAAACGATCAGCTTCTAGAGTTTCATTGCTAAAATATTTGACCGTTTCAAAATTCAAGAGAGAATCAACAGCGCGCGTATTCGCCTCAGTATCCGCTGTATTCATTTGTTGCCGAATACGAATGCGCCAATCACTCGCCTTAATGGTAAACAAGGTATATAACCCAACCGTTACAACAACGATGAGAAGATAATACCACCCATAACTTATGTAAAATACAAGTGCTGTTAATATAAATTCTAAAACTGTCGGTATTGTATTGAGAATTGAAAATCTTACGATAGCTTCAATTCCTTTTGTACCACGCTCAATCACGCGAGAAAGCCCACCAGTTCGGCGTTCCAAATGAAATCGCAAAGATAATTCATGAATATGTACAAAGGTTTTATAAGCTAATTGACGAACAGCATATTGACCAACAGTGGCAAAAAGAGAATCGCGTAATTGATTTAATCCAGCCTGCATAATACGTGCAACATTGTACGCCAAAACGAGCATGATGGGAATAATCCAATTGGATGGAAACCATTCAGGTAACTGAAAGCTGGCATCAAGCACATTCGTAGAATATTTAAAGAAATACGGTACAGATATGAGAACGAACTTGGCTAAAACAAGATAAAATATTGCCCATAGCACACGCATTTTTAGATCACGCCGATCTACTGGCCACATATAAGGCCATAAATTGTAAAGTGTACGCAGAGTTTTCCCCGTATCCGATGATACAGTTTTTGTTATTTCATTACGTTTCATAAAGCCCTTACTTCTCTATCATCCACACGAAAAAGGCAAAACACCCCCCTGTGGTTGTTTATAGGTTCATCTCTTCATTATGCTTCCAATAAGCTATACCTACTCGTTGTTTGAAGTTAGACTGTTTTTGAAAGAGGAACAAGAAATAATCCACTATATAATTTATTATTTGGGTCTGTATTCTCATACCACTCTGCTGCAAATAAATTTTCAACTTTTACATGCTTTTTTTTCAGTTCTGCATGAAGCCACTTTTTTGTTTTACCAATCTCTTTCAGCCCCTTATCAAGAATTTCGCCATTTTGTATTAAAATGATAGACTTCTTTCCTTCTTCCTTTTTAATAACGGAACAATCGCCATTGGTTTCTAAACGAACGAAAGCAGCTTCGTGTAAACTACAGCCTTTAATACGCAACATTGTAATCAGATCATTCACACTGATACCTAAGTTTTTAATCTTATCCACTTGAAATACTCCGTCTAAAACCAATGCAATATGTCGTCCTGCAATGAGACGACGAAAAAAAACTGAATAGCGCATCAGAAAATTAAGAGTGGTAACTAACGTCTGCCAAATAAATAAGACGATCAACAATTGAATACTGCTAACATCCGGACTATAAATAACGCCTCCAATGATACTTCCCATCACAAAATTACTTACCAAATCAACTGGCGTCATTTGACTAAGACTACCACGACCTGTGGTTCTTAAAATCAAGAGGAAAGCGATAAGGCCTACAACTAATTTTAGTGCGACATACCCATAATGATATAAAAATTCCATCATATTCTCCTTTTTTATGAGAGCTGCTGGAATAGAGACATTAGTGTCGCTTTATTTCCCACACGGTTATGCGCTTACCACTTTGCGGATCCTTACTATCTTTTAAAAGAACCCCCTCAGCTGCAAGCTCATCACGAATTATATCCGCAGCTTCCCACTCTTTATTATGGATAAGCTGTAGTCTTTCGGCAATGCGCTGATCAATAAATTTTGAATCAAGAAAAGTTTTTCTTGTAAATAATGGGCAGTCTATTTCTTTAATCCATTCTTTTCGTAACAGTCCTAATAAATTCATCCCATTAACAAGAGCCAAAGCATCTCCTTCTTTATAAAATTTTCGCAAAAGAGTCAGTGCTTTTGGAGTATTAAGATCATCACTAAGTGCATCTATCAAAGTATCATCAACTACTTCATTGTTTTTCATCTCACTCTTTTTGCTGCGAAGCAATTCATACCAACGATACAGTTCGCTGCTCGATTGTATTAAACGCTGCGCTGTCCAATTTAATGGTTCACGATAATGCGTTTGCAACATCGAAAAACGCGCAGACAAACCAGCCCAATTTTGCTTCATTTCATCGGATAAAATACCATTAAACTCCAAAAAATTATTCTCTAAAACAGAACGAATAGTTATGAAATTACCAAAGCTTTTCGACATCTTTTTACCTTCAACTTGTAAAAAGCCGTTATGCATCCAAAAATTAGCCATTCGCTCCGTCCCAAAAGCTGAACAACTTTGTGCAATCTCATTTTCATGATGAGGAAAAATTAAGTCAAGTCCACCACCATGGATATCAAAAATATTGGCGGTCGGATCATCACAAGTTAAACCACCACCATAGGGCGCTAATAACTTTGCCATTGACATTGCAGAACATTCAATATGCCAACCTGGACGACCTAAAACAGGAATTCCGCCCGGTGATTTCCAACCTGGTTCTCCTTCCTCAGAAGGCTTCCATAAAACAAAATCCATCTCCTCCCTTTTATAAGCAGCAACATCAATACGTGCCCCCGCCCTCATTTCATCTAAAGAACGATTTGCAAATGCCCCATAATGGGGAGGATTTTTTATACTACTTACAGAAAATAATATATGATTTTCCGCTTTATAAGCGTGCCCCTTTTCAAGCAACCTTTCAATTAAAGAGCGCATCTCCTCTAAATGCTCGGTTGCGCGCGGCTGACTGGTTGGCAATAGACAACCAAGTGCTATGGTATCTTGTTGAAACTGGAAATATGTACGTTCTGTTAATTGACGAATAGCATCATTCAATGACAAGTTTGGATATTCGCAAGCTGCTCGTGCATTAATTTTATCATCAACATCTGTAATATTACGTGCATATAGAACATGCTCATTACCATAAACATGACGCAATAAACGAAATAAAATATCAAAAACAATGACAGGGCGTGCATTTCCTATATGTGCATAATCATAAACTGTCGGTCCACAAACATAAAGACGTACTCTTGTCGCATCTATTGGCGTAAAATTTTCTTTTTTACGTGTCAGCGTATTATAAAATCGCAACTCTTTCATTATTGACTCCATGGACGATATTATGCACCGCTCCTTTTAGATGTATCTTATCTCAAATTATCGTATTATGCGGTTTAGGCTAAAAACTTTTATCTTATAGTAAATTCTTCTTACCATTTTCCCATTGTATTCACGGCTGTATCCATCATTTATCATAAAAACAATCTATTTTATTTGATGGATAAAAGCATTCTGTAGATAGAGATTTTTCCCTCCTTGAAGAAAACGAACTTTTAAAAAATCTATAGGCAATACAATATAAATCTATGTGAAAAATAGATAGCTTGCAGGAAGAAAATCTTAAATTTTTAACCACACAAAGCTTCGTCAGTATTTTCAATATTCCATTATGGTTTCCTTACTGCCTCTTACGCCCTATATTTTATAAGCAATAATTGAGAATAATGTAATAATTATCCCTATTTTTTGACATCGTCTTCATGACACAATTATTTTATTTGTACAGAGTTTTATTCAAGGAAAACAATAACAATAATGCGTAATAGATTGATAAACATCCTTATTTTAATATTCATTGTAAGTTCAATGCCAACCTTTGCGCAACAATCTCCACCTTATGAGAAAAAATTACTCCGACTAGCGGAAATTTTGGGATCACTGCATTTTCTTCAAAATCTTTGCGAGACTCCAACAAACCAATGGTATGACTACATGAACGCATTGATTGAAGCAGAAAACCCTATCCCACAAAGACGCGCTTATTTTTATGAAGCGTTTAATGAAGCATACCGTGCTTTCTCAGAAAATTATCATCATTGTACACAAGCAGCAATTGAAGCCAATCAAAGATACATTGAGGAAGGAAGAACTTTATCCGAAAAACTCCTCATGCATTATAAATAATTAATCTATACAAAAAATATCTTCTTCAATTTCAGCAATATCAACCATGTTCTCTCACAAATGAGGGGAGCTGTAAACCTACTCTGAAAATAGAGAAATTTTTGAAAAATAATTCCTCGACACGTTTTTATTCTTGTGAGCGTCTTTCCCCTGAACAAAATCGCTCTTTGGCTTCCTGCCTACCCTCAGAGCTTGTTTATCAATAGGTTGGGTTCTTGTTGAACAGATTCTTCTTGGCTTCTCACCCATGTTATTACTTAAACTAAAAGTACTAAAGGCTTGACAAACAAGCCTAAGAATATTCACCGCGCATTAAAAAAAATACTTATGTGCCAAGAGAGCTAGCATGCCTTATATCACGGCTCTAAAAGATGGTATTTTACGGCATGCTTATAATTTTAATTTGTTTACACTAAAGTTTCTATAAATTTAACAGGCTCTCCTTGTGAAGAAGTAACAATTTCACCTTCCCACATCACACGCATACCACGGATAATGGTCCCAACAGGCCAACCTTTAACCTTTTTACCATCATAAGGTGTCCAACCGGCGCGCGAACCAATTAAGCCATTCGTAATAATTTCTTCTCGCTTAAGATCTACAATGGTTAAATCAGCATCGTATCCGACAGCAAGGCGTCCTTTACAGCTTATACCAAAAATACGACTAGGGCCATGTGACGTGAGATCAACAAAACGCTCAAGAGATATCTTTCCTGCATTCACATGTGTCAACATAATTGCTGCTGTTGTTTGCACGCCTGTCATTCCTGAAGGTGAAGAAGGATAAGGTTGAAGCTTTTCTTCCCAAGTATGAGGCGCATGATCTGAGCCTAAAACATCAATAATCCCCTGTTGAACACCGTACCAAAGAGCTTCACGGTGGCGCGACTCACGAATAGGCGGATTCATCTGAATTAATGTACCAAACTTCTTATAATCATCAGCCGTGAGCGTCAAATGGTGTTGTGTCACTTCAATTGTTGCAACATCCTTATGTTTTTTTAGAAAATCAATTTCTTCTTCTGTCGAAAGATGTAACACATGAATCCGAGCCTTCGTCTCATGCGCAATTTTTACCAAACGCTGCGTACATTTTAATGCCGCAACTTCATCACGCCAAATCGGATGTGATGATGCATCCCCTTCAATACGCAATACTTTACGCTCTTTGAGCCTCGCTTCATCTTCAGAATGAAAAGCCGCACGACGGCGTGTATTTTTCAAAATAAGGCGTACACTTTCATCATCATCAACCAAAAGATCACCGGTAGAGGATCCCATAAAGACTTTAATTCCAGCCGCACCAGGAAGTCTTTCTAATTCAGATAGTTCATGAGCATTTTCACGCGTTCCTCCAACCCAAAATGCAAAATCACAATGCATTCGATGAAATGCGCGTTGAACCTTATCGCTTAATGTTTCTTCTGATGTTGTCAATGGATCGGTATTAGGCATTTCAAAAACTGCCGTAACCCCCCCTAACACAGCAGAATACGAGCCACTTTCCAAATCCTCCTTATATTCATTTCCTGGCTCACGAAAATGCACTTGGCTATCAATAATTCCTGGTAAAATATGAAGCCCCGTACAATCAATCACCTCACCTGCCGATGCACATGTAAGGTCGCCAATTTCAGCAATACGGCCATTTGTAACACCAATATCACGCTTGCTTCTTCCATCATGATTTACAAGTGTTGCACCTTTAAAAATTGTATCAAATGTTTTAAACATAGTCACGCTCCTTACATATTCCTCTCTTATCGATTATGTAACTTTGAGCAGAAAGGCAAGAACCATGATTGAAAAACAAAATGCCATTTGCTTAAAAAATCGCGCAATTATTCAAATTACAGGCGAAGAAGCAACAGATTTTCTGCAATCCCTGATCACGACAGATGTAAAAAAAATCAGCCCGCAAGAAATTTTCCCTGGAGCTCTCTTATCCCCTCAAGGAAAGGTTCTTGCTGATTTTCTTATTGGCAAAAAAGAAGATGGTTATCTGATTGATATTATCATGCCTTTAGCTGATATATTCCACAAGCGTCTGTTGCTTTATAAACTGCGTAAAAAAATAGAAATTACACAACCATTCCAAGAACTTGTTACAGTTTCTTGGAAAAATGAATCAGATACTTTAAATTTTGATTCAGGTTTTGTTGATAAACGATTCCCAGAAAAAGAAAAAATAATACGAATCTATGGCAAAACATCTTTTTTGGCTTCAGAATATCATAACCTGTGGAATCAATTGCGTATCCGTTATGCAATTGCGGAAAGTGGTCAAGATTATGAAGTTGGTAAAGTCTTTCCTCATGATATTAATTACGATCAAATCAATGGACTTGCATTCAACAAAGGGTGTTATATTGGACAAGAAGTTGTTTCACGAATGCACCACCGCCGAGCAGCACGTCGCCGTATTTTTATTGTAAAAGGCCAGTGTAAATTAACCCCTCAATCTAGTATTGAAGCAGGAACAAAAGTGCTTGGCTACTTGGGAACATGTGTAGAAAATGAGGCTCTTGCTTTAATGCGTATTGACCACGTCAAAGATGCTGTGGATCATAACATCCCCTTTACTGTAAAAAACATTCCTGTCACTATAAGCATTGCTGAAAATATGAATTTTACCTTTCCTGAAAATACTATAGAAAACACTCATGGCTAAAGCTGAATTATTAAAAAATGGAGAAGCACGTGCTTGGCAAAGAATGCTCTCTGGAAGGCGACTTGATCTTCTCAACCCTTCTCCTTTTGATGTTGAAATTGAAGATATTGCCCATGGACTTGCTCGCGTAGCACGTTGGAACGGTCAAACACGAGGAGAACATGCTTATTCTGTTGCACAACATTCAATTTTGGTTGAACAAATATTTCAAAAACTTTTCCCACAATCGCAGAGCAACGAATGTCTTTATGCTCTTCTTCATGATGCACCGGAATATGTCATCGGTGATATGATTTCCCCTTTTAAAGCTGTCATAGGAAAACAATATGAACGCGTTGAAAAGCGCATCCAAGATGCTATCCACATGCGTTTTTCTCTTCCCGTTGATCTTTCTCAAAAACTTTTAAAAAAAATTAAACAAGCCGATCGTATCGCTGCATATTATGAAGCGATTACGCTTGCCGGATTTAATACAGAAGAAGCCCTTCGCTATTTTGGCTCTCCCAATAATATTTTACCCGATGATCTTAATTTATCCCCCTATTCTACCCAACACATTGAAAACGCATTTTTAACGCGCTTTAATGACTTGGATGTCCAAAGATTATAGCCCCTTCGCATTGTTGATTCCTTGTCATTACAGACTCATCACACTGACTTATAATAATAATTCATTGTTTTTTCATTTTGAATGAGAACTCCTAATATCGTAAGCTTCACTCATTTCAAATCTGTTTATAAAGAAAAAATTAAAATGCCTCTTATGAACCATCTCAAGTGCTAAGCGCTGTCGCAACATTGAAAATTGGCAAAGTGTGTGATGATACCGGCTTGCTCTCTTATGAAGCGTAAAGACGGGAGTCTCTATAAATTTTATACACTTCATAGGGGACTTACCGTTATAGCATTCACGAACGCCGTCGCAAAATGGGATTGGGTGCCTTAAGAAAGCTTTCTTTAAAAAAGCACGTGAATTAGCGACCCAATGGCGTTCTATTTTGCACGAGAGGCGTGACTCCATTAAAGAAATGGAAAAAATCACAGCTCAAATTGCATATAAAATACGTGAAATAATGCACATTCATTATCAAAACAACAAATGTTCTCTTTTCAAACTGCTGATCTTAAACTGAAATTTATTTTAGTTTATAAACCTCATTATCCGCTGGAAAAGCACGGGAGGTAACATCCTCTGCATAATTCTTGATTGCAATTTCCATGGCTTGTTCAAGATTTCCATAACGACGAACAAATTTTGGCACATGGGCACCATAACCTAACATATCTTCCATAACTAATACTTGCCCATCACATTGATTGGACGCCCCTATACCGATCGTAGGGATAGAAAGCTTATCTGTCAGTTTCACCGCTAAAGGTTCAACCATTGCTTCTAAAACAACAGCAAAAGCACCTGCCTCTTCAATCGCTGCTCCATCTGCTTCAATACTTTGCCAATCATTCTCCTTGCGTCCTTGTGTTTTAAAACCACCAAAACGATTCATTGCTTGGGGTGTAAGACCGATATGCCCCATCACTGGAATGCCACGTTTACACAAAAAATCTATTGTTTCGGCTATATAAACGCCACCTTCAAGCTTAACTGCACCACACCCCGTTTGTGCAAGAATGCGCGATGCATTTAAAAAAGCTTGCTCTGGACTTTCCTCATAAGATCCAAAAGGCATATCAATAACAACAAGAGCTTTTTGAGACCCACGCACCACGGCTTTCCCGTGTGCAATCATCATATCTAAATTAACAGGAAGCGTTGTCTCAAACCCATATACAACCATGCCAACACTATCACCAACCAAAAGGATATCGCAATATGGATCAGCAATCCGTGCAGTATAAGCTTGATAAGCTGTTAAAGAAACAATCGGCTGTTGTCCCTTTCTTGAGCGTATTTCGGAAGACGTTATACGCTTGACAGTTTTATGTACACTCATTTTTCACCCTTCTCTTGCAATATATATTGATCAATAAGTCTTACCTCACCAAAGCGGACAGTAAGGAGTAAAACCGCCGGTTTATTCAATGTTCCTTTGATCACACGTAAAGTTTCCATATCCCGTAAATCTATTGCTTCAATGATTGCACGCGTTTCTTGTTGTAAAATATCACGAACGGTTTTGCATAACTTATCAACTGACCGTTCACCTTCATGGTAAAGCTTTTCAGCTGCTTTCCCACTTTCAGGAATAATTTTGGCAGCTTTACGATCTTCTAATGTTAAAAACTGATTGCGTGAAGAGTGCGCAACACCATCTGCTTCACGTAAAATAGGAACTCCAACAATCTCAACAGGAAAAGCCAAATCTTCAACCATACGCCGAATAATTAAAATTTGTTGGAAATCCTTTTCTCCAAAAAAAGCCTTATCGGGCTGAACAATATTAAAAAGCTTAGCAACAACACTCGTTACACCACAAAAGTGCCCTGGACGTAATTTTCCTATCAAAATACGTGATAATTTTTCCACCTTCACAATTGTCTCATTTCCCAGTGGCCACATTTCTTCTACAGAAGGAGCAAAAACACATTCAACACCTACCGTTTTTAATAAAGCACAATCGCTCCTCAAGTCTCTTGGATATTGCACAAAATCTTCATGCGGTCCAAATTGCTTTGGATTAACAAAAATAGACACCAATACGCAGTCACACTTTGCCCTTGCACACTGTACTAATGCAAGATGCCCCTCATGGAGTGCCCCCATTGTTGGAACAAAACCAATCGAAAGACCTAAACGCCGCTTCTCTGAAGTATATCGGCGAACCTCAGCAATTGTCTTTAAAATTTTCATTTTCCCATTCTATTCAATTATTATCAGATCAACAAATTAACGCTTACATACCAAATCGGCGCTTAAACAATTGTATCAAATTCATGCGTACTGATGGCTGCTTTATATCTCGTGGCTCCCAAACATGACGCATAAGAAAAAATCCAGTTAGTATAAAACCATTGATTATGTCACTAAAATCAGCAGGACGGGTTGCTCTTTGCACAAGAAACTGTGGGAGAATGAGGAGCTTTTTTTTCCAAGGTTCCCCTGCTTCTTCACAAACAGCCCGTCCAGACTTTGGCGATACATAATAAAGCCTTTCCTGACGACCTGTTGCAGCACAACAAGATAAATCAAGACCAAAACCAAGTTCTTCAAGAAGCCGCATTTCAAAACGTACCAGCAATTCCGCATTGATAAATGGTTCATCAAAGTTCTGCATAAAAATGTGTAAAATATCATATAAAATGGGATGGGGATCACGCTCGGGAAGAAGCCGTAAATGAAAAGCTATCAATTGCAAAGCATAAAGCGCTTCTGGTAAACAAATTAATCGAGCTGCATGCAAATCAAGAGCTTCAAGCCGAAAAATCCCCAAATGTTCTTCTAAACGCGCCCACCATTCAGCCTCAACAAAATTTCCAGGTTGAAGAAGAGCGGCCATACGACGCGAACGTCCCCCTTTTACCACTCCCATATAACGACCACGTTCACGTGTCATAATTTCAAGAATAACACTTGTCTCACCATATTGGCGTGTACCAAGAATAACGCCTTGCTCTTTCCACTTCATTTTAATTAAATTATTTTTAAAAATCTTATTTTAAAAAATCCAATCCCATTTCGTGATAACGCTCTGGATCGGCGTCCCAATTATCACGCACTTTCACAAAAAGAAAAAGATGAACTTTTTGATCCATAATTTCCATGAGTTCCTTACGAGCGGCTTGACCAATCGCTTTAATTGTATCGCCTTTTGCTCCTAAAACAATTTTTTTCTGACTCTCACGCTCGATATAAATAACTTGATTAATTTTAACAGAACCATCTGAACGCTCTTCCCAGCTTTCTGTTTCAACAGTTGAAGAATAAGGAAGTTCATCATGAAGACGAAGAAAAAGTTTTTCACGCGTAATTTCAGCAGCAAGATGACGCATGGGCATATCTGAAACCTGATCTTCCGGATAATACCATGGCCCCTCCTGCATCATGTTACTCAACGCATGAAGTAAATCCTTGCAGCCAGAACCGTTTAGAGCAGAAATCATAAATGTTTGTGCAAACTTCACACGTTCATTTATTTTAGCGGTTAACGCTAAAAGAGACGATTTAACAACTGTATCAATCTTATTAAGAACAAGAATTTTTTCCTGTTTCATATTTTTTACAATATCTAACATCCTATAAACTTCATCCGAAATGCCACTTTGAGCATCAATTAAAACGAGCAGGACATCGGCGCTTTTAGCGCCTCCCCAAGCAGCAGATACCATAGCCCGCTCTAACCGCTTATTGGGACGAAAAACGCCTGGTGTATCGACCAATACAATTTGCACATCGTCATGAAGGATAATACCGCGGATCAAAGTGCGTGTTGTTTGGACCTTATGCGTTACAATTGAAACCTTTGTTCCAACCAATTGATTAACCAATGTCGATTTACCGGCATTAGGCATCCCAATAAGTACAACAAATCCAGAACGCATTTTCATAACGTCACTCATGATCATTTTTTCCTACTGTTTTCCAGACACCCTCTCGTCGCAAAATTTTTTCAGCTGCCATTCTTTCGGCATATCTTTTGGAACTTCCCTGCCCAATCTCTGAAGCAAACCCAGAAATACTTACCTCTACCATAAAAACAGGATCGTGATCTGGACCTGAACGTTTTATAACCTGATAATGTGGTTGTGCATTACCTTGGATATGCGCCCATTCCTGTAATTCTGTCTTGGCATCACGTCGACCAGCATCCATTTTTTTTGCCCGACTTTGCCAATATCTTTGAATAAAAGGACGAACGCTTTCTAATCCTCCATCGAGATATATCACAGCAATTAAAGCTTCCACGACATCTGCATGCATATTGATGAGACGACGCCCTTCGAAATTTCTCATCTCAAAACCAACGTGGATCATATCAGGAAGCTTCATTTCGCGCGCAATATCAGCACATGTCTGTGCATTGACCAAATGATTCAAACGGACTGATAATTCACCTTCACTTGCCTGAGGAAAAAGTTGATACAGCATTTCTGCAATCAAAAGCCCTAAAACCCGATCCCCTAGGAATTCTAGCCGTTCATAATTCCCCTGTTCCGAATCTTGTACACTCGAGTGTGTTAATGCCCTTTTTAATCTCTCTTCATCTTTAAAACGATGTCCCGTCAGCTTGACAAGCTGATCAATCATTAGACGTTTCATCGTTGTTTCCTTGCTTGATAAGCGGCAAATCATGAACCGTATTTATGAAAGAAAACAAACGCTTCCAACGCACATCAAATGGCCAACGCCAAATCTGCCAACCACTTGAACCATTACTGATAGAAAAGAAAATCACGCTCGCGCGACCAATAAGATTTTCTTCTGGAACATAGCCTACATCCAAACGACTATCATCTGAATTGTCGCGGTTATCTCCCATCATAAAATAATGTCCTTGAGGAACTTCAAAGACTTCTGTATCGTCAACTTTGGGGATGAAAGCTAAATCAAGTGTATCATAGCTAACACCGTTAGGCATTGTCTCGCGATAAACCTTAACAGGATAGTTCACTTCTGTTATATCAGAATTATCAATCTCTCCCATAAAGTGACGCGAAACAGCCTCATCATTAATATAAAGAACACTTTGACGAACTTGTATACGATCACCTGGTAGTCCAACAACGCGCTTTATATAATCAATCTTCGGATTACTTGGTAAGCGAAAAACGACGACATCTCCACGTTGAGGTTGAGATGCCCAAATACGTCCGGAAAAAATAGGAGGAGAAAAGGGGAGGGAAAAACGAGAATACCCATATGCATACTTAGAAACAAACAGATAATCCCCCACAAGCAAAGTAGGACGCATTGAACCGGAAGGAATACTAAAAGGCTGAAAAAAAATTGCTCTAATAAACGCGGCTAAAAGCAAAGCCTGTATTAAAACAGAGATAAATTCAAGAATTCCACCTTTTTTTTCTTTTTTATGCACTTTATCTTTTTGGATCATCACCAACTGCCTTCTCATCTCAGATATAACTTTTTTTATCATAATATTCAAATAACAAAAGCACAATCTCTCACGCTATCTATCCACGTGGAAGTGCTTCGATAATAACAAATGCCTGCGCCCAAGGAAAATCATCTGTTATGCTGAGATGAATAACTGCATCATGATGAGGAGGTAATAACTTTTGAAGTTGCACTTGCGCACAACTTGTTAATTGCATTGTTGGTTTTCCAGACGGCAAATTAACTACCCCCATGTCTTTCCAATTGATACCATAAGCGATTCCCGTTCCTAAGGCTTTAGCACATGCTTCTTTCGCAGCAAATCTTTTTGCATAAGAAGAAGACCTTTTTTTAAGATTTTCGGATCTAGTCCTTTCAATATCCGTAAAAATACGTTGGATAAAACGCTCACCATAACGAACCAACATCCTCTCAATACGTCGTATATCAACAAGATCATTTCCAAGACCAATAATCATAAGATATTACCCGATCTGTCCTACGATGAACGCTTCTTTAAACGCCTTTTTTTTTTATAATCTTCTGATATCGTTTTTGTTTAAAACGAACCGTTGCTCTGTAAACACCTATATAAGATAAACCACCAAAAACAATACCTAAAAGAGTTCCCCCTAAAATCATAGGACTCATAATTGTGTCCCATGCGCCTTTAAAAAGGAGAGAGAGATTTGATAATGTCAAACCATT
Source organism: Bartonella sp. AD13SXNS (assembly GCF_042196465.1). Taxonomy (NCBI): domain Bacteria; kingdom Pseudomonadati; phylum Pseudomonadota; class Alphaproteobacteria; order Hyphomicrobiales; family Bartonellaceae; genus Bartonella; species Bartonella sp. AD13SXNS. Next base: position 47,056 of record NZ_JBHIQI010000002.1, read on the forward strand.
AAACAGAGCACGTATTTGAGAAAGAGAAATCTCTTTGACATCGCTAAAAAACGATAAACAAAAATAGCCTACTTTATAATCAGCCATGACAATTAATAAAAATGTAAGTGGATTAGAAAAAATCGTCCCAATGATTGCGGCAGCAAAGTTTGCACGCAAAATCCAAGAAAAAAATATTGCCAAAATAATATGCAGCCCAAAGAAAGGGGAACACGCTAAAAAAATGCCAACAGCAACCCCTAATGCAACTTCATGCGGTGTTGCTGATATACGCAAAATACGTTTATGTATGTAGCATAACGAGCGAGAAAATGAACGACGCGGCCATAACCAAAGTCGAATACGCGTTACAAAATCTATTGGTTCTCGACGACGAAAAAGCATATGACTCTCAATATACATCTTTTGATGATAAAATAATTTATATCATCCAAATTAATCTTTTTAATCTTTTGCACAAAAAAAATAGCACGACAATTAAATATTTCGACTGCCTGGTTTAATTGCTGGAAGAACAGAAAGGGCTGCAGGAAGTTCATCACTAGCATAAGAGGCTATCTCGTATTTAGCAAGCGCAATCAATGGAACTCCAACATTGACCTTCCCGACAGAACGATCAAGAATACATGCACTTGCCAGTACCTCTGCTCCTGCTGTAACGAGCGCTTCAACAGTCTCACGAATGGAAAGACCCGTTGTCACAATATCTTCGACAATAACAACCCGTGCGCCCTTCTTGATTTCAAAACGACGCAATTCAAAGACGCCATTTACACGCTCTACCCAAAGAGAAGGAACCCCAAGGTGACGTGAAGTCTCATACGAAGGAATAAGGCCGCCAATTGCAGGACCAACCACATAATCAATTTTTCCCTCGATAGAATTTTTGATTTTTTCAGCCAATCCACGACATAACTTTTCCGTCAAATTAGCATGCATAAATACTTTCGCCTTTTGCATATAAGTCGCACTATGGCGCCCCGATGTTAAAATAAAATGCCCCTCTAGAATAGCATCTGCTTGTTTAAAAATATCAATGACATCTTGTGTATTCATTGTAAAATCTTTCTTTTTATCCATGAACCCGCCGTACTGTACTTACTGAACCTGCCTTTTTTAACTGAGAAAAAATACGATTCAAATGTTTTAAATCCCAAACTTCCAAATCAATCATAATTTCCGTAAAATCTGGTGCTGTACGGATACAAGATAAATTCTGGATATTGGCATCGTTAGCAGAAATTATTTGCGTAATTTCAGCCAAAGAACCAGGACTATTTACAACCAAAATATTCATCCGTGCAGGAAAACGTTCATTCATTTGGGCATCAATATCCCAGCGGACATCAATCCACCGTTCTGGCTGATCATCATATGCCATCAAAGCCGAAGACTGTATCGGATAAATAATGATCCCAGCCCCTGGCTGCATAATACCAACAATCCGATCTCCAGGCACTGCTCCTTCAGGTGAAAAGCGTACGGGTATATCTCCACGGGTTCCTCGAATAGGTAATGCTTTAGATTGATGATTCTCAATCATTTCATCCTTTTCATTTTCTGGGACTTTAAAAATCATCCCTTGAGCATTTTCAATATTAAACCACCCCTCTTCCCCAGGCTTAAAAGAGGGCTTTTGTACTACACGGTGATCTTGATAATCAGGATAAACCGCTTTAATCACATCAGCAGAAAACAGCTCTCCACGCCCAACAGCAGCCAATACATCCTCGACATCTTTACGTGCTAAACGTGGCAAAACTTTCTTCAAAAGGTCTTTTGAAAATTGCTTTCCCATATATTCAAATGAACGCTCAAGAATACGATATCCTAGACCCGAATATTGCTTACGTACCGCTGCACGACTTGCTCGTCGAATAGCTGAACGCGCTTTACCTGTAACAACAAGGAATTCCCATGCAGCTGGTGGAATTTGAGCATGTGAACGGATAATATCAACCTCATCACCATTTTTTAATTTGGTCATTAAAGGCATAATACGACCATTGATTTTCACGCCCACACAAGAATCACCAATATCTGTATGGACAGCATAAGCAAAATCTATAGGCGTAGCTCCCTTAGGAAAAGCAATTAATCGACCTTTTGGCGTAAAACAAAAAACTTGATCTTGAAAAAGCTCCAGTTTTGTATGTTCTAAAAACTCTTCCGGATTATCTCCATCAGACAAAGATTGTATCGTTTGACGCAACCATGCATAGGCATTCGTTTCGCTTGATAACTTTGAAGTCGAATAATTAGAACCATGCTCTTTATATATGGAATGAGCAGCAACCCCATATTCAGCAACTTCATCCATAGCAGCCGTTCTAATTTGCAATTCAACGCGTTGTCTCGAAGGTCCTACAATTGTTGTATGAATAGAACGATAATCATTTTGTTTTGGTATAGAGATATAATCTTTAAAACGACCAGGAACCATCGGCCATGTCGTGTGAATGACACCAAGAGCACGATAACAATCATTGACTGTTTCAACAATTACACGAAATCCAAAAATATCTGATAACTGTTCAAAAGAGAGTGCTTTACTTTCCATTTTGCGAAAAACTGAATAAGATTTTTTCTGACGGCTTTTAACATCTGCTTTAATGCCATTTTCCAAAAAAAGTTTTGTCAATTCATTTTCAATTGTGGAAAGCAAATCACGATTGTGTTTCAATAACTCAGAAAGTCGATGGGTAATCGTACGATGACCTTCTGGATTTAAATAAAAGAAAGAAAGATCCTCTAATTCCTCGCGCATATCTTGCATACCCATACGACCCGCAAGTGGCGCATAAATATCCATCGTCTCTTCAGCAATTCGTCGACGCTTATCATCACGCATAACACCAAGGGTACGCATATTATGAAGACGGTCAGCAAGTTTGACTAAAAGAACACGAACATCATCAGAAATAGCAATAAGAAGTTTACGAAGATTTTCTGCCTGTACAGCTTTCTTTGATACAAGATCAAGCTTATTAAGCTTCGTAAGCCCTTCAACCAACTTCCCAATTTCAGAACCAAAAAGCTGATCAATTTCTGCTCGTGTAGCGCTTGTATCTTCAATTGTATCGTGCAAAAGAGCAACAGCAATCGTTGCCTCATCCAACCGCATATCCGTTAAAATAGCAGCAACTTCCAAAGGATGAGAAAAATAAAGATCACCCGAAGCACGCTTTTGATGTGCATGCTTTCTCATTGCATAATCATAGGCTCTGTTTAAAAGAGCTTCATCTACGTCAGACTTGTAACGTTTAACACGCCCAACAAGCTCACACTGACGCATCATACGAGCATATCCTTTATCTTTTCATACCCCGAATCCTTATTGAACATGAACATCTTATCAATAAAGACAAGAAAAATAACTACTCTTAAATGATAAGGTCTATTTACTCCTGTAATATAAATTACCGCAATTAATAATCGTCACTTTTTTCTGGAACAACCAAACCTTCAATACCCGCTAAAAGCTCTTCTTCTGACATATGATCAAATGAAGTGCCTTCTTCTTGCGATGATATATTAAAAACACTTTCGGCTTCACTTGAATGGGTAATAAATTCATTTGCCATTTCTGGTTCATCTACTTCCACATGCTTTTGCAGAGAATGAATAAGATCTTCCTTTAAATCAGCAGGCGACAACGTTTCTTCTGCTATTTCACGCAAAGCAACAACAGGATTTTTATCATTATCACGATCAACCGTAATCTGCGCCCCTTGTGAAATCTGACGCGCCCGATGACCTGCTAAAAGTACCAATTCAAAGCGGTTATCAACTTTATCAATACAATCTTCTACCGTTACGCGGGCCATTTATGCCTCTTTCTTAAAGATTAAAAAACTTCATAGTGGGTATAGAGTATATACAATAATCAAAATAAAACACAAGGAAAACAACACAGACTTTCATATTTTTTGCTTAAAGAACTTACTTTAAGTAAATTCTTGGAAATTTTATACAAAATATACAGCGTATTCATACCCGTTACCAAAGCTGCTCTAAAAAGTATTCCAATAGATTAAAACCAAACAAAAGAAGGGGTTTCTTGACAAAATACCTCTCTGGAATCCTTACCCTTTTAAAAAGAATACCAACTCTTAAAAATCCTTTGCAATAACAACAGTTTTATGCACACTTTTTATGATAATAGATTTATTAAAGACAAAATTTTTTCTTTGAACATCATATGGGTTATACTCTTGTTCATTGAATAAATTACTGAAAATATTGCCTCTTTTTACATAATAATTAGCAATAAATTTATATTAGACGTTATTATAAAACAGTTTATTTATATTCATTATAGCTTGTTTATCAAAACATGACCCGTCATATACGCTATAAAAGACTCAAAAGAATAGAAAAATGATTTATGCCTAACACCATGAATAGCCAATTAACATCGCTTTGCCCAGAACCACCAAAAAATTGTAATTTATGTCCTAGGCTCCATCAGTTTATCGCTGACTGGCGTGTGAAAGAACCAAGCTGGTATAACGCACCAGTACGCCCCTTCTTTCCCTATAAAGGAGTAGACACAACACGCCTTCTTATTGTTGGTCTTGCTCCTGGATTACGCGGCGCAAATCGAACTGGACGTCCATTTACGGGTGATTATGCTGGGCACTTACTTTATTCCACTTTAAAAAAATTTGGTTTTGCCCAAGGAACCTTTGAAGAAAGAGCAGATGATACTCTTGAACTGATTGATGCAGCAATCGTTAACTCTGTTCGTTGTGTTCCACCAGAAAACAAACCCACTGGTGCAGAAATTAATACATGCCGTTATTTCTTTTCACCTCTTTTAACAAATCTTCCCAAACTTAAAGCCGTTATTACGTTGGGTACCATTGCTCACCATTCAACGATACGCGCCCTTAATGCAAAAGTTTTAGCTCACCCTTTTGGACATGGCGAAATCAATAATATCGGTAGATTACGCATCTTTTCAAGCTATCACTGTTCTCGTTATAATACGAATACTGGCCGCTTAACAGACGCTATGTTTCACCAAATTTTTCAAGCAGCAAAAACATACTTAGATCAATGCTAAAACTGTTTTAGAAACATTCTCAATACAGGATATCCAAATCCTACCTCATCATCCATATCTTTTTAAAAGTCTTGCTTTTTCACGTCCCCAATCACGTTTTTTCTCCGTTTCGCGCTTATCATGAAGCTTTTTCCCACGTGCTAGAGCAATCTCCAACTTAACGCGCCCTCTTTCATTAAAATAAAGTTTGAGAGGAACAAGGGTCATTCCCTCACGAGACGTCGCATTAAAAAAACGTGCCATCTCACGTTTTGAAATTAATAACTTACGCAAACGTCGCGGTTCATGATTAAAGCGATTAGCCTGCGTATATTCAGGAATATAGCTGTTTACTAACCATAATTCCCCATTTTCAAAACTAGCATAACTTTCGGCAATATTAGCATGATTGGAACGTAAAGACTTCACTTCCGCTCCCTGAAGGACAAGACCTGTCTCAAGATTATCAAGAATTTCAAAATTAAAACGTGCTTTACGATTGTCAGCAATTATTTTCCGTACGGGCGCGTTCTTTTTTTTATTCATGGCTTTGTCAATATCATTTTATGCTTTTAAAAGACCAGCATGACTGAGGGCTGCATCAATAATCTTCTTTGTTCTTTCTGTTAATGGAACAATAGGAGAACGTACAGTATCACCACAAAATCCTAATTTTGCAGCAGCATATTTAATACCTGCTGGACTAGGTTCAATAAACACAGCACGATTAAGAGGCATCAAGCGATCATTTAATTCTCGTGCTGTTTTATAATCACCACGCAAACAAGCGGCTTGAAGCTCTGCACAAAGCTTTGGAGCAACATTAGAGGAAACTGAAATACACCCCATACCTCCATGTGCATTAAAACCTAAAGCTGTACAATCATCACCGGAAAGCTGTACAAAATCCTCGCCACACTTTTCACGTTGTTCACTAACGCGCTCAATTCTGCTCGTTGCATCCTTAACACCAATGATATTGTTAAAATCTTGATAAAGGTCTTTCATCGTTTCTACAGCCATATCGATAATAGAACGACCAGGAATATTATAAATTATAATCGGAATAGAAACAGCTTTGGCGATGGAAGAAAAATGCTTGTATAAACCAGACTGATTTGGTCTATTATAATAAGGAGTGACAACCAAAACTGCATCTACACCAGCTTTTTGCGCGTATTGTGCAAGCTCTACAGCCTCGCTTGTGCTATTTGATCCCGCTCCAGCAACAACAGGAACACGCTTTGCAACCTGCTCAACACACAATTCTATAATCCGCTTATGTTCTTCATGACTTAACGTTGCTGATTCACCTGTTGTCCCAACAGGGCTTACACCATTAATCCCTTGTGTGATCTGCCATTCAACAAAATCACAAAACGCCTTCTCATCAATCGCGCCCTTGTTATCAAACGGTGTGATAAGCGCAGTTATAGCTCCCTTGAGCATGATAAACTCCCTATAATGTTTGCTTTTATTTTTTTTATAATCGCCTTTTATAAATTCTAAATAGAGCATAATCTTGCTCTATCATTGAAGCAAGATGAATTTCAAAAAAAGCCCCCATAAGATGAAAATGTCCCTCCTTAAATGTTGAACATTTCTTTAAAATAAGCCGTCTATATTAACGCGTTTTTCATGCTTGTGTTCTATAAATCCTTAAGTTTTTACAAAAAGCAAGGTCTCAAGGTCTTTTCTCTATGCGTGTATTTTCCACCTCTCTTTTCGTATCAACCTTTACTGCACTTATACTGGCAATAAGAATTTTATTTTCAAGTGCATACGCGCAAACACCCCTTTTGCAAGGGAAAGTACCGATCCCTTTGGTTCGCCCTACTCCCTTTACCGCAAAAGAAGCTCAAGAATCTCTTCAACAGATACACACGACATCACACAATACTGCTACACTTCAGCAACTGAAAGCTGGGCTAGATGCACTAACAAACAACAATATTGCAAAAACAATAAATCTTCGTAATTCAATGGAAAAACATAGCCTTGATCGTCATATTTTGACATGGGCGCTGGGGGTGTCAAACCAAGTTAATATACCCAGTTCTGAAATATTTAATGCAATCAACATGCTAAAAGGATGGCCTGGTATAGAAACGATGCAACGCAATGCTGAACGTGCTTTTCTTAACGAAACCAACGTCACACGCGCAATCATCCAAAAATTTTCTCATCACCCGCCCCAAACAGCACAAGGGATGGCTCTCTTCGCTAAAGCACTTATCGCAACAGGACAAACCACTCGTGCTCAACACGTTATTGCTCCATGGTGGCATAAAACACAGCTCAGTGCAAAAGAAGAAGTATTTGTTCTTAAAAATGCAAGCGCTGCATTAAAACCTATTGATCATTTGAAACGCATGCAGTTTATGCTGTATGCACATCGTTTTGATTCAGCAGCACGCGTTGCAAAATTAGCCCATGCTCAATCTCTTTTTAATGCTTTTGTGGCCGTTGAAAAAAATGATCCTAGAGCTACACAAAAATTAAAAGCTGTAGAGAGATCATGGCAAAAAGATCCTCTTTTTCAGTTTGCTCGAATACGCCATCTTCGACGAACAGAGCAATATGATGCGGCCGCAGCACTCATGATGAAAACATCAAAAGATGCATTTCGCCTTATGAACCCTCATTCATTGTGGAAAGAACAACGCGCCCTTTCTCGTGAAATGCTCGATTTAAACAAACCAAAAATCGCTTATCAGCTCGTTACAATGCACACTGGGCACACTGGTATGCCATCTGCATTAGCAGTCGATGCTGAGTTTCATGCAGGATGGTATGCACTAAGATTTCTTCATAATCCTAAATTAGCAATGGACCATTTTTCACGTATTCCTCAACTCTCTTCTTTACCTTTTGCTGCATCACGTGGATATTACTGGATGGGACGAACAGCAGAAACGCTAGGAGAACATAAAAATGCCCAGCAGTACTTTCATCGCGCAGCTTATTTTGGTGCAACGTATTATGGTCAATTAGCCGCTGCACGCCTTAACCAAAAAAAGCTTAAAATTTCTTTTCCCAAACCAACAACTGCTGAACGACAACATTTTAGTGCACGCAAAGCCATCAAAGCAATTCAACGTCTTGAAGCAGCCGGCTATGCTGATTTTGCTAAAGTTTTTTATAGAGAACTCGGAAAAAAAATAGAAAGCCCCGGTGAATTAGCTCTTCTGGCTGTTATGGCAGAAAAAAATGGTGACTATTATACCAGCCTCAAAATCGGAAAAATGGCCGCTTTTCAGGGAAAAAATGTCGGTGCACTTTCTCATCCTCTGGGAGCTATACCAGCTTCTGCTCATATTTCTGTAGAAGAAAAATCGCTTATTTATGCCATTGCACGCCAAGAAAGCGAATTTAATCCAACAGCTATATCAAAAGCAGGCGCACAAGGTATACTCCAATTACTTCCTACAACAGCAAAAGAACTGGCAAAAAAACACTCAATCGCATGGTCTCCTAAAAAATTTAGCAGTGATGCTCATTATAATGTGACATTAGGTGCCCATTTTCTCAATGAACAATTGGAACGTTTTAATGGATCCTATATACTAACTCTTATTGGCTATAATGCAGGCCCCCGTCGTGTCAATGAATGGATAAAACGTTATGGCGATCCTCGAGGACAACCTCTCGATAAAGTCATTGATTGGATTGAACGCATCCCTTATACAGAAACACGTAATTACGTGATGCGTGTCATGGAAAATTACGGTGTCTATAAAGCAAGGCTTACTGGTAAAATAGATATAACAACCGACCTGCTTTCTGGTCGATAAAAATAATTTGCCTTAACTGCCCAAATAGTATTTGAAAGCCTTTTTAAGAGCCATTTTTATGCCTTTTTAAATAGTCCCATACGCCACCCCACCTGTAACGTACAAGCAAATAATTTGAATTCATTCAGTATCAATAGAGTTGAAATGGGAAAATCCTAAGCTATTCGAAGCTCTCATTCCAAATAAAAAATAATGAATTATCATTATAAATCATAATGTTGCATAAATAATTTAATTCTTCTCAACACATAAACGATAATATTATAGAGCTTATCAATGTAAAAAGAGTGAAACGAATAACGCATCCTTTTATTGTTGCTTATTTAATCAACATTCAAATATTTTAAAAGGGCATGTTTTGAGGGTGTTTTTTCTGCTTACAATATTTCTATACCCAATAGGGGCGCATTATTGTGTATATCTTCTGGAGCAGAAAAACAGCCTCATTGAGTTAGAAAACCTTAAAGATAAAAATAGCTTCTTGCCCCTTCTCCTTACATTCGGCTTTACGACTTTCGAACATGTCGATAACAAGATCTTTTAAAAAATGAAGATTTAAGTATTGCCTTGCGTTTTTCTCATTTTTACATATGAGCTTACATCCTTCACATAAAACAGAACATCCTAAATAGCCAAAATAGTATGTGTTTCTTATTTATGTTTTTGTTGCAATTTAAAGGTTTCTAAATCTATTTCATAACGGTGTAGCTGAAGAATCCTGTAATGGGGTCACACCCTTCACGTAAAACAGAAAGCCATTGTGTTACAGTTTCACGAGCTTGTTTTAAAGAAACATCTCTCAAGACACCCAAGCCCTTTTCACACTAGCGCCCGTAAATGATATAATGGTGAATCCATTGAGCACCACTATCTTTATGCTTATGGAGAAGCAAGCCGGCACCATTACACACTTTGCCAGCTCGTGGATGTTGCGAAACCTTTAGCACTTAAGACAATTCATAAGAGCCATTTTTAATCTTTTCTTATACAAATTTTATACCCACACTCATCCCGCTTATGATGTGCAAGCGTGATATTGATTGATCAACATACACAGATTTGAAATGAGAGAATCTGACGGTACTCAAAGTTCTAATTAAATATGCATAACACTAAATTATCTTTATAAATCAATGCATTGAACTTCAAAAGATCCTCTTACAAATGATATAAAAATCTAGTAGATAGACACATTACCTGTACTTAATAAAAGCTATAGCCCTATCATCCCCTAACTCCCAATGTTGTAACAGCTCTTTCATTTAGAGTATGCATAAGAGGTATGTTCACTGTTTTTTTAAGTTTTTTACCCCCATGCCCCTACTTGTGTCATAAGTTAAGCAAATGGTTTTAATTGCTTAAATGTCAAAAAGATTTGAAAAGAACTATTTTTGAACTTTCATTCAAGTTATAAAATGATAAACAATCATTATAAATTAATATATTATCCGAATAGCCACCCCATAAAAAATCAGCTAAATATCAAAGATACTCTGATAGTTTTATTCACTTTCGATGGTGGAGGGGGAGGAAAAGAACCAACGCGTTGAAGTGCCGCCATAGCTAATCGATCAAGTTCTGGATCTCCGGCAGAAGCGACAACACGGCTAGAAAAAATATTTCCCTGCTTATGCACCTTAAATTCTAACTTCACCGTTCCTTTTACCCAGCTGGTACGCTGTCCTACAACATAATTTTTTTGCCTTTCTAATTGTGACTGTACCTTTGCTAACCACTCCATTAACAATATATCTTCAAGTGCAGCTGTACTGCTGCTCTGTCTAGCGGTAGATGAACGCACGGACTTTGCAGGCGGCAGTTTCACGACTGCTTTTGGCATTGGTATCGTTTTCTTTTCAAATATTTTATCTTCTACTTTTTGAGGAAGAGATTCTTCCAGAGATTTTACTGCAAAATCATCTTTTTCTACAGTATGCTGGAGCTCTTCCGGTTGAACTTCCTCCACTGTTTCCAATATCTCTGGCTCTTGCTCTGCAAGATCTGGCTGCAATCGTTCTGGTTCTGTGCTGACACTTGATAAATCTATATCACGATCTGGATTCGACGAATCTATATCAACATCAAGATATAGAGCCTCTTGGGCAAGAGTTAGCATAACCGTCGACGGGAGCATACCATTATTCACACCAGTATTTCGAAAATAAAACTGTGCTCCCAATGCTATATGCAAAGAAAGAGCGCCAACAAATGCACCAAACCAAAGAATTGATAACTGCCTCGTATTTGTAAAGCTCATAGTTTCTTCCGCCGCACTTTCTCTGAAGTGCAATTATTGAGTATTTCATCTCATTAAAACAGGCTATTTTGAAATTGCAACTTTTTTCTTGACTGATTTTATCATGTTTAATATGGTCTCTACTATGATTTTATCTTTTTAAATCATTCCTGCTTGGTTTGCTAAGTTATGATAGGGTTAAATCAAGCATTTTTATAGGTAAAACTTTAAACTGAGAGAGGGGATGTTTAAAAAAAGGTTATAATGTGTTATGCGAATAAGACGAGAAAATATCCATAAAAGCTGCATGATTTTAGGTGCGCTGTCAGTCTGTATACCTTCATTTGTTTTTGCACAAAATAGCGAGAAGAATGTTGTAACTGAACTTAAACCAATCCTTATTAAAGGAAAAAAGATAGAGGATACTTCAAATTCAATAACCATTCTAACTGATCGTAAAACCGATAAGAATATTGATGAAAAACAAATAAGTGATGTTTATGACGTTAATCGTCTTAATCCTTCCGTATCCTATAATTCAGAAAATAACAGTTTTGTTGTTCGTGGCTTAGATGCAAACCGTGTTCTTACGACAATGGATGGTATTTCTCTTCCATGGTTTAATGATATATTCCGTGGTGGAGGTGGAAACACAACTTTTGATTTCAATGCTCTTTCTACGTTTGATACTATTCAAGGATCAGATTCTAGTCTTTATGGTTCTGGCGCCTTAGGGGGAATCATTGCATTGCGTACCCTTAATCCTGAAGACCTTATTGTGGAAGGAAAGAATTGGGGAAGCCTTATAAAAGGTGGTTATCACTCTGTTGATAACAGCTGGCGCATCGATCAAGCTTTTGCTGTACGTAATTACCAAACATTTTTGCTTTTCCAAGGATCATATGTAAATGGTCATGAGCGCAAAAATATGGGAACAGTGGGAGGATATGAAGAACGTACACGTAAAAACCCTTCAAACTTTGATAAAAATAACTTGCTTTTTAAAATTCATCAATATTTGAGTGATAATCACCGGCTTGGTTTTACTGCAGAGCGTTTTGGTCATAAGAGTAGTACACATGAATTAAATTCGTCTAAAAGATATGCTCCAGGTTCCGTTTATGAGCGGGATAATAAGCTTCGTGAGCGGTTTTCTCTTTCTTATAATTATAATGGTAATGGTGATGCAGCTCTTGATGCGTTTAATGGGGTACTTTATTGGCAAAGGCAATCAAGTCGTTACGTTATGACTGGCGTTCGTGTTTCAGCCCCCAAAGGGGATTATTTAAGAGATAATTTCTTGCGTAATATCAATTATGGTTTCAATGCTGATGCACTTAAAAAAATGGATTTTGGCACTATAAACCACACGTTAAAGTTTGCGACTAATGTTTCTTCATCTAAATTTCATCACTATTTGTTAGGTAAAGACAATTGTCATGTAAAAGAATACGCTCGAGGATGCCTTTTTGTTCCTGCTAATCGGTCGGATTCACCAGACACCAATGGTTACAATTTAGGTTTTGTTTTTGAAGATGAAATTGGTTTGGTTGATAATCGTTTTCGTGTAACACCAGGACTTCGGTATGATTGGTACAAATATGTTCCTCAAAAAACATCTGCTTATGAAGAAGCGCTGATTTCTGATAGATTCCCTCCAGAAAGGACTGGATCGCGCTTTTCTCCTAAATTACGCATGGAATGGGATATTCGAAATCAAATAACGCTCTATGCTCAGTGGGCACAAGCTTTTCGTGCACCACGTGTTTCGGAACTTTACGTCTCTTATATCAAACCTTCTGCTTATTATGTGAAGGGAAATCCTGATCTTCAACCAGAGACAAGCAATGGGTATGATGTTGGTCTTCGGTATGGAAATGTAAATTTCGGTGGTTCTTTCAATGCCTTTATCAATCAATATAAGAATTTCATAGATACCGAGGATAGAGGGCCATCAGAAGAATTTAGGTTTGCGCGTCGGCATTACATGAATCGTTCGCGCGTGCAAATTTTTGGTTTTGAAACAAAAGCGCATTTAGTTCTTAAAAATGGTTTTCATAGTAATGTTGCTTTTGCTTACTCCCAAGGAAAAGATCTTGATAAAAATGAATATCTTAACTCAATTCCCCCTTTGAAAGCAGTTATCGGATTAGGATATGCAAAAGAGATTTGGGGAAGCGATATTATCTTTACTTTGGCAGCCAAACGTGACAAAGTCGCTGAAGGGTCTGACTACCAAAAAATTCCAGGGTATCATGTCGTTGATATGACAGGGTGGTGGAAGCCATTCGGTGAAACGGGACCTGTTCTAAGAGCTGGTGTTTATAATCTTTTCAATACAAAATATTGGAATGCGTCGAGTCTTCCTTCTGGTAAAAGTTCAACACCGAAGGATTATTATAGTCAGCCTGGTCGTAACTTTAAGGTGTCGTTCGTACAAAAGTTCTAATCGCTTCTATTAACTATTAGGTAAATAGAAAATCATATCGATAAAAGGATAAATTATTTGTGTTTCTATTTTCAATATCTTTAAAACTATAAAGGTTTGATAGAGCGATTTTAATTCTTTCTATTTTATCATTTTTTGACTGTTTTGCTATTGGTGATAGAGGCATATTTTGTGATAGATTGAACTCTTTAAGAGTTCAATCTATTGCCTAGGAATTATAAAATTTAAAAGTTAGTTCTTGGGTCTGTAACATAAGGTAAAATCCATGGCACATACAGCTGAAATGATTATTCGTTTACGTGAAGAAAAAAAAGAGATGCGAAACCGTGATTTTGCGGTTTCTATTGGTATATCTGAAGCGGAACTTCTTGCAGCCTATTGTACAATTGGAAAAGCAAAAAGGCTACAAATTGATGTTGCTACTCTCTTAGAAAATGCTCCTCGGCTTGGAACAGTCATGGCATTAACGCGCAATGAACATGCCGTTCACGAAATAACAGGGTGTTTTGAAAAAATTGTTCAAAACCAACATGTTCCTATAACACTTGGTGAAATTGATTTACGTATTTTTGCAAAACAATGGAAGTTCGGTTTTGAGTATGATGTTATTGTTCTTGGAAAGCCTACAAAAAGTCTACAATTCTTTGATCATCATGGCGTTGCTATTCTAAAAATCTATTCTAAAGATATGACAAATATGGAAGAGTGGAATAAACTTGTTGAAAAGCTCCTTCTTGAAGATCAGTCTCCTGTTCTTAACATTCTTCCCGTTTCTCTCCCAGCCCAGTGTGACATAACAGAATTGGACATTGAGAGATTTCGGGATCGTTGGCGGAAAATGACAGATGTACACCAACTTCATAAAATTATTTCCGAATTTAAGATTAATCGACATCATGCTGTAAAATATGTTGGCAGTGAATTTGCGGATGAATTACAAGTAGAAGCTGTTGAAATGATGCTTAACCAAGTCGCACGACAAGAACTACCAATTATGTGTTTTGTTGGTAATAAGGGATGTATTCAAATTTTTAGTGGGACTGTAAAAAATATTAAGCAAATGGGGCCTTGGCTTAATGTTCTTGATCCAAAGTTTGATCTCCATTTACTCACATCTGGGATTGCTAGTGTATGGCATGTTCGCAAGCCTATCAGTGATGGTTATGTCAGTTCACTTGAAGTTTTCGATAAAAATGATGAAATAATTGTTCAGTTCTTTGGCATGCGCAAAGAGGGTCAAAAAGAGCGTGAGGATTGGCGTTCTTTATTGAAGTCTCTTCCTCCATATCAAGAATCAGTTGTCGCTTAGAAAGATAAAATATGCTAACTCTTCTTTTGTGCAGACAACTAAGGTTTTTTCTTCTTTTTATACTGCTTTCTTTTAGCTTCTTTTCTCAACGCGCCATCGCTGAACCTACCACATATTTTTCTGAAAATGCGCGAATTGTCTCTATTGGCGGCTCTCTTACGGAAATTGTTTATGCATTAGGAGCACAAGATCAACTTGTTGCCCGTGATAGTACAAGCGTTTATCCAAAAGAAGCCCTCAAACTTCCTGTGCTTGGTTATATGCGTGCCCTTTCACCTGAAGGTGTTTTATCTCTTGCTCCAGAAGGTATCTTACTCGTTGAAGGAAGCGGTCCTGCTTCAACAATTGAAATTCTCAAAAAAACATCAATTCCTATCGTGATCATACCAGAAAATTATTCTCGAGAAAGTGTGATAGAAAAAATTCGTCTTGTTGGAAAAGCCATCCATCGTGAAGCACAAGCTGCTGTATTAATTCAAAAAGTGAGCCGTGATTTTGTAGATAATGATGCTCTTTTGGCAAAAGTAACGAAACCAAAGCGTGTCCTTTTTATTTTGTCGGTACAAAATGGGCGCGTTATGGCATCTGGAACAGATACAGCAGCAGATGGTATCATAAAACTTTCAGGTGGGATCAATGCTATTACTGATTATAAAGGCTATAAACTTCTCAATAACGAAGCGTTATTGAAAGCGAATCCTGATGTTATTTTACTTATAAAACACGGTGAGAAATCCATTAATCTTGAAAAGGTTTTAGCTATACCAGCAATCCAAGCAACAACTGCAGCCAAAAATCATGCTATTAAACAAATGGATGCTATGTACCTTTTAGGATTTGGTCCACGTACTGCAGACGCATCAAGAGAACTTATTCATATGCTTTATGGTGCAAACTAAAACGGATAAAATTGGTAGAGAATCCATCTATGGTTTATGCATCTGAAACAAAAAAAAATAAAAAAATGAATCGTAAAAATTTGAGAACAATACTCTTATTAGGTCTAATAATGTTCCTCATCTTGAGTATTTTGGGCGGACTTTTAAATGGTGCTTCAAATACTTCTTTCTTTGATTTTCTTAATATCATGTTTACGCAAGAATTTTCTGTAAGTAGTAAAACACGTGATTATCTTATATTTATCGATATAAGGCTTCCTCGCGTTATCCTAGGATTATTGATCGGGGCAGCTTTGGCTGTCTCTGGTGTTATGATGCAAGGACTTTTCCGTAATCCTCTTGCAGATCCTGGAATTGTAGGTGTATCAGCAGGTGCTGGTCTTGGTGCCGTTTTAGCAATTGTTTTAGGTTTTGCTTTTCCTGTTTCATTTGCACCTTTTCTAGAGCCTTACAAAGTTATCATGGGTGCTTTTTTTGGTGGACTTTTATCAACGATTGTTCTCTACATAATAGCGACGCATCATAACTTTACCTCTATTGCAACTATGCTACTTGCCGGTATTGCTCTTGGTGCATTAAGCGGTGCAGTTGTTGGAACATTGATTTTTATTGCAAATGACCAACAATTACGCGATATCACTTTTTGGAGTCTTGGCTCTCTTGCAGGCGCGACATGGTGGAAAGTATGGCTCGTTCTTCCTTTCATTTTTATTGGTCTTCTTTTCTCTCCCTTTTTATCACGAGCACTTAATGCTCTTGCGCTTGGAGAAGCCGTTGCTGGCCATATCGGTTTCCATATTCAACGCGTTAAGAATATTGCAATTCCTCTCGTTGCTCTTATGTGTGGTAGTGCAGTTGCTGTCAGTGGTGGTATTGGTTTTATTGGTATTATTGTTCCTCATATTTTACGTCAGATCATTGGTCCTGATCACCGCTATCTTATTCCTTACTCTGCTCTCTTGGGAGCATCTTTACTTATTTTTGCTGATACGTTTGCACGTTTAATTGTTGCCCCCGCGGAATTACCAATTGGAATCGTAACAGCGCTTTTTGGTGCCCCCTTCTTCCTGTGGATCCTTATATGCAAACGAGGAACAGCCTTTTCATGATTGAAGCAACAAATATTTGCGTTCAGCGCGGAAAAAAACAGATTCTCAATCGCATTAATCTTCAAGCTAAAAGTGGTTCTTTTACCATCATTATTGGTCCCAATGGATCGGGAAAAAGTACTTTTGTCAAAGCACTGAGTGGGGAAATTCCTTACAGTGGAAAAATAACCTTAAATGGTTATGATGTGCGCCAAACAAAAACTTATGAAATGGCAAAAATGCGCGCTGTGCTCCCACAATCAACAACACTTGTCTTTCCATTCTTAGTTCATGAAGTTGTAAGACTTGGCCTTTCTGTAAACCAATTCACCATTGCCAAAACCGAGTTACAAAATCTTATCCAGAAAGCTTTAGATCGCGTTGATCTTTCTGATTATGGTAACCTATATTATCACCAGTTATCAGGTGGAGAACAAGCGCGTGTACAACTTGCTCGTGTTCTTTGCCAAATCTGGAAACCCATTTATAATGGAATTCCTCGTTGGATGATATTAGATGAACCTATTGCTAGCCTTGATATTCAACATCAAATTATCGTTATGGATATCGCTAAACAATTTTCCCATTCTGGTGGCGGCGTTCTCGCTGTTCTTCATGATCTCAATCTCGCAGCACATTATGCAGATAGCATGATCTTGCTAAAAGAAGGAGAGATTTATTGCGAAGGAAATGCGACTAATGTTTTGACAACACAAAATCTACGCGATGTTTATCATTGTTCCTTAAACGTTTCTGAATTACCTAAAGAAGATATCCCATTTATACTCCCTCAAACAGCATCCTCTTATGAGTTTAGATCCTAAAGCAGTCAGCTTCAATCTAAAAATTAATGTACCTAGCACAATAAAGTACGCAAATATTCAAGATTCTATTTTATTTTTGATGAGCTCCTTTCTATCATCTAACGTTTTCCGCTCACATCAAAGATATTTTTGGAAAAAACTATCTGTTTAAAATCTTTCAAGATTTTACGTACTAAAAATATTTGAGATTTTATTTTGCTATCATACTTTTATATAATGAAAGTTTATACGACATAAATATGTATTTTCCTCGCTCTTTCTATCACTCTTGTCTTTAATAAAAATGATCCAGAAATACGTACAAATACCTTTGTCATAATAATTATATGGATTATTTATATTTTCTAGGGACTAGATAAAAATTAAGTACCTCTTGACAATTTGTAAAAGATTTATTTGTTGCTTTAACGACGTTATTTTTTCTCATAACATATATGCTTTTGCTTTATCTTTTTTATATTGATTTATAATGATTCTTTATCTATCTTTGTAGTCAATAAAAACATTAAATATAATCATATTTTTATTTTTCTTCCTCTATTAGAAAAATTGTTTATTGATACATCAATTGAATAAAATATTTAAAATAAATTCAATAACGCTTCTTATCGTCCCCTTAACGTAAAAACAATGCGTAATATAGGGATGAGGAGAGAGTATAGAAATAGCGTTTCTCTGCTGCTTCACAAGCATAACGATGATTCCACTCAAAGGAGTACTATCATTTACAGATAAAACCTCCACCATGGCAATGCAAAGAAATGAAATCGACAACAAGGTGAGAAATATCTTTATAAGATGAATTAACTCATACAGGGATATGCTGTTTTTGTACAAAAAAACGCTAAAAATATTGTACTTTTTTATGCCTCAGATTGAATAATTGTATCACCTTACCCCCTATCAAAACACCTTATAAAAAATATATCTCCAGATCTCTTCACGCCACAGTTTAAATGATTTTTACACATTTTCCCTATGTTATCATCAATTATAAAAAATTATATCATTAACTCTTTCCCCCAATCATTTAAAATTATTTTTTAACTCTCTCAAGTATTGTATAAAGAGTATAGATTTCCTCTTCACATACATAAAAAATAACGCGGAATTGCTCCGCGTTAACAAAATTACCAAGGTGTATAGATTATTTATGACCCGACCATACTCATGATTTTATAGCATAGACAACAGTTGCATTAACAGGGCGCGTTTCTGCCTCACCCGTATGAGAAAGAGTTATCTTGTGTGTATGTGCACCAGCAGAAGCTGTTCTCCCTTTCAGAGTCGCATTATAAGTATAATGATTCGGTAGTCTTCCAATATCACCAGTTGGCCATCCTACCCCTTGATACTCAAAATTGTGTGCATGCTCGCCTGATTCTTCAATGGTTCCAATATGCGTATGCGATTTTATGCTATCTTGTTGTTTATCTGCAAATTTTCTACCACCATCTAAACCACGGCCATCATCAAAGCCGCGTAAAAACATGCCTCTAAAATCAGGGACTTTAAAAGTTCCATAGCTGTTTTTTCCCCATTTATCACCTATTGCTTTGAATAACTGCGGATAATCCTCACACTTATAAGACTTACCATCACATAAAAGCCAACCATTTGGCACACTTTGCATAGCAAATGTTGCAATAAATCCAGCAGGAAAATTTTCTATTTTTGGTGGTGTAGGATTTAATAAATACCACCCTTCATGCTCTTTTATTAAAACACCATTATTATATACCATTTCATAAATGCCACCTCTTTGCAGTTCTCCCCCTTCTAAGGGGATAACCCCCACATCAGTGGCTTTATAGATAAGCTTTTCTCCTATATTATTAACAGTTATTGTCGTCGTGCCAATATTCGTGCCACGAGCTTTAAAACGTATGATGATATCATTGTTGTATTTCTTTATCGGTGAAACTGTCTTTAAGGTAATTAATGTTGTTTTATCTTCCGCATTTACCATAAAGCTTGAGTCAATAGATCCACCATTATCTGCAAGATATTCTCGTACGCGCTGCATCATCGCCCGCGCACTATCATTAACAGAACTAGGCGGCTGACCTTCTGCCCAATTAATGATACTATCTGAATAAGCATTTTCATCGGCCTTTAGCGACCAATCGTAAATATTAGACATTTTAAATCCCCCATTATTTTCATAATTTTTCTAACAACTTCTCGTTCTGTGCACTAGAATGCGCTGCCACTTTTTATTGCTACATCATAACCACTGCACCATCCGTATTTACACATTTTATCTCTCTTTCCTCCTTCCAATTTAATAACCTAAATTCATCAGACCTTCTTCATAACATCAGCATTAATGCAACCAATTCTAATGTGTAATATAGCCACCTCATCTGAGGTTACTTAATATCTTGTTTTGTTGTTGTGCTGTTGTTATACAGTTATATTTTCAATATCTTGCATCTCATTGCAAAATTTATAAATACTGTTCAAAATTCCCCCTACTATGGATTTCATAGAACTGTTATTGAATGTAATAACTTATCATCCGCATAGAAAGTTTTTGATTTAAACATTCTCTTTTTTATTTTTTTCAATAGCTTAAATCTATTTCGTCGATATTTTATACTCTATATTTTAAACGAAGAATCTCTCTCTTTTGACTTCCATTTATCTTAAAATTCTAAAAGTTAACTTCAAATTCTTTGTATGCATCATTATATTTTTATTCATATGCAAATACCTTGAAAGGCTCTATTTTATTCAATTTATTTCTGAAATTGTTTTACTCGATCAATACCAACATTTTTTAAACAAGCTTCTGTTCAATCTTAATGCACCATAGGAAATATATTCACTATGACCATTTTTTTCACACCTTAATTGAACTAGAAATGAAATACTTTAAATATTAAAGAAATATCACAAACCCTCATCAGATCTGATGAATATAAATTTCTTTTACTTGAATTAAAAAAACAGCCTTTGCCCCCTATAAAATGCGCGCCACTCACCTTTAAAGAGCTGTAAGCGCCCATTCTCCTCCCCCACCTAGTGTGATTACCCGCGTGTAATATTTTATTATATATGGATTCTTTTTGCAAGAACAATAAATCCTTCTGAACATGCCCTCGCAATTATTAGCTTTTTCTCTCCTTGTGGAAAGATAAGAGGAAAAATTTACTGTTTTGATAACAAATTCTGTACTGGCTAAACCAACAGAGCAAAATACATCATATCATCGAACTTCATTGTAATCATGATTTAAAAATTTAAGTAGGCTTTCTTAATATTTTACTTTGTTACATCATCAGCTTTTATAGAAAAAATCTCAACCGTGCTTACAATATCTATACCATCATTATTTCCTCTTAGAAGAAGAATAACAAGATCTCTCAATAATAATAAATAAAACTCTGAAAATTGAAGATCTTACTGTTTTATATAAGAGACTAAGCCATCATTCCCATACTTCTTACCTTCTTTCTCAGAAACTTTCAACATTGTGTTTTTTTAAGAGGTATAGTTTTATTTGAAGCGCCTTCACTCCATTTTATACCAACAATTTGTGAGGTCATTTTTACATCGTCTGCTATATTTGATATATTTTATTCCTTATATAAAAAAACCATACTCACACTGCCTTTGCGAATAAAAAACTTTTCTGTAATTTCATATATATATATTTAAACTATAAGAATTTATAAAATACGATTTGTTTTATTATCAATAAAATAAGCTATATGTCGTGATTTTTTATATAAAAATACCTTATATTTTATTCATAAAAAATAAAACTCATCTTTATTAAATATAGACGTTATTAAACTTTTTATTATTGATCATGTAAAATCGTAAATAGAATATATTCATCATTTTCTTATTTGTAATGATATCTTAATTGAACACAGCTATGAAAAAATAAGAAAGTTTTATTTTATATTCTAAATACGTAGAATAAACATAAATTTAAAGGATATGTAATAATCTGTCATGATTTCAGAAACAAAAGCATCACGACATGACACTTTATAAAAAGGGTGCTATTGTCTGAAACTGAGTAACTAGCTTAGCAAAAAAGCTACATAAAAGTAAAAGAATAAAAATTAATGGAATTGCGCAGCATATACCCTCTGGCTTTAGCTATAAATTTTATCCTCACCATTTCTTTATAAAAGACTTTAATATTATCACTGGTTATTTCATAGTATCTGCTTTTATTTCTAACGCATGTAGAAAAATCGTTAAAAATATATCTTTGTGATTGACAATGTCAGTATTTAAGCCAATCATGTGTATTCTGGCAAAAGTGTTTACGTGGGGGGAGTGCAGGTATTATTTCAAAGATATTGCGTTGATCTTTTCAAAGTAAATCTTCTTAAGCTTTATTGAAGATGACTTACTATAAAATATTATAAGCATCTCTTCATTCAAGATACATTATTGATCATTTAAATATATCTCCATTAACATCACGCCTTAGTTTTTAAACTATGTGTTTAGAAGGAAAAAGTTTGTGCCGAAAAATATTCCATCAATCAGTTGTAGTCCCTTTCCTGCCTCACGCAAAATTTATCAACAGAGTCCTCTTTTTTCTGATGTGCGTGTTCCATTGCGTGAAATTTCATTGACCGATGGGAGTGGTGAAAAACCTTTAAATGTTTACGATACTTCTGGTCCCTATACCGACAAAGATGCAGTCATTGATCTTACAAAAGGTTTACCTGCAATTGGCTCATCTTGGCTCTTTCAGCGTGCTGATACTGAACCTTATCCTGCACGCTTAGTTAAACCTGAAGATAATGGATTAACCTATAATAGCTCTGCTATTCCAACATTTGAACAAAAACGACCTATTTTACGAGCTAAAAGTGGCAAAGCAATTACACAAATGGCGTATGCACGCGCAGGTATTATTACTGCCGAAATGGAATATGTTGCTATACGAGAAAATGAAGGACTGGCAATAAAAGATCAACAAAAAGTGCACTCAGATATATTAGATGGAGAAATACCAGAAATTTATACTGCGGAATTCGTTCGTAATGAAATTGCAAATGGACGAGCCATTATTCCACAAAATATCAATCATCCAGAATGCGAACCAATGATTATTGGACGTAATTTTCGTGTTAAAATTAATGCCAATATTGGCAATTCAGCAGTGACTTCATCAATGGCAGAAGAAGTTGATAAAATGGTTTGGGCTATTCGTTGGGGGGCAGATACAGTTATGGATCTCTCAACAGGGAGAAATATTCACAATATTCGTGAGTGGATTATTCGAAATTCTCCTGTGCCTATCGGGACTGTTCCTCTTTATCAAGCACTCGAAAAAGTACAAGGTATTGCTGAAAATCTAACATGGGATATTTTTCGCGATACTCTCATAGAACAAGCAGAACAAGGGGTTGATTATTTTACCATTCATGCAGGCTTAAGATTACCATTTATTCCTATGACTGTTGATCGTGTAACAGGTATTGTTTCACGAGGCGGTTCTATTATGGCAAAATGGTGTCTCCATCATCACAAAGAAAGCTTTCTCTACGAACATTTTGATGAAATTTGTGATATTGCAAGAACATATGATATCTCTCTTTCGTTAGGAGATGGATTACGCCCTGGCTCTATTGCCGATGCCAATGATGAAGCACAATTTGCCGAACTTAAAACTTTAGGAGAATTGACAAAAATTGCTTGGGAAAAAAATGTACAGGTTATGATTGAAGGACCAGGACATGTCCCAATGCACAAAATTAAAGAAAATATGGAGCAACAACTCAATCTCTGTCATGAAGCACCTTTTTATACTTTGGGACCTCTTACAACTGATATTGCTCCTGGTTATGACCATATTACATCAGCAATTGGTGCTGCTATGATTGGATGGTTTGGAACTGCCATGTTATGTTATGTAACACCTAAAGAACATTTAGGACTTCCCGATAAAAATGATGTCAAAACGGGGGTCATCACTTATAAAATCGCCGCTCATGCTGCTGATCTTGCAAAAGGTTTGCCCAGAGCACAGTTGCGCGATAATGCTCTTTCACGTGCACGATTCGACTTTAGATGGCATGATCAATTCAATCTGTCTCTTGATCCAGAAACAGCTTGTACCTTTCATGATGAAACAATGCCGAAAGATGCCCATAAATTGGTGCATTTTTGTTCCATGTGTGGACCAAAATTCTGTTCTATGCGTATTTCCCATGATATTCGTGATGCTGCAGCACTCAAAAAAACAAAAGGGGAAGGTATGATTGCTATGGCTGAAAAATATCAAGAAAGTGGTGATCTTTATGTCGATGCATCTCAAAAAAAGAGAGTAAATAGTTGAAGAATATTCTTATTAAAGGTGCGGGTGTTGCTGGTTTAACCGTTGCTTTTATATTACAACAAAAAGGCGCTCGTGTTACTATATCGGCTCCACTAAACTCTCCTATAGGTTCATCCAGTTGGTATGCTGGAGGAATGCTTGCTCCTTATTGTGAAAAAGAAAATACTGAACAGATTGTTGAAGACCTTGGTGTACAAGCTATACACTGGTGGCGAAAAATATTTCCAGATCTTGTTACACAAAAAGGTACTTTAGTGGTTGCTCCTACGCGTGATAGAGGAGAACTTGAACGATTCTCACTTCGCACACATCATCATAGAACCATAAACCGTGCAGAAATAGCCCATCTTGAACCAGATCTTGCAGAACATTTTGACTGTGGGCTTTTTTATGAAAGTGAAGCCCACCTTGATCCTCGTAAAGCACTTATCGCTTTAAAAGAAAAACTGATAACAAATGGCGCATGTTTTGTTGATGTTAAAACATCTGAAACAAATTTTGATATGGTCATTGATGCAACAGGAATAGCACGTTTAGGAAAAGATAAAAATATACGGGGCGTGCGTGGTGAAATGCTACTCTTGCGGAGTACAGAAATTAAAATTTCCCGCCCAATTCGTCTTCTTCATCCACGATTTCCACTTTATGTTGTTCCACGACAGGATGATCTTTTCATGATTGGCGCAACGATGATTGAAAGTGACTTTGATGGTCCAATATCGGTGAGATCAATGATGGAATTGCTCAACGCGGCCTATACATTGCACCCTGCTTTTGCCGAAGCAGAAATTGTTGAATCCGGCGTTGGTATTCGTCCAGCTTATCCTGATAACTTCCCTTCTGTATGCAAATATGGTAACCATATCTCTATTAATGGATTTTATAGACATGGTTTTCTTTTGTCTCCAGAAATGGCAAAACGAGCGGTGAAATTGGCATTGGAATAAAACATGCAAATATTTGTTAATGGTGAAACACTTCAAACAGAAGCCTCTTTTCTTAGTCTCTTGCTTGTGGAATTGGGGTATGAAGGAAATTGGCTAGCAACTGCTGTTAATGCTGAAGTTGTTCCTGTAGATGCGCGTGACCAATTTATTTTGCATGAAGGAGATAAAGTGGAAATTTTAAGCCCAATGCAAGGTGGTTAATTATGTTGAATCTTTATGGACGACAATTCTCCTCTCGTCTTATGTTAGGTACAGCGCAATATCCTTCTCCTGCCATCCTTCGTGATGCTATTCATAAATCCAATACAGAAATTGTAACCGTTTCATTACGTCGAGAAAGCGCAGGTGGAAAACAAGGAGGGCAGTTTTGGCAATTCCTTCAAGAGCTCGATATAACGATACTTCCCAATACCGCTGGTTGTTATACTGTTAAAGAAGCGGTAACAACAGCCCATTTAGCTCGTGATCTCTTTAAAACCTCTTGGATTAAACTCGAAATTATCGGTAATTCAGATACCTTACAGCCAAACGTCTTTTCTTTAATTGAAGCAGCAAAAATTTTAAACAATGAAGATTTCAAAATTTTTGCCTATACAACCGATGATCTCATTGTTGCTGAAAAACTCTTAGATGTTGGCTGCCGTGTCATTATGCCTTGGTGTGCCCCTATTGGATCAGCCAAAGGCCCTCATCATACCGATGGACTGCGTTCTATCCGTGCTTATCTTCCAGATGTTACTCTCGTTATTGATGCCGGCATCGGGCGCCCATCCCATGCCGCTGTTGCTATGGAACTGGGTTATGATGCGGTCCTTCTTAATACCGCAGTTGCTAAAGCAGGTGATCCTGTTTTGATGGCTGAGGCCTTTTCCAAAGCTATTCAGGCAGGGCGTATGGGGTATAAAGCAGGTATTCTCGAAGCACGCAATGTCGCGGTCCCTTCAACCCCCGTCATTGGTAAAGCGGTATTTTGATGAAATTGGATCCTTTTTACCTCATTGTTGATACTGCTGAGTGGGTTGAACGTTTGATTCCTCTTGGTGTCAAACTCATACAATTGCGTATGAAAAATGAAGATCTTAAAACGATCCGTCAACATATCAAGCGTGCAAAAAACATATGTGATAAATGGGGGGCACAATTAATTATTAATGATCATTGGATCATAGCCATTGATGAAAAATGCAATTTTATTCATCTTGGGCAAGAAGATCTATGCAATGCTGATCTCCTTGCAATTCGTAAAAATGGTATAAGATTTGGTCTTAGCACCCATGATGAACATGAATTGGATATCGCGCTCTCTGTTAATCCTGACTATATTGCTCTTGGTCCTATTTATCCGACAATCTTAAAAAAAATGAAATGGAAACCACAAGGATTAGAAAAAATTAAACAATGGAGAAAGCGAATTGGTGCTTTACCTCTCGTTGGCATTGGTGGTTTAACACCAGAACGTGCAGTTTGTGTTTTAAAAGCAGGAGCCAATAGCGCTGCTGTTGTGACTGACATTATCCTCCATAAAAAACCTGAAGAGCGGGTACAACAATGGATCAAGGGGACCCAACCATGGCGTTAACGCCTTCTATTCTCATTGTTGCGGGTACTGATCCAACAGGAGGTGCTGGCATTGTTCGTGATATAGAAACCTCTACGCATTTTCAAATAAAAGCAAATTTAGCAATTACTTGTGTTAACGTACAAAATGATCATCACGTTGCTGAAATTGTTCCCATGAATGAAAAACTTATCGCTGCGCAAATGCGCATAGCCTTAGAAGCTAATCCTATCAGCGCAATAAAAATTGGTATGACAGGAAATCAAGCAATTATAGCAGCAATTTGTCATGTCCTCGAAGATTACCCCCATATTCCGGTTATTCTTGATCCTGTGCTGGTTGCCTCATCAGGAGGAAAACTGACAACAGAAAAAATCATAGAAATTATGATCAATCAGCTTCTCCCACATGTTACTCTTTTAACACCAAATAGAGATGAACTTGCTCTTCTTAGCCAAACCCCATTGGCATCTCATCATAAGCAAGCAATACAACAAGCAAAAAAACTTTTGTCATTGGGAGCTCGCTCTATTTTAGTAAAAGGGGGACATGCAGATGGTCCTCTTGCAATTGATAGATTCATTGACAAAACTGAAATCATCAATATTTCTGCTCCACGTTTAAAAGGAACAATGCGTGGAACAGGTTGCATTCTCTCAAGTGCTATTGCAGCCCATTTGGCACTCAATGAACCTCTTATTTCAGCTGTAAAAAAAGCAAAAATATATACCCACACATTGCTTTTAAACCATTGTAAAAACAGTTTTTAAAAGTCTTAGTATTTCTCATAAAAGTAATATTATTCTTTTATTTATAGAGTTAATATTTTTAATAAAAATTATTAACAAAGCTAAAAATATAATAATAAAAAATTTATAGTTAAATTTACAAATAAAATACTATAAAAGTTACTTTCATTAATGATTAAATAGAGCATATAATGGTCATAAATGTTATCATTTATGCCACTTGTGTTCAGTAGAAAATTCTTTTACCATAAAGAGATTAATCTGTTTAAAAAACTAAAATGGTGCATTTGAACAAATTGTACATTTTAAAATGTATATAGTCTCAAGCACCTGTATTTAAGATCTGCCTTTTTTGTGAAAAGAGAAAATGTCGTTCTTATACACTAACGCTAATGAACATATTTATAAAACTTGAAAATAATTTTATTTGATCTATAATCACTAGATCATTAGAAAAAGTAAAATGTTAAATCAAACGCCCTGCTCAATTTCCTATGAAGAACTCTTAAATTTTTATAAAGAAAGTGGTGCGGATGCCGTTCTGACAGATTTCCCTATTGATCGTTTTAAGCAGTCTGCTTCTTCAGAGAAAAAATCAACGCCTGTTGTTAACATTTCTGATAATCAACGTCCCTCCCCAAGCGTAAAATTAGATAATCACTCACTACATAACTCTAGAGCTATACAAAACGAACCCGCAGCTATTGAAAGTGCAAAAAGTGCAAAGACACTTGAAGAATTAAAGTCTGCTCTCCTTGCATTTAATGGCTGTTCATTAAAATTGACAGCAAAAAATACCTGTTTTTCAGATGGAACAGCAGGAAGCCCCCTGATGCTTATAGGCGAAGCCCCAGGACGAGAAGAGGATATACAAGGAATTCCTTTTGTGGGAAAAGCGGGGATGTTGCTTAATAAAATCCTCGCATCAATTGGCTTAACAAGAAATAATGTTTACATCGCCAACACTATTCCTTGGCGTCCACCAGGAAATCGTACACCAACACCAAGAGAAGTTGCCTTGTGCCGCCCTTTTATTGAACGGCACATTTATTTAGCACGTCCTCGTGTTCTTATAGCACTGGGAGGCGTTGCTGCACAGTTTCTTACCGGATCTCAAAATGGGATTATCCGAACAAGAGGTAAATGGCATATTTATGAAAGCGAGGATAATATAAAAATACCTGTTATGCCAACTTTCCACCCTGCTTACCTTCTTAGAACCCCTAGTCAAAAGAAGCTTACATGGATAGACTTCTTAGAAGTAAAAAATCGTCTCGATAGCCTTTTGTAATTTTTTAATCCTATCTTTCTTCTAAAATTAACACACCCTTCTTTAACTCTTAAAATGCGAATGGGAAAAAACTATGAAACAGCCAACAACATCTATTTATCGTTTGGAAGATTACCAACCAACCCCTTACGTTATCCCTAAAACACACCTTTCTTTCCAATTGGCACCAACAAAAACCTATGTTACAGCCATATTGTTTATTGAGCCCCGTCACGATACAAAAGAATTAACACCTCTTGTTCTTTCTGGTGATGATCTTACTTTAAT
Source organism: Bartonella sp. AD13SXNS (assembly GCF_042196465.1). Taxonomy (NCBI): domain Bacteria; kingdom Pseudomonadati; phylum Pseudomonadota; class Alphaproteobacteria; order Hyphomicrobiales; family Bartonellaceae; genus Bartonella; species Bartonella sp. AD13SXNS. Next base: position 75,830 of record NZ_JBHIQI010000002.1, read on the forward strand.
TTCCGTTTCTATTAATGATGAGATATTAGCCCAAAACACTTATAAAGTGACGCCTTCACGTTTAGAAATTACAACGCTACCAACGGCTCCTTTTACATTGAAATTGGTTACGGAACTGAATCCTGAAAGCAACCGCCAACTTATGGGGCTTTATCTTTCAAATGGTGTTTATTGCACACAATGCGAATCGGAAGGTTTTCGTCGTATTACTTATTTTTACGACCGCCCAGATGTTCTTTCTATTTATAGAGTGAAAATTGAAGCAGATTCCCAAACACTCCCAATCTTGCTTTCAAATGGTAATTTAGTGGAAACAGGAACTTTAGAGAATAATCGTCATTTTGCCATTTGGGAAGATCCTTATCCCAAACCATCTTATCTCTTTGCTTTAGTAGGTGGAGATCTTGATAAGTTAGAAGACCATTTTACCACTGTATCTGGACGACGTATCGAGCTTGGTATCTATGTAGAAAAAGGAAAAACCGAACGAGCAACCTATGCAATGGATGCTCTTAAACGTTCCATGCGTTGGGATGAACAATGTTTTGGCCGCGAATATGATCTTGATGTTTTCAATATCGTTGCTGTGTCCGACTTTAACATGGGAGCAATGGAAAACAAAGGCCTTAACGTTTTTAATGATAAATATGTTCTTGTCGATCCTGAAACAGCAACCGATCAGGATTATAGAAATGTTGAAAGTGTCATTGCCCATGAATATTTCCATAATTGGAGCGGTAATCGTGTTACCTGTCGCGATTGGTTTCAACTCTGTTTAAAAGAAGGATTCACTGTTTATCGTGATCAGGAATTTTCATCAGATCAAAATGTACGCAGCCTACAGCGAATTGAAAATGTAAAAGCATTAAAAGCGACGCAATTTGCAGAAGATGCAGGACCTCTTGCGCATCCTGTACGTCCTCGTCAATATAGCCAAATTAACAATTTTTACACCACAACTGTTTATGAAAAAGGTGCTGAAGTTGTTCGCATGATACGAACTATTTTAGGTCCTACTCTGTTTCGTAAAGGCACTGATCTTTATTTTCAACGTCATGATGGACAAGCTTGTACAATTGAAGATTTTATTGCCTGTTTTGCTGAAGTGTCTGGTCAAGACTTCTCCCAATTCATGCTATGGTATGAACAGGCAGGAACACCCAATGTAGAAATCGATAGTCATTATAGCGATGGTGTTTTAACAATTCATGCAAAACAACATATTCCCGTTACCCCACAACAAAAAACAAAAAAGCCCATGTTTATCCCTATCGCTTTTGGACTCCTAGGACCTAATGGAGAAACCCTCCCTTATGAAACGGATACAGATATTCAATCAGATGTTATGCTTTTATCCAAGGAAAGCCAAACCTTTACATTAAAGGGTCTGCGTGAAAAACCCGTTTTATCACTGCTGCGAGACTTTTCAGCACCAATCATTCTACACACGCCATTCAATGAAAGAGAACTTATTTTTCTTGCACAACATGATGACAATCACATCAATCGCTGGCAATCTCTTAATCATTTAATGACGCAAGCTTTGCTTCAAAGCATTCAAGATAAAACACAAGAAAAAGCAACACTCCCTTCTGCTTTGCTAAAGCTGATTGAAACAATCATAACAGATGAAACCTTAGAGCCTGAATTTCGTGCCTTCTGTTTAAATTTACCTAGTGAAGTTGAGCTTGCTCATACAATCGGTAAAAATATTGACCCAGATCGTATTCATTACGTGCGCAATCAGTTTCTCGCTTCACTTGCACGAACACATCAAAAACTCTTAACAAAATTCTATGAACAAATGCAAACCCAAGAACCCTATTCACCAAACACTGTACAAGCCGGAAAGCGAGCATTCAAGAACATAATATTGGATTATCTTTCTATTGCTGAGAACAATCCAAATCGTGCGGCGACACAGTATGCAACAGCTGATAACATGACTGACCGAATGGCGAGTATTGCTGTTCTCGTGAAGCGTTTTAATGAAAGTGAGCAGGCACAAAATGCCTTAAATGATTTTGAAAACCGCTATCGGAATGACCCTTTGGTCATGGATAAATGGTTTTCTATTCAAGCAATAGTTGCTGGCACATCAACACTCGAGAATGTTCAAAAGCTCATGCAACATCCGCTTTTCTCACAAGATAATCCTAATCGTGTACGTTCCCTAATCGGTGTTTTTGCCTCTAACAATCTTACGGGCTTTAATAGGATGGATGGAGCGTCTTATCATTTTCTTTGCCAAGTCATTTTGGAAATTGACAAAAAAAATCCACAGCTCGCTTCACGATTATTAACAACTTTGCGCTCTTGGCGACAATTAGAACCCATTCGGCAACAAAAACTTGAAACGGTATTAAAAACGATTGCTGCCGCGCCAAAATTATCAAGCGATGTTGCTGATATCATCAATCGCCTGCTTACTTGAAACAAAAAATTATTTTAAATTGATATACTATAATATTTTTTAAAATAAATTCTATAAACTATTCGATCATCATTAAATCTATAAACAGGCAACCTAAGCCTGTTTATAGATCACGTTTAAAGTGCTTTTTTCTTTTCATATTCCAAATTCATAAAAGTAAAATACTTTTTTTTAAAAAAAAGACTGGACAGAAGACTCCTGTTTTGATTCATTGCACTCTCATGGGGTTATTAATGAATATCGAAGCAGTTTTTAAATCACATTATTCCGGAATTAAAGGAACAAGAGATGGCTAAATTGGACGCATATAATGCGCCAACGGAGATATATGCTGATTCAAAATCGAGCGCTCAAAGCCATAAAGCGCAGACAAAGCGTATTTATCTGTTTTCTGGCTCTACCTATCAAAAGCTTCTCTTTATTGAACCTTGGTTGCGACGCTCACTTCCTTTTGTCATTGTGGCATTTCTTATTGCGCTTGCAGCAATCCGTTTCGTATCAATCTATGATTGGCGCAACACAATTGATAAAAGCACACGTTCGACCATCATTCTCTTAGCGTCTCATATTACCAATACAATTGATCATGACTTATTGGCTGTTTCTCAGAAAGAAAAAGTCTCTGCCCTTTCCCATGGTCATTTGCAAAATATCCTCTCCACTTTTCGTAATCAAGATCTTATTAATCCCAGCACTCTCATCGCCATCGTTGATGAAAAAGGCAATGTCTTGGCTTCATCCAATTCAGAGATCAGTCTAGGAAAGCCTTTGCAAGATTTTATCTCTGACAGCATTGCTTTACAATCTCTTGGACAACACGCTGGAGTTATGAAAATCACAATAGGAAAAGATACCCCTGCTCTTGCTTCATTTCACCAAACAGAAAATGGACAATATGGCGTATTCATTAGCGAAAAGATGCAAAATAGCGCTATGGAATGGCGCAAATTTTTTTCGCTTAATATAACTCTATTCATCGGAACGAGTGGTATTATTCTTGCTCTTCTTTATGCTTATTACAATCAACTTTTACGAGCACGTAAGACTGATCTTATTTCAGAAAAAATTCAAAACCGTATTGATATGGCAATGATGCGTGGGCGTTGTGGACTATGGGATTGGAATATGGTAAGCGGACGCGTCTACTGGTCACGAGCAATGTATGAAATGCTCGGCTATGTCCCTCAAGATGCATTGCTCTCAATTTCCCAAATTAGCGCCATTATCAATCCAAATGATGCCAACTTTTTTGATCTTGCTCAAGAATTAATGGGAGGCAAAAAAAAGCATATTGATATCAATGTTCCCATGCGTCATGCTGATGGTCATTATGTATGGATGCGACTTCGCGCCGAAGTTACTGAAGAAGAAGAACCCCATTTGGTTGGTATTTCTTTCGACATTAGTGAACAGCAGCAATTGGCTGAACAAACAGCTCAAGCCGACCTTCGTATTCGTGATGCGATTGAAAACATTTCAGAATCTTTTGTCTTGTGGGATGCTGAGGGACGTTTAGTCATGTCCAACAGCAAATTTTGTGAATATGCCGCTATTCCTAAACAAATTCTACAATCAGGTATCCAACGTGCAACCGTCGAAGCCATGACCCGTCCTGCTCTTAGTGAATATCCCCTTAAAGATGATGGTACGGGTAATTTAACCAGTATTCGCCAAACTGCAGATGGGTTTTGGCTCAAAATTAATGAACGTCGGACCCAAGACGGAGGACTGGTTTGTATTGGGACTGACATTTCTGAGCTTAAACAACAACAGGAAAAATTTGAAGACAGCGAAAGGCGTCTTTTTTCTTTCATTCAAGAACTCAAACGTGCGAGAGGGAGTGCTCAACAACGCGCAACAGAAGTTGAAAAACTTAATAAAAGTCTGAAAGCAGAAAAAGAACGCGCCGAAAGTGCCAATAAGGCTAAATCAGAATTTTTAGCCAATATGTCTCATGAATTGCGCACTCCACTAAATGCTATTCTCGGCTTTTCAGATATCATGTTACAATCAACCTTTGGTCCTCTTGGTTCACAACGCTATAAGGAATATATGCATGATATTTATAATTCAGGAACCCATCTTCTAACCCTTATCAATGACATCCTTGATATGTCAAAAATCGAAGCCGGAAGATTTACGCTTGATTGTAAAAATACCGATCTTGAACCCATCATTAGTGAAGCAGTACGAACACTAACGCCTCAGGCTCAAGAAAAAAATATTGCAGTTACAACAAACATTACCCCAGAACTTCATGCTGAAGTTGATGGTCGTGCAATGAAACAGATTTTCCTTAATCTCATCTCTAATGCCGTTAAATTTACTCCTTCTGGCGGAAATATTGATGTCTGCGCTTTCAAGAAAAAAAATAATCTTATTTTTAAAATTACAGATACAGGCGTTGGTATTCCACAATCAGCAATTAAAAAACTTGGACAACCTTTTGAACAAGTTGAAAATCAACTTACTAAATCTCATACGGGCTCAGGTCTTGGATTAGCCATTTCACGCTCTCTGTTAGAACTACACAAAGGAAAACTTGAAATTACTTCAAAAGAAATGAAAGGAACAACGGTAACCATTATAATGCCCATCACACAAAGTTAAATTTGTTTTTTATTCCCTCATTTTGTTCTCTTTGTAACAAAATCTGTTTCCGTTTGGCCCCCCAGCGATACCCTGAAATAAAACCATTTTTACGCACAACACGATGACAAGGAATGATAATCGCCAATTCGTTACGTGCACAAGCACTAGCAACGGCACGAAAAGCATTTGGCATACCAATACGGCATGCTAATATCTCATATGAAATTGTTTCACCACATGGTATATCACATAGTGCCGCCCATACTTGTCGTTGAAAAAATGTACCATTTATATCTAAGAGAAAATTATATTTTTTTACCAACTTGGGCGTTTCTATCATGGCTATAATATGAGCAACTTCTCTCTTAAATGTATTGTCACCCACAACTTGTTGTGCATCACCAAAGCGTACCATAAACTCTTGTAATAATTGCTCTATAGTATCTCCTAACGCTATATAACAAATTCCTTTTTTAGACTTAGCCACCAAAAGCTTTCCTATTGAGACATCTTCTAGACAAAATATTCTCGTTTGGGAAATGTTTAGCATTTTCATTTTCTTTATATTTTTAAAAGTTTTGAACATTATACATAAAGTAAAGGGAGGATATTTTTAATCACTTTATAAAACCAAATAAGATCATCTTGAAACTATCTGTTTAGTCATTGTATTAAAATATACTCTTTTATGGAATGGAATCATACATAGATTGACTTTCTTTCTAACCTAAAGAATTAAGTCTTCAACCAGAGTCGATTTATCAACAATCCAACTTTTTTAATATATCCCAACCGCAACCATTTCATAGGATTCAGTTCATAAGCTCTACAAACAAATCCTACACTAAATTTTATCATATACTCCAACCAAAACAACTAATATGTAATTTTCATGCTCTATACCACCACTCTAAATGGTAGTATTTTACGGGATAACAAGATAAGATTTCCATTTCATTTTACGAAACTCTATTGAACCATAAATAATGGCTTATATTTCATTTCCCACAGTATACTTGAATATTCTCGTTTTTTGGAAAACTACTACTTTTTATCAAAGGTCATACTTTTTATATACTGATTAGATGACTCAAACAAAAAAAGAAATTTATCTTCAATTTTATGAAAAAAAGCATGGAAAAGACATTTTAGTGCTTACTTTCTTTGTCACTTAACTTATAAAATGACTGTAGCCTCAAAATGGAAATATTTTGCCTGCCACAATCATGCACGGATATTTGTTATAGGAAAAAGCCATGCCCAAACGCACAGATATAAAATCTATTCTTATCATCGGAGCAGGACCTATTATCATTGGTCAGGCATGTGAATTTGACTATTCAGGTACACAAGCTTGTAAAGCATTAAAAGAAGAGGGTTACCGAATTATTTTGGTCAATTCTAATCCTGCTACAATTATGACAGATCCAGATCTAGCTGATGCAACTTATATAGAGCCCATTACTCCTGAAATCGTTGCCAAAATTATTGCCCATGAACGTCCCGATGCCCTTTTACCCACTATGGGAGGACAAACTGCCCTCAACACCGCTTTATCATTAAAACGTATGGGTGTTTTAGACCGCTATAACGTTGAAATGATAGGAGCCAACGCCGATGCTATTGATAAAGCAGAAGACCGTGCTTTATTTCGCCAAGCGATGACAAAAATTGGTTTGGAAACACCACGTTCTATGTTAGCCAATGCAACAGAACTGAAAGAAGAAAATCGCCGACAGCACGCAAAAACGCGTACTGAACTTAAAGAAAAACTTTCTGGTGCTGCGCTTGACAAAGCACTCGAAGAACTTGAGCGCAACTGGCGATATACCGAAGCTGATCGCAAACAACATTATATTGCACATGCAACAGCAAAAGCAGTTCAAGCTCTTGATATTGTTGGGCTTCCAGCTATTATTCGCCCTTCATTCACCCTTGGTGGGACTGGTGGTGGAATCGCTTACAACCGCTCTGAATTTTATGAAATTATTGAACGTGGTCTTGAAGCTTCACCGACAACAGAAGTATTGATTGAAGAAAGTGTTTTAGGGTGGAAAGAATATGAGATGGAAGTTGTTCGTGATAAGAACGACAACTGTATCATTGTTTGTTCTATTGAAAACATTGACCCAATGGGGATTCATACCGGTGATTCTATCACCGTAGCACCTGCTCTTACCTTAACCGATAAAGAGTATCAATGTATGCGCAATGCTTCGATTGCTGTCTTGCGTGAAATTGGTGTTGAAACAGGTGGATCCAATGTACAGTTTGCTGTCAATCCTGAAAATGGGCGCCTCATTGTTATTGAAATGAATCCGCGTGTTTCTCGCTCTTCAGCGCTTGCATCAAAAGCAACGGGTTTTCCTATTGCCAAGGTAGCAGCTAAACTGGCTGTTGGTTATACACTTGATGAATTAAAAAATGATATCACAGATGGTGCAACACCAGCATCATTTGAGCCTTCTATTGACTATATTGTGACAAAAATTCCTCGTTTTGCTTTCGAAAAATTTCCTGGTTCATCACCTGTCCTCACGACTGCGATGAAATCTGTAGGAGAAGTCATGGCAATTGGACGCACTTTTCAAGAATCGTTGCAAAAAGCACTCCGTGGGCTTGAAACAGGACTCACTGGTCTTGATGAAATTGTAATCCCTGAACATGCTGAAGGTGATGAAAAAAATTCTATACGCTCAGCCATTGCAATACCAAGCCCTGATCGTCTGCGCTACATTGCCCAAGCCATGCGCGCAGGCTTATCTTTAAGTGAAATTCACCAAATCAGCAAAATTGACCCGTGGTTTTTAGAACAAATAGCCTCCATCATTGAAATGGAACAACGTATCCGCATCCATGGATTACCCCAAGACGCAAATAACCTGCGTATGTTAAAAGCTATGGGCTTTTCAGATGCACGATTAGCCACCCTTACTGGACAAGAGCCTGATGACATTGCAGCTTTGCGCAAATCACTGAATGTTAAACAAGTCTTTAAACGGATTGACACTTGTGCGGCTGAATTTTCTTCTCCTACAGCCTATATGTATTCAACATATGAAATTCCCTTTGCAGGTGTAAAACACTCAGAAGCATACATTTCTGAACGAAAAAAAATTGCTATTTTAGGCGGTGGACCAAACCGCATTGGGCAAGGTATTGAATTTGATTACTGTTGCTGTCATGCTGCTTTTGCACTACGTGATGCAGGCTTTGAAGCTATTATGATTAACTGCAATCCTGAAACAGTTTCAACCGACTATGACACCTCTGATCGCCTTTACTTTGAATCTTTAACAACAGAAGATGTTATCGCTATTTTAGAAGCAGAACAGGAAAAAGGCGAGTTGGTTGGAGTCATCGTCCAATTTGGCGGACAAACCCCCTTGAAATTGGCAAGCGCTCTAGAAAAACACAACATTCCCATCCTAGGCACTTCACCTGACGCCATCGATTTAGCAGAAGATAGAAATCGCTTTCAAAAACTGTTATTTAAACTTAATTTAACACAACCTCAAAATGCTATTGCTCACTCTATCGAACAAGCGCGACTCATTGCCTATGAACTAGGATTTCCATTGGTTGTACGTCCCTCTTATGTTTTAGGAGGACGTGCTATGCAAATTATTCGCGATGAGCGTAGCTTGCAAAATTATTTGCTTGAAAGTGTTCCTGAATTAGTACCAGAAGAGATTAAAGCCCGTTATCCCAATGACAAAACAGAACAAATCAATATATTGCTTGGTAAAAATCCACTTCTCTTTGACACCTATCTAACAGAAGCGATTGAAGTAGATGTTGACTGTCTCTGTGATGGCAACGAAACACTAATCGTTGGTATTATGGAACATATTGAAGAAGCTGGTATCCACTCTGGTGATTCAGCTTGTTCTTTACCAGTCCATACGCTCTCAAATAAAATAGTCGCTGAATTAGAGCGTCAAACCAAAGCATTAGCACAAGCACTTCATGTTCGGGGCTTAATGAATGTACAATATGCCATTAAAGATGACACCATTTATGTCTTAGAAGTCAATCCCCGTGCTTCACGTACTATTCCATTTGTTGCAAAAACGATTGGTCGTCCTATTGCTAAAATGGCTGCACGTATTATGGCAGGAGAAACGCTTCACGATGCTCTTCAAGCTTATGGTGGATTACCTTCTTCGCAGAAAAAACAACATATTGCCGTCAAAGAAGCAGTGTTTCCTTTTGCTCGTTTTTCAGGTGTTGATACACTTCTTGGTCCAGAAATGCGCTCAACCGGTGAAGTTATGGGACTTGACTATGAGTTTGCGCTTGCTTTTGCTAAAGCACAGCTTGGGGCTGGTGTAAAACTCCCTAAGGAGGGAACTTTATTCGTTTCTGTAAGAGATGAAGATAAAAAACGCATCTTAAATCCTATAAAACGTTTAACAGAACTTGGCTTTTCTGTTGTTGCCACAAGTGGAACACAAAAGTTTCTCACCGAACATCATGTTGAAGCAAAAAAAATCAACAAAGTTTTAGAGGGGCACCCACATATCGAAGATGCGATTCGTAATCGCCAAATTCAATTGATTTTTAATACAACCAGCACTGCCAGTGCCATCTCAGATTCCAAATCATTACGCTATGCAGCACTCATGCAAAATGTCCCCTATTATACAACAATAGCGGGAGCCGAAGCCGTCGTAGAAGCGATCAAAGCAATCAAGAAAAAGCGCCTTGAAGTACGTTCCTTGCAAAGTTATTTCAGTTAAAGTTCTTGCTATGCGGAAAAGCATACGCCTTTTGATACCCTTTCTCGATTTTTTCTTTGTACAAAAAATAGCAATTAAAGCTTGCTTTTTATTCTAAAGGCTCTTATATGAGTTTTATCGAATTTTCGGTTACGTGACTTTCTTTCCTGTGCTTTCTGCACTTTTGACGAAACTTCTCCCACCTAATTTCGATCTAAAACCGTATTGAAGAATTATAGCTTCAGTACACAATATAATTATATATCTAAGGAGTTTCCTATGTCTACAGGAACAGTTAAGTGGTTTAATACAACAAAAGGTTTTGGATTCATTCAACCTAGTGATGGAAGTGCAGATGTATTCGTACACATTTCCGCCGTTGAGCGTTCTGGTCTAAGTAATCTTAATGAAGGGCAAAAAATTTCTTATGATGTTCTTCAAGATCGTCGTTCAGGAAAATTTGCCGCTGGCAACCTTGCAGCCCTTTAAAAGTTAAATTCTGCAATATTTTATTTAAAAATCTTCGTCGTTATAGGCGAAGATTTTTTTATTTTATATAAAGCATAATTTTACTTTGTTAAAATAAAAGACTTCTTGTCTCCTTTGCACAATTTATCAAACCTCCTCTATCTTTCCTCTAAATCTTTCATAAAACCTAAGAAGAAATGACCTTGCAAAAATCTCAAAAAAGAAGAATATAAAGCCTATGTAAGAGTATTGTGGAAGTTTTTTATTGCATACAATATAATCTCTTATAAAATATTCTTAAAGCAATAATCATTTGATATAATATGATATAATATAAGGATTTTAAATTATGGCTTTTATTGCCGACAAGCTGTCTCGTATCAAACCTTCTGCAACAATTGCTGCTTCCCAAAAGGCTCGCTATTTAAAAACATTAGGGCGCAATGTTATTGCTTTAAGTGCTGGAGAGCCAGACTTTGATACCCCAGACAACATCAAAAACGCGGCTATTGAAGCTATTCGAAGGGGAGAAACAAAATACCCTCCCATATCTGGAATTCCAGAATTGCGCCAAGCAATTTCTGCAAAATTTAAAAGAGAAAATAACCTTCTTTACCAACCAGAACAAATTATTGTTGGTACCGGTGGAAAACAAATTCTCTTTAATGCATTTATGGCAACTTTGAATAGAGGAGATGAAGTCATCATTCCATCTCCTTATTGGGTTAGTTATCCAGAAATGGTCACACTTAACGATGGTACGCCTGTCTTTTTAGAAACAAAAGCGGAATTTTCTTATAAACTCCAACCACAAGAGCTAGAAGCTGCCATTACCCCAAAAACTAAATGGTTTATCTTTAACTCTCCTTCAAATCCATCAGGTGCCGCTTATACATATAATGAACTGAAAAAACTCACCGATGTTTTAGTAAAATATCCTCATGTATATATTCTCACTGATGACATATATGAACATCTCACGTATGAGGGTTTTACCTTTGTTACTCCAGCTCAAGTAGAGCCAGCGCTTTATGATCGCACACTCACAATGAATGGTGTTTCTAAAGCCTATGCGATGACGGGCTGGAGAATCGGTTATGCAGGCGGACCACAAGAACTCATTAAAGCTATGGATACCATTCAAGGCCAGCAAACATCTGGCACGAGTGTTATTTCACAATGGGCTGCAGTTGAAGCTCTCAACGGACCACAAGACTTTATCACTAAAAATAAAAGTATTTTTCAAGCACGCCGTGATCTCGTTGTTTCCATGTTAAACCAAGCTCCTGGCATTCGCTGTCCAACGCCCGAAGGTGCTTTTTATGTTTATCCTTCTTGCAAAGGACTTATTGGTAAGAAAACACCTAACGGTCAATGTATTATGAATGATGAAGACTTTGTCATAGCGCTTCTAGAAACAGAGGCTGTTGCTGTCGTCCAAGGGTCTGCTTTTGGACTTGGATTAACTTTTCGTATTTCTTATGCAACATCAGAAAAACTGCTTGAAGAAGCTTGCTTACGTATCCAGCGCTTTTGCAACAGTTTAACTTAAAGTTTTTAACATCATTTCTTGTGATTGTTTTTTTGCCGAATGTCAGTGTATCTGGGAAAATATTGGAAACTGTATCATGGGACAAGCCAATCGATTCAGCAAAAACATCCGTTAATAAACACAGTAGAAAAATGGAGGCGGCAAGTAAACATCAAAAAAATCCAACTACCCAATAAGTGTATCGATCTATTGTCATGAGAGATGAAAAACCTATTCGGGACTTCCTTTACCAAAAACAAAAATTTCGAGCTTATTAGGAATAATCTGAACTTAAAAGTTGATGCGTTTACTCCTCTCATTAAGGAAGTACGATGCATTATACTCTGTTGTTATAAATGTGCGATAAAAAACTGAATTTTAGATGAAACTAAAATGTTATAGATCCATTTATTTTAATTTATAGGTAAGAGCATCCTCCTAACGAATTTTAGTTGAATCATAATCAATGTTTTTTCCAGATACAAAGGGAATTTGTAGAAAAGTGGTATCTTGATACATAAAAAATTTAATTGTTTTTTACAGTTTTTGAACACATATATCACATGACAGATTATCAACCAAAACATCTCCAGCAGAGTTTATATTATATAATATTTTCCCCAAAACCTGAAAATCTGTTGAAGTCTTTTATCCTCCTATGGAATGAACTGATTTAAATTTTGCATCTTTTTATTTTCTCCAAGTGGAATACAAATCATACTGTATTTTATAATTACGTTAAGTTATAATACGTGATATATAAAGAGATAATTAATTATAATAATTCATTGATTTTAACTTGAATTATCTCTCCTAGAGAGATTCTCTTATTTCAAATCTGTTCATCTAAAACCAATCAAAATCGTGTTCTTGCATATCACAAGCAAAGTTTGTGTGTAGATAAAAACACTTTAAAAAGAGTAAAAATAACTCCGTATCTCAAATGCAAAAACTACGATAATAATACCAAACATGCTTCTTTATGAGTGTAACAATAGTTGTAAAAAATAAATCATATACTCTTCACATATACCGTTGTGAAATAGCGAACACTGAAAAATACTGCTTGAAGAAGCGTGTGAATTGATAAACTTTTTCTTTTCTATTTAATTTATACCTCTAAAAAAGACCTAGTATTTTTAAACATAATCGCTCTTATAATTAAGTAGCCCTTACAATTAAACATTTTCTATTTTTCGCCTTCCTCTTCACCCTAAAACGAAGAAGAATCTACCTCCTGCCGCTGTATAAATAGTCTAATCTTTCTTAATGGTTCTACCTACTAATCACTTGATTTACTTCATGTGATTTACGAGTCTCTATCTTAAATATTCACCTCACATTCTCATAAAAAGCACTTCATATATAAAAATTTACATACCTTATATCAGGTCCTAAAGACAATGTTTATGGCGTAATAGAACAAATCTCTCTCAAATTCCCCATTGAACTCTAGTATACTTAAAAAAAATTATTGAATATCCATAAGTTTTAAAATTTTTTTCTTATCATCTTCCCCTGTATGCAATTTCTAGGGGCTCTTCTAAAAATAAAAAAAAAGCCGGACAAACGCCCGGCAAATTTGGAAAATCCTCAGAGATAAAATCAATCTGACAGATCTTCGTAAGGGAACACTCAAGAAAATGCAATGGGAGGCAACATAATCAAGAGATAGCATTCTATGTCATTTTATAAGAAAAAGCACAATAAAGACTTAAGCGTATCTGCTATGCAATAAACACATAGCTTTAAATTTTCCTCAATCGTCTAGCACTCTCTTTCATTAAATATAAAAAATGTAAGCCACACCATTATATGATTGTCTCGTTTCCAATATTGTGACAGCCTTTACATTTGAGAACGTTCATAAAAGACATTTTATCCCTTTCTTCAAAAATGTTTATTCCATACGGACGGACTCTCTCCATTTGTCGCATGCAGAGAATGGTTTAATTGATTCAATATAAGCAAATTTGAAATGAAAGAATATTACGGGAGGCTCTCGTTCAAGTTGTAAAACAGTTAATTCCCCCTTATAAATTAAAGCCTTAACATTAAAAAGACCATTGACGGGCTTTTAAAAAAATATAATCTCGAAAAGCATTCAGCTTTGCCAAATTCTTTAAATTATAGGGATAACAAAAAAAAGTATCAAAAGAAGGAATATCAACCATATCAGGAAAAAGACGCACTAATCGTTCATCATTATTGACGATATAATCGGGCAGTACAGCAATACCAATATCACGCATAAGTGCATTCTTTATTGAGATGATATTGTTTATTTGTAGGATTGAAACGCGCAATGATCCATCATTTCTACCAGCTTTTTCTAGCCAATTTAAACCAGATAAATAAGGTGGAACCGGTTCACCGAACGAAATAATGCGGTGGTTATCGAGCTCGGACAATGTTTCTGGCTTCCCACAGTTTGCAATATACTTTTCCGAAGCATAAACATGCATATGAATTGTAAATAATTTTCTTTGTATAAGATCAGGTTGTTGGGGTGGATGTAAGCGAACGGCACAGTCTGCATGACACATTGTCAAATCAAGCTCTTCATCGGAAAGCAAAAGCTGAACCTGCATATCAGGATAAAGACTAAGAAATTCTGGCATACGCTCTGCAATCCACCCTGCTCCCATTCCGAAGGTTGAGGTCACACGTAAGTGACCCGTTGGTTTTGCATAGCTTTCACTTAATTGCAAACGTACACTTTCAAGCTTCATCAAAACATCATGAGCTGTACAATAAAGAATTTTTCCCTGTTCTGTAAGGATCAAACCACGCGCATGACGCTGAAATAGGGATACCCCTACCTCTTGTTCTAAAGCCGAGACTTGTCGCGAAACTGCTGACTGGGATAAATGAAGTTTTTGAGCAGCATGCGTAAAAGATCCCGCTTCTGCTGCAGCGTGAAAAACCCTTAACTTATCCCAATCTAACGGTGGTGCCACAATTATTCTACCTCTAGATTCTCTACGTTCTCAATGAGTTACTAACGCCTAGGTATATCTAAAAACCGTTCTGCTTCCAACGCTGCCATACATCCCCTTCCCGCAGCTGTTACAGCTTGGCGGAATGTTTCATCTGTTACATCCCCTGCCGCAAAAACACCAGCAATGCTTGTTGCTGTTGAGTCCGGCGCTGTCCATAAATAGCCGCCTCGCTTCTGTTTCAGTTGCCCTTCAAACAGACAAACAGCAGGATCATGCCCAATGGCAATAAATATACCCTCTGCATTCACTCTCATCTCGTGACCTGTTTTAACATTTCTCAGGCGCGCCCCTGTTACAATAGCTCCCTTTGCCCCCTGAGCGGGTAGCCCCACAATTTCTTCGACCACATGATCCCAGAGAACACGTACATTATTACAAGCCAGCAACCTATCTTGTAAAATTTTCTCTGCCCGAAACTGCCCTCGCCGGTGAACCACACTTACACTTTTTGCTACATGTGATAAATAAAGCGCTTCTTCAACAGCCGTATTCCCTCCTCCCACAACAATAACGTCCTTATCACGGTAAAAAAATCCATCACATGTCGCACACGCAGAAACACCACCACCCATAAAGGTTTTTTCACTTTCCAAACCAAGCCAGCGTGCTTGAGCTCCTGTTGCAATAATCAGCGCATCACAAGAATATTGTGTTCCTGAATCCCCATATAAGGTAAAAGGATACTTTAATAAATCAGCCTTTGTAATCGTATCATAAACAATTTTTGTCCCCATATTCTCAGCTTGTTTTGCCATTTGTTCCATCAACCATGGTCCTTGAATGGGATCAGCAAAACCTGGATAATTTTCAACATCAGTTGTAATTGTCAATTGTCCACCTTGCTGCAAGCCCGTCACCAAAACCGGCTTGAGCATTGCCCTTGCCGCATAAACCGCCGCTGTATAACCAGCCGGACCTGAACCAATAATAAGCAAGCGAATATGCGATTGTACCATTAAATCCCCTTCACTTTTTATGACTTCGTTATTTTATAAAATTATAACAAAATGCAACCTTTTAAAAAAATATTTTTCAACAGCCTAAATTATGTTGTATATATATTTCTCTTCGCGTTTTCTGAAAAGGTTTGATTACCAATTCATCAAGGCATGCTTAATGTAAGGGGTAATCTTTATCCTATAAAGAGGAAAACGTAAATTCTTATGAGCGCAAAATTATAATAAAAAGAGATTAAAGATAGGGAACGGTCATTTTTCAATTTATTATCAATGTCTGTGCACGTTTTGCATTAATCATGGGAGGAGCAATGCTTTTGCCAATTTTTGTGGATGTGCACGATAACAACCATAATTGGATAAACTTTCTCTATTCTTGTGTCATAACCACCATGTTAGCAACGCTGATTCTTTTAGCAACTAAGGGGGCTACTTGTCGTTTTTCAGCACGGCTTGGTTTTATGCTCACTGTTTGTCTTTGGCTCACAGGAAGCATCGTGGGGGCCTTACCTCTTTATCTTTCCCCTCTACCCATTTCTCTAGCAGGTGCCATCTTTGAATCTGTCTCTGGAATTACAACAACAGGCTCTACAGTCCTTTCGGGTCTTGATAATTTGTCGCGAAGTATTTTGTTATGGCGTTCTATCATATGCTGGATTGGAGGCATCGGTTTTATCGGTTTAGCCCTCTTGATTTTGCCTTCACTGCGTGTGGGTGGAGTACGACTTTTTCATATGGAATCATCTGATAAATCTGAAAAAATATTGCCTCGCATCAACCAAATTGCTAATGGAATTATCATAGCTTATGTTGGTCTCACATTGGCTTGTATGCTTTCTTATTTTGCTGCAGGCATGAATTTATTTGATGCCATTAACCATGCAATGAGTACAGTAGCAACTGCTGGTTTTTCGACTCACGATGCTTCTTTTGGCTATTTTTCTAATACACCAGCTATCTTAATTATCTCAACAATCTTCATGTTGCTTTCTGCTTTACCTTTCGTCCTTTATGTTAAATTAGTTCTTCCTGGACACTCCAAACGCTTCCTTGATCCACAAGTGATTGTTTTTCTCCATATCGTTCTCCTTTTCAGCTTTGCTTTAGCAGTGTGGCTACGGTTTCATGATCATCGCGCTTTCCATTTAGTTTTTCTTGATGCCATTTTTCACCTTTCATCCATTATTAGTACCACAGGTTATAGTGCCGAAGATTATCAACTTTGGGGCCCCTTTGCGCTTGGAATTTTCTTTATTGTTTCTTTTACAGGTGGGTGTGCTGGTTCTACTTCTGGTGGCATGAAAATCAATCGCCTTATTATTCTTTGGCGTATTACACAAACAAATATACAAAAACTTCTTTCTCCTAATGTTGTTGTAAAAGCTCGCTATGATCACTCAAATATATCAAACGATGTTGCTCAAGCCGTTTTATTTTTTGTATGTCTTTATATGTTCTGCCTTGTTATCGGCACTGCACTTTTGCTTACAACCGGTCTTGACTTTACCTCTGCCTTTACAGGGGTCTTAACCGCACTTTCAAATGTTGGTCCAGGCTTTGGAGATATCATTGGCCCTGCAGGTAATTTCTCTACAATCAATGATAATGCTTTATGGATTTTAAGTTTTTTGATGTTAGCGGGACGTCTTGAAATCATAACGATATTTGTGCTTTTTATTCCCGCTTTCTGGCGTGAACAATTTTAATACATAATACTTTATTCTACCAAGATAAAAAGTATGAACAATATGCGTAATAATATTCAACCTTCACTCAATCGACCGAAGATTTTCTGAAATTTCAATCAAATTATCATATAGATGATTATACAAGTTAACACAAAAATAATTCGGCAAGAATAATCAAGTACCAAGAGCTTTCATATTCATAACATATAACTCTTTGCTCTATTAAGCCCTTTTATCAGTAAAAATAGGCACATAAAACATTCTTTTTTATGAATAATCTCTCATGCAAAAATATGAATATTTGCTGATAAAAGTGTTTGTTCTCTTTAATAGAACAACATCTTTATGGAAAATAGAATGCCATTCTATTACAAATTTACAAACTTGTAAAAAAACATCTCACAAGACTCATCTTATTCATTTCACGACAATTCTTATGAAAGGTATAAGATCTGATTGGTCCCATCATTTTTACTTAAATAATAAAGTGCATGCCGGAACTACAACATAAGATACAAATTAGCACCATCATATTATTTTTCTGCTGCTAATGTTACAACAGACTGCATTTCAGACAATTTATAAGAAGCCTCTTTACACCTTGTCTTCAATAGTTTTTATCCACCACATGCTCTCTTCCAATTGTGACGTGCAAGTATATAGTTTTCATTGATTTACTATAAACAGATT
This sequence comes from Bartonella sp. AD13SXNS, assembly GCF_042196465.1. Classification (NCBI taxonomy): domain Bacteria; kingdom Pseudomonadati; phylum Pseudomonadota; class Alphaproteobacteria; order Hyphomicrobiales; family Bartonellaceae; genus Bartonella; species Bartonella sp. AD13SXNS. The sequence goes on from NZ_JBHIQI010000002.1 coordinate 93,912, forward strand.
TGACATGAAAGAATCATACAATATCCAAAGTTCTTATTCAAATTGCAAGGATAAATTATTTATATGATATCAATATATTGATCAGAGCACATTTTGTTTATAAATTTCTACTACCCGAAAATATGCACAACTATTTTATCCATGAAAATACTACAGAAAACCTCAAAATTCTTCTCTCATAAAAATAATACCATCATTATCTTTTTTAAGATAAAAATTTTTTTGCTCTACATTTAAGTCTTACAAAACGTAATAATATTAGCATGATAGCGTTAAGATAGTGCATAAATCTCTAGACTTTAAAAGTTAAAGTATTATTTTCTTATTCTAAAATATTGCTGGAATTAAAATAATTCTTCTCTCTCCTTGTATGCTTTATCATAAGCCATATATTGCTCTCAAACGTATATTTTTTAATCTTTGATCCCAAACTTTGAGAATTTCTTATAGCGTTATATGAAAGACATGATAAATTTTTTGAAATAACACTTATATAATTGAGATGTTTTCTTGATGATCATAAAAAACCTTTAAAGGAAACACTTTTTAGCATTCCTCAAGAAGATTTTTGATATAATATATTTTAAAGTGTTTTTTCGGCAAACAGTTCTTTGTAAACACTTTCAATCTTGCTTGCTTCTTTTTCCAAAGGAAAATGAGTACGAACATGGGTTAAAGCTTTCTTTCCGGCTGCTAATGTTTTTTCTACATCAGCAAAATAAGGTTCAATTGCTGCTGTTAAAGCCGCTCCATCTCCTGCTTGAACAACCGTTCCTGTTTCTGCTACTACCAACTCTTTATAAGCTCCCGCATCACTCGTTACAACCGCAACCTGTGATGCCATTGCCTCTAATGGTGTTAAACCGAAACCTTCTGTACGAGAAGGTGCCACATAAAGTGATAAACGACGATACCATAAAGGTGTATCCAGAATCTCACCAAGAAAAATAATGCGATCATTCAAATCAGCCTTAGCAATCTTTTGGCGTAATTCTTTTTCAAAATGATAATGTTGTTCTGTCGTACGACCAGCAATAAGTGCTGTCCACTCAGGATAGTGGGGCAATAATGCTATCATAGCATCAACAAATAAATCTGTTCCCTTTGAGCTACGCACACGTCCAAAACATCCTACCGCATATTTTCCTGGAAATCCTGTTGAAGAAAAGTAATCATTAAGAGTCTGTGGTGGCGTAAAACGCCTTACATCCACCCCATGCATAATAACCTTGTGAGGCACTTCTAGATAAGCGCCCGTATGCGTACTGGTAGCAATAACTCTATCCATACGGCGAATCAACCATTTGGTAAAAGGCTTATGATGGCGTTGTGAAGCCGATGTGAATATAAGCCTCAGCTTCATTCGCAAGATATCGCGTAAAAAGATCCCACAAAGCATCTCAATATTGCGTCGTGCATGCCAAATACGAAATGATTTCCCTTTCGGACTTTTCCAAAGTCCGAAAAGGTCCCTAAAGGTAAGAGCAGGCAAGTTTTGTGGTAATCCAAATCCCAGAGTAGATATACGCACCCCCTGTTCGCGCTGTAGTGGAATAAGCTGAATAATCGTAGATGTCACTCCCGACAAACGCTTTTTTAAATGAGGCGCAATAACCTCAGTTTCTTCCAAAGAGATACGCATAACAATTTAGACATAGTTAGATGTACTGAACCTCAATGATTTCGTAATTATGCGCACCACCGGGCGCATTCACCTCAATCACATCACCCTCTTGCTTGCCAATGAGTGCACGTGCAATAGGTGAAGAAATAGAGATTTTACCAATTTTTACATCAGCTTCTTGATCCCCTACAATCTGATACACCTTTTTTTCTTCAGTATCCTCATCTAAGAGTTTAATGGTTGCGCCAAATTTTATTTTGTCACCTGAAAGACGCGAGACATCTATCACTTCTGCTCGTGCGATATAATCTTCAAGCTCATTTATACGCCCTTCATTATGACTTTGCGCTTCTTTAGCTGCATGATACTCAGCATTTTCTGATAAATCACCATGCGCACGCGCCTCAGAAATTGCTTCAATAATTCGCGGACGTTCCTGTTGTTGACGCCAACGCAACTCTTCTTTAAGACTTTCAAAACCAGCTGTAGTCATCGGAACTTTTTCCATAATCCGTCCCTTTCTATTACACGGAAAGTTTAATAAAAATACAAAAAACGGCTTCCAAAATTACTTTTGGAATCCGAAAACTACGATCTTTTTTATTATATAGTACAGTATCGCTGTTTTCCATACAAAAATAAATAAAGGAAACAAAACATGCACGAATAGTGATTAAAACATCTCATTTTGGTGTTTAAAACGTTAAACTTCACTCTTCTCTTTAAAGTATCCTAAAGAAGAAAGAATTGTATTTTTTTCTGTTTTATCATAATCTAGTAAAAGAAATCATATGGAATATGAAGAGAGAAGGATAGAAATTCTTTACAGAAAAATGAAAAAAATCGTCATTTTTTTTATGTTTGGCTCTTCCTTTTTAGCCTCAACAATATCAGAGGCAGCAGATGCTTTTGTTACGAGAAATCTTAATTTTAGAACAGGTCCCAGCACTCAGTATGCACTTTGCGGCTTAATCTTTGCTGGAGAATTAGTTTTTGTCAAAAACTGTGAAGGAAACTGGTGCCATATCCGATATAACACTCAAGTAGGTTGGGTGTCATCTCGTTATCTTTCATTTAAAGATGGAAATGATCTTTATCACACATACACAATGCCTTTAGTGCCCAAACGTACCGATTATTCTCCATAACAACCATAATAACTTATGCCCTCTTGAATATCATCATGGAAAAAATGCAATAGTGTCTATGAACAATCACAAATATGCTCCCTCCAAAGAAATACTTCGAAGAATTCGTCTCATAGAAAAAACTTGATCAAGATCTTAATGAAAGCTCCAATAAACCAAAACAAATCTGTTCAATAACGTTTTGCTGTTGTTGTAATGAAATTGTAAAAATTAGTATTTTCTTTAAAATCACCAGCACGCTTCTATCAAAGGATACAACAATGAAAAATGGTGTTACTGCAACAGTAGAAGCTCTTTCTGCTCTCATTGCTTCAGGTAATCCTCTTTTTAAGAATGGTGCATTATGGACACCTCACCGCCCTATTCGTCCTGAAAAATCTGAAGGTGGTATTCCATTTCAACTCGAAACATCTTTTAAACCCGCAGGAGATCAACCTCAAGCCATTAAAACTCTGGTTGAGGGGATTCAAAAAGATGAACGTACACAAGTGCTTTTGGGTGTTACCGGCTCAGGAAAAACCTATACAATGGCCAATATCATTGAAAAAACACAGCGTCCAGCTCTGATTTTAGCTCCAAATAAAACTCTAGCAGCGCAGCTTTATGGCGAATTTAAAAGCTTTTTTCCTCACAATGCTGTCGAATATTTTGTTTCTTATTATGACTATTATCAACCAGAAGCCTATGTTGCACGATCTGACACTTATATTGAAAAAGAATCCTCTATTAATGAACAAATCGACCGGATGCGTCATGCTGCAACACGCGCCGTCTTAGAGCGTGATGATGTTATTATCGTCGCATCTGTCTCCTGCATCTACGGAATTGGTTCCGTAGAAACCTATACGGCCATGAACTTCCAAATAGCAAAAGGGGACAAACTCAATCAACGAAAACTCTTGGCTGATTTAGTCTCTCAACAGTATTATCGACAAGATATCAACTTCGTTCGTGGTTCCTTTCGTGTACGAGGGGATACAATCGAAATTTTCCCTGCCCACCTCGAAGATCGTGCTTGGCGTATTTCGCTCTTTGGCGATGAAGTGGAAACAATTACGGAATTTGATCCTCTCACCGGACAAAAAACAGGCGATCTTCAATCGATTAAAATTTATGCCAACTCACACTACGTAATACCACGCCCAACACTTAACCAAGCGATAAAATCTATCAAAATGGAACTCGTTCAACGCCTCGATGAGTTGAACGAAGCTGGACGTCTTTTAGAAGCACAACGTTTAGAACAACGTACAGTTTTTGATTTGGAAATGTTGGAAACCACCGGTTCATGTCCGGGAATTGAAAATTATTCACGTTATTTAACAGGACGAAATCCCGGTGAACCACCTCCAACTTTATTCGAATATATTCCACTCAATTCTCTTGTTTTTATCGATGAAAGCCATGTAACCATTCCCCAAATTGGTGGTATGTACCGAGGTGATTTTCGCAGAAAAGCAACTTTAGCAGAATATGGTTTTCGCCTCCCTTCCTGTATGGACAACCGTCCTTTGCGCTTTGAAGAATGGGATGCCATGCGCCCACAAACAATTGCTGTCTCCGCAACACCTGGACATTGGGAAATAGAACAATCCCATGGTATTTTTGCTGAACAAATCATTCGCCCAACAGGGCTTGTTGATCCAGAAACAGAAATTCGTCCAGCACGCACTCAAGTCGACGATGTTGTCAATGAAATTCGTAAAACAATTCAAAAAGGCTACCGCACACTAGTGACCGTCCTAACCAAGCGTATGGCCGAAGATTTAACGGAATATCTCCACGAACAAGGTATTCGTGTACGCTATATGCATTCCGACATTGATACATTAGAACGCATTGAAATTCTACGCGATCTTCGGCTTGGCACCTTTGATGTCCTCATCGGTATCAACTTGCTCCGAGAAGGCTTAGATATTCCAGAATGTGGTTTTGTTGCCATTCTAGATGCCGATAAAGAGGGCTTTTTGCGCTCTGAAACTTCCCTCATACAAACAATCGGACGTGCTGCACGTAACGTAGATGGCCGTGTTATACTCTATGCAGATACGATCACTGGTTCCATAAAACGAGCCTTACATGAGACACAAAGACGTCGACAAAAACAAATAGCCTATAATGAAGAACACCATATCACACCGAAAAGTATCAAAAAAAATATCGGAGATATTCTCAATTCAGGCTATGAAAACGACCATATTCGTACAAATATCCCTGATGTTATCGAGAAAAAAAATATGGTTGGCAACAATTTAGCATCTCATATTAAACACCTCGAAAAATTAATGCATGAAGCAGCTGCTGATCTTAATTTTGAAGAAGCAGCACGCCTTCGCGATGAAATCAAACAATTACAAAAGATAGAACTAGAACTTGCGGAAAATCCCTTAACACATCATAGCGAACAATCCATCCATGAGTCCGTGTTACAACCAAGTCTTTTCTCCAAACCAGACCTTGCACACATGGGACCAACCATGGACACTGGTATTTTGGACAATCAAAAAGGAAAATCTCGTAAAAACACCCCTAATCAAGCAACACTAAAACGAAAAAAACGCAATCAATGAAGGAGCAAGAAATTTCACACCGCCAAAACTAATCTTTAGCTCTTCTAAAAAACTGACTATCGATGAAGAGCAAACAGTATTGCCCTAAAAATAGATAACCGCAAATATTAAAAATGTTCCAACTTTTCTAAGACAACATAAGAGAGGATATTTTACAAAAATATGCCTAAACTTATTGACTTTTCAAAAAATCTTTCTTGTTCAACCCCATTATGAAAATCTTTAAAAATGTAAAAACTTCTAAAATATAAATAAATACATACAAATTTTAAAATATATCTCCCATTAAACAAAATATTACTACAAATATATTATATTTATACGGTTATACTATAATATATAATTTAATATTAATCATAATTATAATTATATAGTGATAAAATATAGGATTTATTTATAAAATAGTTATTAAATTACATTAAATTAATTGATATGAACAAATTGTTCCCAAATAAATACTTTATACAACATAGTAAAAATCATCTACTACCAATACAATCTTATCAATTAAATACAATAATTGAAATCAAAATTTTGTCATGATTTTATTTTACTGTATCTGTGATAGGTTTTACTAAATGGCTTATTTATTTGTTTTGTCACAATAAAGTCCCAAATTATTCAGGGTCTATTCAGTTTGATACGTGTAGGATGTGAAAAATAAGAATTTAAATAAGGAGCATCATTATGAAAAAAGTGATCAAGCTAGCGGTATTATCAGCAATGTCAACTGTAACCGTTTTGATGCCGTTAGATACAACGCTTGCGGATATGGCATGGGATCATAGTGACTATGTTACGAGAAAAATAGATAATACGATGAGAGATATAAATAAGCGAATAGATAATACGATGAGAGATATAGATAAACGAATAGATGATACGATGAAGAATATGAATAGGAGAGCTGATTTTCCATCTCACAATTTTAGCTCCCATTCTTCTCATAAAAAACGTGGCTTTTTTTCTGATGATTTCCAAAAGTTTGTTGATGATTTCCACAAGAGTTTTGATGATAACAAGAGCAGATTGAAAGCCAAACATAGTAAGACGGAACAACAACAAAAACAACAACAACACCATCATCATCACCACCACCATTATCATCATGTTGAAAACAAAACATATCATTACGTCGAGCGCAAAAAGACAAAACACCGTAATATTCATATAGACAACTCAGGAGATGCTTTAGCAATGGGTGTTCTTGGTCTTGCAACAGGTACAATTCTTGGTACAGTTTTTAAAAAACCAGAACAGCCACAAATTGTCTATCAAACCGCACCACAGCAAATGGTGGTGTATCAACAAATTCCACAAGAACAGATAATCTATGAAGTGCAGCAAACGGCAACGTATCAGCCACTCCAACAATCATGGGAATCTGATTGGCTTCAATATTGCAAGAAAAAATACCGTTCTTTCAACCCTAAAACAGGGACTTTCCGAGACCGTAACGGTGTCGAACACCTTTGTTATGCCCCAATAAATTAACTTTTTGACAACTTACTAGAGAAATCTTAAATGCCACAAAAAAAACGCTTTGAAGCGTTTTTTTTGTTTGCTCATATGTTAGCCTCTTGAAGAAAAGGATTGTTTTGGCGTTCATAGCCTAGATAACTTCCAGGACCATGCCCACAGATGAAACGAACGTCATCGCCTAAAGGTAAAACTTTTTCTCGAAGAGATTGCATCAATTTTTCATGAGAACAGAAAGGGAAGTCCGTGCGTCCAATAGAACCACGAAAAAGAACATCCCCCAATAAAGCGAAGCGTTCTTTTTCATTGAAATAAATGACATGACCAGGGGAATGCCCTGGTGTATGAAAAACCTTGAACACATGTTCAGCAAAACGAACGCACTCACCATCTTCTAACCATTGGTCAGGAATACAGATGCAAGCATCAGTGATGCCATAATTTTTTGCGCTTTCGCTCACGGCATCCATCACCGGCTTATCATCGCGATGTGAACCAATAATTTTAACTCCAAGGTTCTCTTTTGCTTGCATTGCTGCTCCCACATGATCAAAATGACCATGTGTTATCCAAATAGCTTCAACGGTAATACCTTTCTTTTTAATGACTTCTTGAATTCGAAGCCAATCTCCACCAGGATCCACTAGAACCCCCACTTTTTGTTCCTTATCAAAAAGCAGAGTGCAATTTTGCTGAAAAGGCGTAACCGGAATGATCTGTGTACTAAAATGACTCATAAAACCCTTTGCAAAAATAATTTTTTTCAAGTTTATAAGAAATATTTCCTTTTACTCTAATAGTAAAATAGCCTGCTCGACAGCTTTATGCAACTTATGTAGACTTAAATCTTTTGAAAAGTTAGTTTAAAGGTTTTGAAAAATGACCAATCACGTTCAAGTTTTGTGTGATGATGCCCCTCACCTCCTTGTGATTGATGACGATACACGTATTCGCAATCTTTTATTTCAGTTTCTCATTAAAAATGGATTTCGTGTTTCAGTTTCAGCCAATGCCAATGAAGCAAGACGACTGTTGGCAAATTTAGATTTTGATCTTCTGATTGTTGATGTCATGATGCCTGGTGAAAACGGTATCAGCCTTACCCATTCACTCCGCCAAACAAAAGATGTTCCTATCCTCATGCTTACCGCTTTATCAGAAACAGACAATCGTATCCGTGGATTAGAAGCAGGCGCAGATGATTATCTGGCTAAGCCATTTGACCCTCGTGAACTTCTCCTTCGCATCAACGCCATTTTACGACGAGGTTTTCCCCTTAGCCAACCTAAAATTGAGCAAATCGTTTTTGGTCCTTATATATTTTCAATTTCACGGCGCGAACTCAAAAAAGGAGGAGAAATTATTAAATTAACCGATAAAGAACAAAAAATGATGGTCATTTTTGCCGAAAATGCAGGTGACATCATTCCGCGTCATAAATTTGCAATGGGTGACAACACTATCGGTGAACGTGCCATTGATGTACAAATCAACCGCCTTCGCCGTAAGATCGAAAAAAATCCAGCACTTCCTATATGGCTCCAAACTGTGCGAGGAATAGGGTATAAACTCTCAATTGAATAGGCGCAAGAATGTTCAAACCTTTAAGATTTTTTTTTCGATGGCTAACGAAAAAAATGCCTAAACGGCTTTATGCTCGTTCTTTGATCATTATTATTGCTCCCATGGTACTTCTGCAAACGGTCATTGCTTACGTCTTTATGGAACGTCATTGGCAAATGGTAACCGAGCGTCTTTCAACTGCTGTCGTGCATGATATTTCAGCCATTATTGATATTATTGAAACATATCCACAACAAGATAACTATGAAGATATCAAGCGTATTGCACAACAACGTATGGGATTAAACATTTCTATTCTCTCTCCTGCCCCCTTACCCCCACCAGGACCTAAGCCATTTTTTGCAATTCTTGATTATTTTCTAAGCGAAGAAATCACCCGCCAAATCAACCGTCCCTTCTGGATTGATACCGTAGGAGATTCTGATCTTGTTGAAATCCGTGTCCACCTTGGTCACAACATCTTGCGTGTCTTCGCTCCACGCAGCCAAGCCTATGCTTCCAATACCTCTATTTTTTTAAGCTGGATGGTAGGAACAGCTCTTGTTTTATTGTTGATAGCAATTTATTTCTTGCGCAATCAAATAAAACCAATTCAACAACTTGCTGAAGCGGCTGAAAGTTTTGGGCGAGGTCGTCCCTTACCAAAAGGATTTCAACCACAAGGAGCCGATGAAGTCCGTCGCGCAGGCATTGCTTTTTTACGCATGCGTGAACGTATTGAACGCCAAATAGAACAACGCACGATGATGCTTTCAGGCGTAAGCCATGATTTAAGAACTATTCTTACACGTTTTAAACTTCAGCTAGCATTAGCAAATACTGACTTTGATATTAAACCGCTTGAGCAAGATGTAAGTGACATGCAAAATATGTTAGAAGATTATCTTGCTTTTGCTCGAGGTGAAGGAAGTGAAAGTGTCAAGACTTTTGATTTAAATGCTCTTATGGAAAAATTCTCCGCCGATGCTCATCTACACAAACGTCAATTTTCTTACACTATTGAAGGTCCTACAGAAATACAAGTACGTCCCCGTGCTTTCACACGCTTGGTCAGCAATCTTGTATCAAATGCATTTTGTCACAGCACGACCGTTAAACTAACTGCTAACTCTCAACAAGAATCCTTTATATTGATAATCGATGATAATGGACCTGGAATTCATAAAAATATGCGCACAGAAGTTTTTAAGCCATTCTTTCGACTTGATAAAGCACGAAATCAAGATGCAAGTGGAACAGGGCTTGGTCTTTCTATTGCCCAAGACATAGCACGCAGCCATGGTGGCAATATACAATTAGATGAGAGCCCACTCGGGGGATTGCGCGCTATTCTTGATATCCCCCGATGAATCATATTTCAGTAAACAGTCTGTAAAAAATAACAAACTTGATATTTTAGGCATTCCCTACAGTTTCAAACAAAGTGTATTGCAGTGCCTTGTAAGCGCTTTCTCCCGATAAAGCCACCATCTGAAATGCAACATAATGGCTTTCACAGGCTTTAAGTGCATGTATCAACAATGTTTCAACTTGTATATGGGATGGATGCGCCCCACCAGCCAAAAGAAGACCTTGTCGATAAATAACCGAGTTATTTCTTTGCCAATAATCAAAATGTCCCAACAACAATTTTTCATTAATTGCTAGCAATAAGCGCTGTATTTCGGCTGTTCGGGCATGTTCAATAGAAAGATCAAATGAACAAGCCAAATGAAGTGCTTCATGCTCTTCTATCCATGAAAAAGCAAGACGATAATTGGCCCGTTTCCCTTCCACACAAACGCTAATTTCATCTTGCGCATCTCGCTCAAACGACCAATCATATTCACAAGCAATCTGTTCGATAAAATCAACAGGATGCTCTTTTCTTTCTGTGGCGCAAAATGCAAGCCTCATCACAATCCTCAATCATCTTAAAACATTGTCAACAGAATATAAACCGCTTAAATTGTAACAATATTTGCTACAATCAAACCTCTTACACCAAACAAATACACATTTAAAACATCAACAAAAACACAAACACCTAGAACATAATCGCGCTCTTTAAGGAAACCTGATAATCATGAAACGAATCATCAAGTTTTTTCAGTGTATTGATACAATTTGATAGCGCCAGCCCCCCTGATTCAAAAAAATGTACTTTTACCCCAAAAAAAATCAAAAATAAATAAACGCTTCTCTCTAATAGACTCAAGATTAAGCATTTTTTAGTTTCATGCATCACATTGAAAAATTGGGGATATTTTTAAAAGATTTTTTTTTAGAAAAACTATTTTACTTTTTTCGTGTCTGCATTTTTTTCTAAATCATCAAGGCGCCTTTTCAAATCAACATTATCAGCATGAATTTTTAGCACCATCTCCTTAAAAGTCTCAAATTCTTCGCGTGAAACAAGATCAAGTTTGTTTGCTATCTTTTCAGCCTGCACACGAAAAGCTGTTCCAGCTTCACGTCGTATACCTTGCGCAACGCCAGCAGCATCTGTTGCTAATTTCGCTAATTCATCAAGAATACGGTTTGATCCATTACGCATAACATTTTTCCTTAAATTTTAATTATTAACGCACGCATTATATAGCGTATTCTCATAACATTTAGATACTGTAATTTGTTCCTTTTACCCTATTTTCACCCTCCTGTGCAGATCTTTTATAACGATTTTGTTTAATTTTTATATTCCTTTTATTACCATATTTTTTTACCACGATAAACTAGTGGAAATCTATTGCCCTTTCTAACTTGCCTCTCTCCTGACTTGACCATTGTGCATTCATCTGTCATTTCTGATCATTAGAGTCACTTCATATTCATCTCATATAATGTAAAATGCTTAATTCATGAACAATCTCGCCTGTCCAGCCATTGCTTTTCCGTCTTTTCTTGATCCTGTCATTATCCAGCTAGGTCCTATAGCACTTCATTGGTATGGACTTGGTTACGTTGTGGGTATTCTTTTTGCTTGGTGGTATGCGCAAAAATTGTTAAAAAAAATATCTCTATGGCATAAAAACCACCCTCCTATGGATAAAGAGAAGCTCGGAGATTTTGTTGTTTTGTCTGCCATCAGTATTGTTGTTGGAGGACGTTTAGGACAAGTCCTTGTATGGGATCCTATTTACTATTTTAACCATCCAAGTGCCATCATCGCCATATGGAATGGGGGAATGTCCTTTCATGGCGGACTCATTGGCATTACCATTGCAATGATCTGGTTTGCTCGTAAAAATCATATCGATATACGAGCCATGTTTGATATCATTGCTGCGGGTGCTCCTATTGGTATCGGCATTGTACGAATCTGCAACTTCACCAATCAAGAATTATGGGGCAATATTACCACATATCCTTGGGCTGTTTGTTTTCCTCTCGACCCTTACTATCTACCGCGCCATCCAAGCCAACTTTACGAAGCATTCATGGAAGGATTTCTTCTCTTCATCATCCTGTGTCTTCTTATTTTTGGTTTCAAAGCATTAAAACGTCCCGGTACTGTATCAGGAATATTTATTATAGGCTATGCAATAGCGCGCAGCATTTCTGAAATTTACCGTGCACCTCAAGAAGATCCAGAATGGTTTTCCACCCTTTTCCATTCTACTGGTTTTACCTATGGCATGGCTTTATCTCTTCCCATGCTTCTTGTAGGGTTTTATCTTCTTCTCCACGCCTTTAAATATAAACCGACAGAAAATGGCCAATCTCAAAGAAAAAATTAAAGAAATTATTGCCCTTAATGGACCAATCACTGTTAGCCAATATATGACGTTGGCAATCACCGATCCCCAATTTGGTTATTATCACACACAAACCCCTTTTGGACATGCTGGTGATTTCATTACAGCACCTGAAATAAGCCAATTATTTGGAGAGATGATTGGCATTTGGACTCTTGCAAGCTGGAAAGCTCAAGGGTGTCCTCATCCTTTTATCCTCGCTGAGATAGGTCCAGGACGAGGAACTTTGATGGATGACATTTTACGAACCATCCAAAAGCTCTCTCAAACGGCATTTAATGCTGCTGAAATTTTTCTGATCGAAATAAGCCAAAAACTCGCAAAAGAACAAAAAAAACGTCTTTTCTCTTATCAAAAACAAATCCATAGCATTGAAAATTTTAATCAAATTCCTCCAAAACCTCTCTTCCTCATTGCTAATGAATTTCTCGATACACTCCCTATCAACCAATATATTAAAGTCAATGGAGAATGGAAAGAGCGCCGCATTACAGTCAATCAAAATGGAGATTTCATCTTTATTGCTGCTCCGCATAAACTTCCCTCTTCTTGTCTACAAACCTATTGTTCTAAAGTGCCTGACGGAACAATTTTTGAACATGCGCCCTTACGGCATCAATTCATGCAACAAATCAGCCACCATTTAGTGCAAGTGACAGGTTCTGCTTTACTTATTGACTATGGTGCTTGTGAGCTTGCCTTTGGCGATACCTTGCAAGCACTCTCAAAACATAGATTTCGTGATGTTTTTGATGCCCCTGGTCAACATGATTTAACATCCCATGTTGATTTTTCTTTTTTAAAAAACATCGCTCTTAAACAGGGCTGTTTTGCTGAAATCTTCGAGCAAGGAGATTTTCTTTTTAAAATGGGGCTACTGGAGCGTGCAAAACAGCTTGGAACGGGAAAAAGCGCTCCTTTGCAAGACAAAATCCGCCAAGACATTGAACGGCTCGCTGGTCCAGATCAAATGGGAAAATTATTTAAAGTTTTATATTTCAGTGATAAAAATATCCCCATACCTCCTCAATTTTAATGATCGGCGCTTTTGTCAATAAGCACATCATTATCTGAAATATTCATTGACAAATATGAGCATCTCCACCCTCACTTCAAATAATCCCCATAAGGAACTTTTATGAAACCTACCCCTCATCCTATCCTCGCAAAAAACCTTTCTACTTTACACACCCATGGGATAAAACATGGATTTTTTACACGACAAAGTGGTGTTTCAAAAAATCTTTATCATAGCCTTAATGTCGGGAAAAGTTCAAATGATCAACCTGAACATATCGTACAGAATCGTCTTTTGATTGCCGACTATTTTTCTATTGAGGTACAAAATTTAGTCACGGTCAATCAAATACACTCCTGTAACGTTGTTGTAGCTCATCAAGCAATTATCGGTGAACCTCCTAAAGCTGATGCTCTTGTTACGACCACACCAGGACTCGTTATTGGGGTTCTTACAGCAGATTGTGGACCTATTCTGTTTGCTGATCCACAAGCCGGTGTCATCGCTGCAACTCATGCTGGCTGGCGAGGAAGCTTAAATGGAATTATCGAGAAAACAATTGCTGTTATGGAAAAGCACGGAGCTAAAAGACAATCAATAACAGCAGTTCTTGGACCTTGTATTGGTCCATGCCACTACGAAGTAACAAGTGAATTTTATAACCAATTTATGGAGTGCCATAGCAAATTTCAAAAATATTTTTTAAAAACAGAAAAAGTCAATCATTTTCGCTTTAATCTATGGGCATTTATTATAAATCAACTCAAAGAAGCAGGCGTTAATGCTTCTTGTGTAGAGCTTTGTACCTATCAAGATGAACAGCATTTTTTTTCTTATCGCCGTGCAATACACCGCAACGAACCCGATTACGGACGGCAAATTTCTGCTATTATGCTGCAATAAGTATTTTTGTCTCACAAAAAGATCAAACCTGCAAACAAAATAACGCCAATAAAAAATAAATAAGCTCTTTATGTACTATGTTTTTTCATAAAAATTCTTATTGGCTACACAAGGTATAAAAACTGTAGTGATGAGAAATAAAAACTACAAGACTTTGATTGATAATAATAATTTACTATTTTGTATGTTGAATGAGAGACCCGAATATCGCAAGATTCTCTCATTTCAAACCTGCTTATCTTGAATCAATCAAAACTATTCGCTTGCACATTACAAGCGGGGCTGGCGTATGGATAAATTTATATAAGAAAGGACTAAAATGGCTCTTATGAACCGTCTTAATGCAAGATCTGTCGCAACATTGGGAGCAGGCAAATATAACGATGGTGCCGGCTTGTTACTCCATAAGCGCACGCTTCTTTTCAATGTTTGTTTATAATGTGCTTTAACAAGGAATTATTTAAACATAAAATATCATTAGAGCTGTTTTCTATATCAAGTCATTATAGAAAAGACTAAATTGGATGATTAAAAATATCTTCACTGCCTTCACGACATCTACAAACAACAACACATCGTTTTAGAAAACACCTAAAGATACCAACAGAAATAAAAAACATGACACGCATCATGATAGGCAAGAGTATATTTAAAACGAATAATATATAGAGATGAAAAATATTTTTAAATTATGCAATAAAATTCATCGTGCTATGAACTGTCTCATTTTTAAAATAAAAGAATATATGCATTTAAATGAGATTTTTTAACAAAACTCTTTAAGCAATCTCATTAGCCAATAATCAAAACAGATAAATGGATAAGTTTTTCTCTATCACAGATACCCACCGTGCAAATAAATCACATCCTTTGTTTTTCTTACAATTTCAAGAATAAACTCTACAAAAAACAAAAATTTTTGAAAAAAGAAAACACACCGTATAGCTCTTTAACAATAATCAATAAAATTGTAATGGTTTTGTAATTGTTTTCTTGCAATTTAATAAAAAGAAATTAAAAACCGTTTCGCATTCTCACCATAATTATTCAGAGGTTCTACTATGAAACTTTTCTGCGGAAATTCTAATCCACGCCTAGCTGAAGATGTTACAAATTATTTGAACATTCCCTTAGGCAAGGCAACTGTAAAGCGTTTTGCTGATCAAGAAATTTTCGTAGAATTACACGAAAATGTACGTGGACAAGATGTTTTTGTTTTGCAATCCACATCCTATCCCGCAAATGATCATTTGATGGAATTGCTCATCATGATTGATGCCCTTCGTCGTTCTTCTGCGCGTCGTATTACAGCGGTAATACCCTATTTTGGCTACGCCCGCCAAGATCGAAAACCTGGACCACGAACTCCCATTTCGGCAAAACTTGTTGCCAATCTCATTACTGAAGCAGGCGCTCATCGCGTTTTAACATTGGATCTTCATGCAGGACAAATTCAAGGTTTTTTTGATATCCCTACAGATAATCTCTATGCTGTTCCTGTCATTTCTCGCGATGTCAAAGTGAATTATTCTCTTGAAAATGTTATTGTTGTTTCACCTGATGTGGGTGGTGTAGTCCGTGCTCGCTCGCTTGCCAAGCGCTTGAACAGTTTGCTCGCTATTGTAGATAAACGTCGCGAACGCCCCGGTGAATCAGAGGTGATGAATATTATTGGAGATGTATCGGGAAAAGATTGTCTTTTGCTTGATGATATTGTTGATTCAGGTGGAACTTTATGCAATGCTGCAAGTGCTTTGCTTAAACATGGTGCCAATAGTGTCACGGCTTATATCACGCACGGCGTTCTTTCTGGTAATGCAATCGAACGAATTACCAATTCAGAAATGAAGGAACTGGTTATTACAGATTCAATCATGCCAACACAAGCCATTGAGGAAGCACATAATATTCGTGTTTTACCCATTGCCGATCTCATTGGGGAAGCAATAGCAAGGACAGCAGCAGAACAATCCGTTTCAAGCTTATTTGGTTAAAGTGGTTCCTTGGGATCTCCTGGTGCTGTTTCAACACCAAGATCAGGAAATGCAACAATGCGTTGGCCACTAAAATGCGTATGAATAACAATGAGACCGCGTTCTTCAAAGTAGGTTAAAAGCCGACGGACGCGGCTTAAAGAATGAGTCCCATAAAGACGTGCTAAAAATGCATCGGATGGACAAGGTTTTCCGCCCAATGCGGCTTGAGCCACGTTCAAGAAGACTCCTTGAACATCTTCTTCCAAACTTTCTGATATCTGCAAAATATGTTTCCAATGTTCACTGACAGCCGTTTGTTCATCAACAAAAGCCTGAGCAATAGCCAATTTACGCCGAAATTGTGAAAGATTAAAAGGAACCTTTGACATACCATGGATACGGCAACGAACTGAAAAATCTTGATAAAGCACCGCTGTTGAACGATAAAAAGCCTCAGAATCCTCAAGAACTTCCCGAATAATATGTTCTGCTTGGCCGTCACGCTCAACATCAGAAAGTTCAGGAAATAAACTCAAGTTTTCTTCCAACAGCTCTTGTTTTTTATGTACTACCTCCTCTAACATCTCGTGCATTGATTTTTCCCTCATCGGCTCTCGTGTTTGTTTAAATGGCGTTAAAATTTCCTCTGGTGAAGCAGTAAAAACGAGCTCTTGCACATCATCCCGCTCTGTTGGAAGTGGCATTAATTTAGGACTAGAAGAGCGTGCCAAAGTTTCAACAGAACCAATAATGATTGGTAAGGGACGTCGTGATAAAGCGGGACCTAAAGCGATAAAATTTCCCCGCTCAAGATCTCTAAACATTTCTGCTTGACGACGCTCCATTCCCAAGAGATCAGCAGCACGCACCATATCAATATCTAAAAAAGTCCGCCCTATTAAAAAGTTTGAAGCTTCAGCAGCAACATTTTTGGCAAGCTTAGCCAAACGTTGTGTCGCAATAACACCAGCAAGACCACGTTTACGTCCTCGACACATAAGATTGGTCATAGCACTAAGAGAAATCTTACGTGCTTCATCAGAAACTTCTCCTGCCGCAGTTGGAGCAAACAATTGTGCTTCATCGACAACGACAAGCATAGGATACCAATAATCACGTTCCACATCAAACAGTGCCCCAAGAAAAGCCCCAACAGCACGCATCTGTTGTTCAGTATCCAAGCCTTCAAGATTAAATACCACTGAAACTCGATGTTGTCGAATGCGATGGGCAATACGAGTCAATTCTAATTCACTACGTTGAGCCTCTACAATAACATGACCAAATTTATCTGCCAAAGTTACAAAATCGCCTTCTGGATCAATTACACAATGCTGCACCCACTGAGCACTTTGCTCCAAAAGACGGCGTAAAAGATGTGATTTTCCTGAACCAGAATTACCTTGTACAAGAAGACGTGTCGCCAATAATTCTTCCAAGTCAAGAAGTGCTGGCATCGATTTATGCAAAGCACGACTCTCTGATATCTCACCCAAGGCAATCTCAACCTTCATAACATCTCCAGTGTTTGATTTTGAACATATCAGCGCATATTGGTTGATTCTCCATCCCGTACCATAATGTGTAACATTTCCTCTTTTTTAACGATAGAAATCATCGATTTTTCCCACAACTCTTGCATCTATGAATAGTTTGAATTATAGAACAAACTTCTGCGTAGACACCCTTGGAGGCAACGCAGAATGGAGCAATCGCTGCTTATCAGCGCATATCTTCATATCCATGCAAAAACTATTATTGTTTTTGAAGGATCTCCAATCATGTAAAAAGGACTTAAATTATGAGCAAAAGCTACACTCTTAAGGCCGAAAA
Source organism: Bartonella sp. AD13SXNS (assembly GCF_042196465.1). Classification (NCBI taxonomy): domain Bacteria; kingdom Pseudomonadati; phylum Pseudomonadota; class Alphaproteobacteria; order Hyphomicrobiales; family Bartonellaceae; genus Bartonella; species Bartonella sp. AD13SXNS. The sequence goes on from NZ_JBHIQI010000002.1 coordinate 111,784, forward strand.
ACGCGAGCGGGTTGGTAAGGGGTCCTCCCGTGAACTTCGCCGCAACGGTCTTATTCCTGCTGTCATTTATGGTGAAAAACAACCACCTTTGGCAATAACAGTTCCCTATAAAGAAATTTTCTACAAAATTCATGCTGGTGGCTTTCGCACCACCATTGCAACGATTATTCTTGACAAGCAAAAAATTATGGTTTTGCCAAAAGATTATCAATTAGATCCCGTGCGTGACTTTCCCCTCCATGTAGACTTTTTGCGCATTTCAGCAAAATCCGTTGTAGAAGTGAATATTCCTGTCCACTTCCTCAATGAAGATACAGCACCTGGACTTAAAAAGGGTGGTGTCCTCAATATTGTTCGGCACGAAATTGAATGTACAGCTCCAGCAAGTGCTATTCCTGAAGCTATTGAAATTGATCTCTCCAGCTACTCTATCGGTGATTCTATTCACATTTCAGCAGTGCAACTGCCCAAAGATGTGACTCCCATCATCCAAGATCGCGATTTTACCATTGCAACCATTGCAGCTCCTGCTGGCATGGATATCAGCGATGAAACCTCTGAACAAGAAAATGATGATGAAGACACGCAAACTTCATAAAACTCAAAAGGCGGAAATTTTTTCCGCCTTAATTTATGAGACATTACCTTTACTCATACTTTGACTGAAGATACACATGTGGCTTATTGCTGGTCTTGGCAATCCTGGTTTACAATATCAAAATAACCGCCATAATATCGGTTTTATGGCTGTTGATGCCATTTACCAATCTTTTTCTTTTTCTCCATGGTCGAAAAAGTTTCAAGCAGAAATCTCCAATGGTTTCATAGATAATGAGAAAATTTTTCTTATAAAACCGCAAACTTTTATGAATTGCTCTGGTCAAGCGATCGGTGAAGCTTTGCGATTTTATAAATTAGATTTGAAGAATTTGATCATCATTTATGATGAGTTAGACCTGCCTCCGGGAAAAGTCCGTGTAAAAATTGGTGGAGGAAATAATGGACATAATGGTATTAAATCCATTGATACCCATTGTGGTACTAATTATTGCCGTATACGCATAGGAATTGGTCATCCTGGAAGCAAAGAACTTGTTCATCAGCATGTTTTAGGAAATTTTACCAAATCTGATCAAGAATGGCTTCCTCCTCTCTTAGAGGCAATTGCAAAAAATACTTCTCTTCTCATAAAAGATGACAAATCTCTCTTTATGAATGAAATTTCACAAACAATAAAAAATAAGAACTAACCCTAACAGCTTATTTCTCTCATCAACAAAAAAATCAACCCTTCTCTATAGAATCTTTACATATAACTTATTGATTTATAAAAAATTAATTGTTTTATATTCTTGAATAGAAATGCCAAATATCACAAGATTTATTTTAAATCTATTGATAATGAAACAATAAAAACCATTGGCTTACACCTCACAAGTTGGAAGACATATGGATAAAAACTTTTGAAAAAAGAAAGAAAAATGCCTCTTATGAATTTCCTCAAAGGCAAAATCTGTTGGGAAAATATGAAAACTAGAAAATAGAATAATGATATTTGTACATATCTTTTGAAACAGAGAAGAGGTCTATACTCTTTTTTGAAGAAAGAGAAGATTGAACAGCAAACCAAAATACTCAATGGTCCTCTCCAATCTTCTCCCTCAAATTAAAAATCATCCGGCTGAATGGTTGATTGTAGTGGATCGTAGCCATTTAATTGCTGACTGTAAACTGTAGGGTTACTCCTATTGTTTTGCAACACCACAACACGCGAACCAACGGGAACACGATTATAAAGATCAATAATATCTTGATTGAGCAAACGGATACACCCACTTGAAATAGCACGCCCAATTGACCAAGATTCATGTGAGCCATGAATACGGAAAAGTGTATCTTTTCCATTTTTGAAAAGATAGAGTGCCCGTGCGCCCAATGGATTATCGGGGCCTGGAGGCATTCCTTTCCCTAAATGACCATAACGTTCTGGCTCTCGAGCCATCATTGCTGCAGTAGGAGCCCAATTAGGCCACCGACGCTTGCGCTGTACAACCCCTTCACCTTCAAATGCTAGTCCTTCTTTACCGACTCCAATCCCATAACGTAAAGCTTTCCCATTTTCACCAATAAGGTAAAGAAAACATTCTTCCGTATCTATAACCAATGTTCCAGGAGGATAAGATGTATAATAAAGCACTTCTTGTCGCCAAAACTTTGGATCAATTGTCGCAAGATCAACAGCAGGTAACAAATAAGCCTCATTCGTTACAGGACCGTACAAAGCCTGTATCTCTGGTGGAATGTATCGAATTTGTTGAACAGGAACCGACGATATATCTGACGGATGTGTAGCACACCCAGCCAAAGCTAAAAGTGCTAAAATTAAAAAGGTACAACGAGATAACACTCTTCTATTTTCTCCGATTAATTACTTATGCAGATTTCCGTACCACAAAAAACTTAGCACACTATTAACACTAATTTGAAGTTCTCTTATTCTTGAAACTAAGAAAGTAATTAAGATAAGAAGAATTTTAAAAGATAAAAAAGTAGATTGTCTGTTATTGTAGACTTTTTTCTCATTTATTGCAATACAAAGACTATAACTCTTCTGAAAATATGCTATAAAAAAGAAGCTTTATCTTGATCATAAAATCAATAGAAAAGAAAGACTCTCATGGGCTTTAAATGTGGTATTGTCGGATTACCTAATGTTGGGAAATCAACTCTTTTTAATGCATTAACAAAAACAGCCACTGCACAGGCTGCCAATTATCCTTTTTGTACCATTGAACCCAATACCGGTGAAGTTGCTGTTCCAGATTTACGAATGGAAAAAATTGCATCAATTGCTGGTTCAAAAGAAACGATTCCTACACGCATTAACTTCGTTGATATTGCGGGGTTGGTACGAGGAGCCTCAAAAGGCGAAGGTTTAGGGAATAAATTTTTAGCCAATATCCGTGAAGTCGATGCCATTGTCCACGTTTTACGCTGTTTTCAAAACGAAGATATTACCCACGTAGAAGGACGTATTGATCCTGTTAGTGATGCAACAACGGTTGAAACCGAACTCATGCTTGCAGATCTTGAAAGTCTTGAAAGACGAATCGTACAAATCCGTAAACGGGCAACTGGAAAAGACAAAGAAGCCCTTACAATTCTACCCATTATGGAAAAAGCATTAAACATACTGCAACAGGGAAACCCTATCCGCTTATTACTCAAAGATATCTCTTCTGATGAACAGAACATTCTTAAAAGTTTAAATCTTTTAACCTCCAAACCTGTACTTTATGTTTGCAACGTAAGCGAAAATGACGCCGCTCATGGCAATAGTTTTACCCAAACAGTTGAAAAAATGGCAACAGAGCAAAATGCGCAAAGCATTATCATTTCGGCTTCTATCGAAGCGGAAATCACGCAACTGAGTGATGCTGAAGCCTCAGAATATCTCAATGCTCTAGGACTCTTTGAACCAAGTTTAAATCGCCTTATTCGCGCTGGTTATCATTTACTTGATCTCATTACTTACTTCACCTGTGGACCTAAGGAAACGCGAGCATGGACAATTGCGCGTGGTACCAAAGCTCCCCAAGCAGCTGGCGTTATTCACTCAGATTTTGAGCGCGGCTTCATTCGTGCACAAACCATCAGCTACAATGACTATATTGCTCTGGGTGGAGAAAGCGGTGCAAAAGAGGCAGGCAAAGCCCGCGATGAAGGAAAAGAATACATCGTGCAAGACGGTGATATTATGTTATTTAAACATAATACTTAAATCTTCACTCTCCTTTAATATTTTATCTTGAAAATTTTGTATTAAGTTCATGAGAGCTTACCGCAAAAATTCCCAAAGGTCTCCTGAACAAAAAACAGGTGCTATCATTATTGTGACAGCAACTGTTTTATCCATTCAAGAATGGAAATATAAAATTAGCGCGTCCACCGCCCTTCGTATTTAAATGTTGGAGCGTCCTTTAAAGAATCTTTTGTCGCATTTGTAATAAGTTTCCACTTACCATAATCATTTGTCATCTGGATTGTTTCTGGAGAAACGACCACATAACTCTCCCCTATACCAAGGAAACCACCAACTGCAACAACAAATCCCGCAATATTATTTTCACGTAAAATAATATCTTTTACTTCACCAATATTTTCATCTTCTATATTATATACCTTAGCACCTATAAGGCTAGAAGCAACAAAATCCGTTGCTAAAGGTGTTACATAACGCACAGAATTATCTATCCCTACCTGTACAATACCTGTCGAAGAAATCATTTCAGGTTTAGAAGGTCCTTCAAAAGACTGCGCATAAGTACTAGAAATCATCAAAATTGACATAAGAGTAGTACATGCAATTTTTTTCATTTTAACATCTCCGTTTTTACTTTGCTTTTACTTTATAAAACCTCAATGCATTATAAACAGATTTGTTCCTTATGTTTTTTATACTCTTTCAAAACCAGTCGCCTTATCCTTCTTACTTTATTTCATCTTTTGTTTCTTTCTCAAACTCTTCTTCTAAACTACGCCAAATACGACCTTTTAAAATATAAACAAGCCCTGCAAAAATGATTAAAAATAAAATAACACGAAAACCGGTTTTTTTACGAATTTCCATATGAGGATCGGCAGCCCACATCAAAAAAGCAGAAACATCACGGGCGTAATGTTCAATGGTTTCTGGGGTTCCATCTTCATAAGCAACCACACCATCACTCAAAGGAGGTGCCATAGTTAAAAAATTACTGGCAATAAAATAAGGATTATACCAATAACCATCAGCAACTTTTACCTTCTTCGGCGCTTCCTGATATCCTGTTAAAAGAGCTGTAATATAATCTGGACCAGCCGTATCATAATGAGTCAAAACATCCGTAATTAAAGCAGGAAAAGGTAAAGATACACCACGTGCACGTGCCATCAATGACAAATCTGGAGGATAAGCACCATTCAAAACCTGTCTTGCTTCTTCTTCATACGCAAAGGGAGAAGGAAAATAATCCGTTGCAACCCCAGCACGTTTAAAAAATTTTCCTTCTCGATTAGGACCATCACGCACTTCATACTGCCCCGCCAAAACTTTAATCTGTTCTTGATCATACCCAAGAGCTTTTAAATTGCGAAAAGCCACATATTTTAATCCATGGCAGCTGGAACAAATTTGTTTATAAACCTGTAACCCACGCCTTAATTGCGCCTTATCATAAAGCCCAAATGGCCCTGAAAAACTCCATTCTTGTTTTTTCGGAATCCGTAAAGGAAAAGAACTAAATTTCTCCTCTTGATCAGATTGATCAGAGGCATTACTGGCTAAACTCTGAACAGAAAAGCTCATAGTAATAATAACAATCAATCCAACAAAAATATTTACCATAATCTATTTTTTTTCTGTTTCAGATCTTGCATAATTGAAGAAGGAAGAGAATAATTTTTTTCAAACGTGGGCAAAATCGGCAAAATAACCAAAAAGAATATAAAATAATAAACCGTAGCCAATTGTGTCCATAAAAGAATTTTGTCACTTATTTCTCTTGACCCCAACCAACCAAGAAAAACGACATCAATAACCAACGCCCAAAAGAAAATTTTATAAACAGGTCGATATCTTGCTGAACATATTTTAGAGCGGTCTAACCATGGCACAAAAATTAAAATGCAAATCGAACTGACGAATAAAACAAAGCCAACAAAGTTTGAAGAGAAAATACCAATATCAAAAGTTATAGCACGAAGCATCGCATAAAAAGGCAAAAAATACCATTCTGGAACCACACGAAGAGGTGCCTTTAAAGGATCTGCCACACTATAATTTTCAGCCTGCCCCATATAATCGGGCATATAAAACAAAAACCAAGCAAAAAAGATCAGAAAAACAGTAATGGCAAAAATATCTTTGATCAGTGCATAAGGCGAAAATGGAACCGTTTCTTTATCTGACTGTATAGCAAGACCCGTTGGATTTCCTTGCCCAACACAATGAATTGCCCAAATATGAAGCCCCACAAAAAGAAGCAAAACAAATGATAAAACATAATGGAAAACATAAAAACGATTCAACGTTGGTTGTCCTACGACATAACCACCAAGAAGTGTCTCATGCAACCATGACCCCACTAAAGGAATCGTTTTAAAAAGCCCTGCAATCACTGAAGCAGCTGAAATAGACATCATCCCCCAAACAAGCACATAACCAAAAAACGCTATTGCCATCATGATGATATAAATAAAAATACCTGTGACCCATACCATTTCTCGCATATTTTTATAAGAACCATAATAAAGTCCGCGCGCCAAATGGATATAAACGGCAATAAAAAAAAATGAAGAGCCTACACAATGCCATGGACGAAAAAGCCAACCAAATTGCCCTTCACGCCGAAAACGTTCTCCCGTTTCAAAAGCCAAATGAATATCTGGAACATAATGCATTGCTAAGACAATACCGGTCAAAAGCTGTGACACAAGCATAATGGTCAAAATACCGCCAAATGTATAAAAGTAATTAAGATTACGCGGAACAGGAAAAATCACAAATGCATTATAAAAAAAACGAGGAAGAGGAAAACGCTTATCAAACCAACGGGCAAGTGCATTTTTAGGACAATAAGGAGAAAACCTTGTCATAACCTTATCCTATTTTGAGCAAAGTATCAGAAAGAAATTGGTAAGGAGGAATAGCCAAATTATAGTTAGCTGGACCCGACCGCACTCTTCCAGCTGTATCATAAACAGACCCATGACATGGACACAACCACCCTCCAAATTTCCCAGATTGCCCAAGTGTTACACAGCCTAGATGCGTACAAAGATTAATAACAATAAGCCAATTTTCACGTCCTTTACCTGCTGAACGCGCAAAATCTGTTGCTTCCTTTTCACCTTCAAGATTAGGATTGCGCGCTTGACGATCTTTTAGAAGTCTCAATTCAGTAGCGCGCGCATCAGCAATTTCTTTTGCCGTACGATTTCGAATAACAACAGGCTGTCCTCGCCACTTTACCGTTACCGACATCCCCTCTTCAATACCAGAAAGATCAACCTCAACAGAGGAAGATGCCAAAACAGCTTCATCTGGACGAAACTGACGGACAAAAGGCCACGCAACCACCCCCATTCCAACTGCTCCTGCAACAGCTGTTACCAAAAACAGAAAATCCCGTCTCGTCTGCTTACCCATTGCCTTAACTTAAAGAGACATTTTGCTAAAATATTTTTTTAACATACCCTCCCCCATTGTACAATGCCTGATCATTCAGTTGCCTTAACCATGAAATTGTCCCCGTAAAAAACTCTTGCCATTTGTATGGTTTATACAAAAAACTGTTTTATAATGATAATTCATCGTTTTACAGAGTGAATGAAATCCCTAAACACTGTGAGTTTCTTTTATTTCAAATCTATTCATATTAATCAATCAAAAATACTCCCCCGCCCGTGAAATCAGAGATAGCATGTAAATAAACACTCCTAAAGAAAGAAACATAGTCTTGTTATGACCATATCTCAGTAAATAAGTTGAGCTTATCGGTTATTTCTTTAACATATTTACAGCATCTCTCCCTCCCTCAATTCCAACTGGTTACATGAGTATTTTTTTCGCTTCTGTTTTTGCATAAAAAGCATATTTTGTTGATTTTAATTAAAATGGATGATCTAATCTTATTAAATATCCTACTTTTCAACATGAGCCAATCCATTTCATGGATCGCTCAATAAAATGAAGTCCCTAATAGGGAGCTTTTCTCTTATCCCAAACAGACCTGTATACATAACTTTTCCCTGAAATTTAAAGGGAATAAAAATGAACCGTAAAAAACATGTATTTCTCAAAGCATATTTTTCGAATAAATTGTGGTGCTTCTTTACAAAGTCGAAAGAAAAATCATATTATAGAGAACATGACACTTCATATAGCTCTTTTCCAACCTGATATTGCTGGTAATACTGGAACGATTTTACGTCTTAGCGCTTGCTTTGGTTTACATGTGCACATTATTGAACCTGCAGGCTTTAATCTGTCGGATCGTAATCTCAAACGCGCAGGATTGGATTATCTCGAATATGCTTCCTTAGAACGACACATTGATTGGCAACATTTTATAAGCTCCATGAAACACTTTAACCGCCGCCTGTTGCTTTTAAGTACAAAAGCAAAAACATGCTATACGCAGATATGCTATCAAAGAAATGATGTTTTACTTTTTGGTCGTGAAACAGCTGGCGTTCCCGATTATGTTCATGAAGCGGCCGATTACACATTAAAAATTCCCATGCAACCACAGGCACGCTCTCTAAATCTCGCCATGAGCGTAGCCATAACAACAGGAGAAGCATTACGCCAAATTGGTTATCATGAAAGAAACTGTAATCTATAAAAACATAAATTATCACGAAAAACAATAATACAATATATAAAGAACAGTTAGAGCGTATAATGCCTATCATTTTCCAACAATTAAGTGCTGGTAAAATAAACATTTCTTAGTGCCCATCACATCCATTTTATATCACCTCATATCACCACCTATGAATGATTAAATACTCCTCATAGTAAAAATCCAGTGAACATCCCCCTCTTTATGGTCATACAAGGTGCAAACCGCTACCACTATTCTCTTTATTCGTTCTCATTTTCGAGAATCCTTATCTTTGAGATGATTCATAAGAGACATTTTTCCTCTCTGTAATCATTTTTCCTCACTTGTGACGTGTAAGGCAATAACTTTGATTGATGTAATATGAACAGGTTTGAAATAACCTTACAGTATTGTGAACTCTTATTTCACATGAATAATGATTATTATAAATTAATATATTGACTTAAAAAATATAAACAACAGTGAGTTTATAAACAGAAATATTATAAATCAATTTTTTCTAATAGTGCATGACGATCCATTAAAAATCCGCTTTCAATCCATATCATTTCTAGCTCTTTAAGCTTTTTTCCTAAAAGTACACCTTTTGTAAAACCTTTCTTTATTAAATCGTTACCATTAATAGGAAAAGTTGGAATTTGCCATTTTTGGGCAAATTGATAAAGCTTGACATAACCCTCTGCTTTTTGCAAAGCATCACTTTTTTCCAGATGATCAAGATGTGATGCAGCGACAGACAACGATAATTGATCTAAAACTGGCTGTCGTCCATGAAAATAAATCAGTTTTTGCACAAAATGATCAGAACAGTTTTGGTTTATTATTTCTAACTCTGCCCATTCTTTTAATCGCGTTGTTTCCTTATGGGAAAAACGCAAGCGCTGTGCCATTTCATGAAGACGTACGGTGTCAGGAGGAAGAAGGCTTTCTAGCCGTAATAATGGATCAACTTTCCAACCAAGAGCCTGTTCCGTTTTCACCAATGCGTGAATTGCATCAATGCCCCATTTTTCTGTTTCAGGAAAAAGGAGTGTCAAAATTCTGCTTTGTCGCATCCATAAAAGAGCACGCGTTGGATCAAACGCCGTAAGAAGCTTTTTCATTTCTGCCCAAACACGCTCAGAGGAAAGTTTTTTTAAACCGTGTTTTAAACGAACACATGCCTTCAATCCTTGCACATCAGGGCGCCCCGCTCCATACCACGCAAAAAAGCGAAAAAACCGTAAAATACGCAAATAATCTTCGCAAATGCGATCTTCTGCAACCCCAATAAAACGAACTGTTCGGCTAGCTATATCACTCAAACCTCCCACATCATCATAAAGGTTGCCATAAGCATCACAATAAAGTGCGTTTATCGTAAAATCCCGCCGTTCAGCATCTTTTTTCCAATCACGACCAAAGGCCACTTTTGCATGACGACCATCCGTTTCAATATCGCAGCGAAGCGTTGTAACCTCATAAGAACATGAATGAGCAACCACTGTTATTGTACCAAAAGCAATCCCCGTAGGAATAGCTTTAAATCCTGCTTCTTCTACACGCGTGATAATCTGTTGTGGCAAGCAGGTTGTGGCAATATCAATATCACTAATAGGTTGCCCTAGCAGTTGATTACGTACCGCTCCCCCTACAATACGCGCCTCTTCGCCCTCCAAAGACAAAACACGAAGAAGCGTTTGGATATCGCTTTGTTGCAACCACGCAACCTGTTTGAAGTCCTGCTTCATATTCACCCTTTAACCTTTCAAAAAATCTGTCTTTATTGCTTTAAAAAACTCTCTTCATAAAATAAGCTTTTTAAGATATCCCTTATAAAAAACACGCCTATTCCTTCCAAAGAAACTGTTCTCTTCTATACACAGAATATGAAAAAAACGGTATATGATACTTCTTTTCTTTTCATTTTCTGTTACAAACAATAAGATATCCATTATCATGCAGAGAAAATTACTATTTTTGCGACAAACACCTTAAGGAAAAAATATGAGTCAACGTGATCTGTCACCCAATTCTGTGAAAAAGGTTAACACCAATCATGAGGCCCAAGTAATTATTGATGATATTGATACAGCCCATAAAGAATTGGATATTCTGCAACAAGAAATTGACAAAGTTATTTTTGGGCAAAGTCATGTGATTGAATATGCTTTAGTTGCTATTTTTGCTGGTGGTCATGCTCTTCTTGTCGGCGCTCCAGGACTTGCTAAAACACGTCTTGTTGAAACATTGGGAACAGTTTTAGGGCTTGATGAAAAACGCATCCAATTTACTCCTGACTTAATGCCATCGGACATTATTGGTTCTGAAATTATGGATTCCGATAAAGAAGGTAAACGTTCTTTTCGCTACGTTCAAGGTCCTATTTTCACGCAACTTCTCATGGCCGATGAAATCAATCGTGCCTCTCCACGAACACAATCAGCTCTTTTACAAGCTATGCAAGAATATCATGTTACCGTTGCAGGTACCCGTTATGATTTGCCACAACCTTTTCATGTTCTTGCAACGCAAAATCCTCTCGAACAAGAAGGAACCTATCCACTTCCTGAAGCACAATTGGATCGATTTTTAATGCAAATCGATATTGACTATCCTGATCTTACAACAGAGCGGCGGATTATTTTAGAAACAACAAAAGAAAAAAAATCAAATGCAAAACCAATTTTATCCGCCAAAAAATTGCAAAAAATTCAAAATATCGTTCGTAAAATGCCCCTTTCAGAAAATGTTATCGAGGCTATTTTAAAAATTGTCCGATCCGCGCGCCCTCATAAAGACAATGGCCTTGCCAATACTTATGTTTCTTGGGGCCCTGGTCCACGAGCATCACAAGCCCTTTCACTTTGTGTTCGCGCTCGTGCTCTTTATTATGGACGCTTAGCTCCCTCACTTGACGATGTTGAAGCATTGGCTTATCCCGTATTACAACACCGCATGGCGCTCAATTTCTCCGCACATGCTGAAGATATAACCGTAAAAGATATTATCAATAACCTTGTGAAAGATGCTCTTTGAATGGCACTTGGCAAAAAAGTTTTACAAAAGCCTCCATTGTTGTTGGCAGCTGAAATGCATAAGGATATTGGCAAAATGCCCTATCTCCTTCTACAAGCACGTCATATCGCCAATACACTGATAACCGGATGGCATGGACAACGTAAACGTGGTAATGGAGAAAATTTTTGGCAATTTCGTCCCTATGTTAAAGGAGAATCTATTACCCGCATTGACTGGCGTCGTTCAGCACGGGATGAAAATACGTATCTACGTGAGCATGAATGGCAAATGACACAAACCGTTTGGCTTTGGCCTGATCAAAGCGCATCAATGCATTATTGTTCACGCTTTTCTAAAATCTCTAAAGGCAATCATGCCATCATTCTTACCCTTGCCTTGGCATCACTTCTTGCACGCAGCGGCGAACACATCGCTATTCCCAACTTAATGCCTCCCACAATGGCATCCAATGTCGTAGAACGAATAGCCTTCGCTTTAGAAAATCATTCAGATGAAAATTCATTTCCGGATTTTTCAACGATTACACGCTTTTCACATGTCATTATAATAAGTGATTTTCTCGACCATCCTGAAAAAATCATCCAACATTTAACCGTTTTAACTACAAAAAAGGTGACAGCGCATTTAATTGAGATTGCTGATCCCGCAGAAGAAAATTTTCCCTATGCAGGTCGTACAGAATTTTTTGATCCTGAAACGAAAGAGAAACATGTTTCCACTAAAGCAGAAGATCTTCGTAACAGCTATTGTAAGCTGTATCAAGCACGGCGACAAGAATTGGTAAATTTTTGCGCACGCCAAGGATGGTCTTATCACGTCAATACAACAGATCAACCTTTAACAGAAACCATTTTGCATCTTGCAAATATAATGGGCGACTCTCCATTGCAAAAAAGGAGGGCACTTTGAGTTTTGCTGCTCCCTTTGTGTTACTAGGGCTTTTGTTCCTACCGGTTATTTGGTGGCTATTGCGGATAACCCCTCCATCTCCGCGTAAAGAGCTTTTTCCTCCTTTACGCCTCTTACCCAAACCAACTCATCAACAAGAAACCGCAAAACATACACCTTGGTGGTTGCTCTTGTTGCGTTTAACCATAGCGGCACTTGTTATCATAGCTTTAGCCCACCCCACTTGGAATCAAAAACCAATAAGCTTTTCCGGGTCTCAACCCCTTGCACTCATTATTGATAATGGTTGGGCATCTGTAAAAGAATGGAAAAAACGCATCTCTATCGCTGAAATGCTCCTTGCACAAGCAGAAAAACAGCAAAAAAATATTTATCTTGTTGCAACGGCTGAAAATGATATCTCCAATATAGAGCCTCAAGCAGCAAAGATTATAAAACAGCATTTAATGCATTTGCAACCGCATCCTTGGCCTGTCAACCGTGTGCATGCCTTCAAAAAACTCAGCGAAATAACCAAAGGAAAACCTCTTGATATTGCTTATTTAAGTGATGGATTACAAACAAATGAAGATGAGCAAGCTTTTGCTCTTCTTGAAAAATTAAAACCTAGAAACTTCTTATGGTATTTGGCTGATATTTCCGATTTAACCGGCATAACATCTATAGAAAATAACAATGGAAACATGGTCGCGCGTATTATCCGCTCAATAACACACGGCAAAACTCCCGCTACACTCAGCCTCTACGATTCAAATAATCATCTTCTCGGTCAATTTACGAAAAATTTCTCTGAAGGAGAAACAACAGCACTTGTTCCTTTTGATATCCCACTTGAAATCCGCAATGATATCGCTTGGATAAAGATGAATAATCAAAACCATGCTGCCGCAACCTTCTTGGTGGATAGCCATAGCAGGATAAGCCGTGTTGCTCTTCTCTCACCAGATACCAATGAAATGGCACAGCCTTTACTTGCTCCATTTTATTATATTATCAAAGCATTACAAGGTCATACACAGCTTATAACAGCCGGTGGAAGAGAGCTTTCAACGGATATTGATCATTTGCTTAAACAAAATCCATCTGTTTTGATTATGGGTGACATTGTTAACATACCCCCAAAAGCAGAAAAAAAACTTTCTGATTTTGTGAATAAAGGGGGAACACTCATCCGCTTTGCAGGAGAAAAACTCAGTAGCGCAGAACATTACGATAACCTTCTTCCGATACCACTGCGCCCAGGTCAACGTTCCCTTGGAAGTATTATGTCTTGGACAAAACCACAAAAGCTTGCACCTTTTGCAAAAAATAGCTTTTTCTTTGATCTTCCTTTTCCAGAAGATGTTACTGTCTCTCGCCAAATCTTGGCAGAACCAACCCCAGATCTTTTTGAAAAAACATGGCTTAGCCTTTCAGATGGAACCCCTCTTGTTACAGCAGAAAAACGTGGTAAAGGAACCCTCATTCTTATTCATATTGCCCCTGATCCTACATGGTCTAATCTTCCTCTTTCTGGCTTTTTTGCACAAATGTTGCAAAAACTAATCACATTAAGCACCTATGAAAATACAAACCCAACACATAGAGAAAAAAGAACAGTGGTACAAAGCCCTTGGCGAACTATAGCAGCTGACGGACAATTACAAGTCCCGCCCTCTGATGTTATTCCACTGGTCTTTGATGCTCAAAATCCACCCCGTCCTTCCTATCATACTCCACCAGGACTTTATGGTGTCAAAAACGATTTTTATGCGCTTAATCTCTTAACTCATTCATCGCGCTTGGTGAAACAATCATCATTGCCACCTTCTCTTAACAAGAGTCCTTTATCTTACGATACAAAAGAAAAAAATCTTACCGGTCCACTTTTAGGATTAGCCATCTTATTATTCGCCTTTGATAATTTTCTCATTTTATGGATGGGAGGTATTTTTTCTTTCAATAAACGGCATAATATGTTTTTCCTCCCTCTCATAATTCTTATTGCCTTGTTTGCATATGCTCCAATTCTTCATGCACAAACGACAGAAAATCATCATGATAGTGTACAAGCCGCTGGCGCAACACATCTTGCCTACGTTATAACCAACAATCGTGAAATTGATACAACGAGTAAAAGTGGTCTAGAAGCCTTAAGCCAATTTATCGCAGAGCGCACAATGCTCTCCCCTGGCTCTGTTACAGCACTTGATCTCGATAAAGATGAACTCTCCTTTTACCCTCTTATTTACTGGCCAATTGATATTGAGAGTCCTATACCAACTCCCAAAAGCCTTGAAAAAATAAATAATTTTATGAAACATGGGGGAACAATTTTATTTGACACACGCGATCAGATAAAGAGCAACCTTAATCTTGAAGGAGATGCCACTCCAGAAACGCAAAGATTACGAACCATCTTAAAAGGATTAAATATTCCATCCATCGAGCCAGCATCAACAGATCACGTTGTTGCACGTTCCTTTTATATTATGCCAGATTTTCCTGGTCTCTACCGTGGTTCACCTTTATGGGTTGAATCCTCATCAACAAACAAAAAAAATAAAAATTCTCTTGCCAGTGGTGATAACGTAAGTTCCCTTCTCATCACCGCCAATAATTTTGCCGGTGCTTGGGCACTCGATGAAAAAGGAGCATGGAAATATCCCCTTGTTCCCAATGATCCAATGCAACGTCTATGGGCATTTCGCGCTGGTTTAAATATTGTCCTTTATGTGCTTACAGGAAACTATAAAGCGGACCAAGTTCATGTTCCAGCGCTCTTGGAACGCTTTAAAAGAGAAAGAAGGCAATGATACCATTTTTCACTTTTCAGCCTTTCTTACCACTCTTTTGGATTCTACTTTTAAGTGGAATCTCCTTTCTTTTTGTCGGTGTTAATCTTGTTACGCAGCGTCAAGGCTCTTTATTTCGTCTGATGGCATTAAGCTCCCTCATCCTTGCTTTGCTCAATCCAATGATCATAAAAGAACAGCGCGAACCACTGAAAAGCACAGTAGGTATTGTCATTGATCGCAGCAAAAGCCAAACATTTGGAACACGGACAAACGATAGTAATGAAGCACGCACGCAATTAATTAAAACATTGGCGCATTATCCACAATTTGAACCACGCTTTATTGAAGCTGGAAAACTTGCTGATAATCAATATGCGCCCTCAACGAATTTGTTTGATGCTTTAACACAAGCACTATCTGATGTACCGTTCTCTCGTTATGCAGGAACCATTTTTATCACCGATGGACAAGTGCATGACGTCCCTGACCTTTCAGATCTTTATCATGACGCAC
The DNA here is from genome assembly GCF_042196465.1 of Bartonella sp. AD13SXNS. NCBI lineage: Bacteria > Pseudomonadati > Pseudomonadota > Alphaproteobacteria > Hyphomicrobiales > Bartonellaceae > Bartonella > Bartonella sp. AD13SXNS. The sequence goes on from NZ_JBHIQI010000002.1 coordinate 127,394, forward strand.
CTCTCAATGCTCTAATCACAGGACACTCAAATGAATTTGATCGCCAAATAAAGTTTATTTCTCCTCCACGCTTTGCCCTTGTCAATAAACCACAAATGCTCTCTATTTTGGTAGAAGATAAAGGCATCCCCCAAGAAACAATACCACAGAAAGCCAATATTACGGTAAGTGTCAATGGACAAGAAGTTGGCCATTATTCTGTGACTCCTGGAATCATTTTTCAAACTGAAATTACCCTTCCTCATGCTGAAAAAAATATTATCCAAGCGATAACAGATCGATACAAAGGTGAACTAAGCTTTGAAAACAACCGTGCCATAACAACCATTGAAGGAATCAGAGAAAATTTACGCGTTCTTCTTATTTCAGGTGCCCCCTATAATGGAGAACGGACATGGCGTGACCTTTTGAAAGGTGACTCCAATATTGATCTTGTGCACTTTACTATTTTGCGTCCCCCCACCAAAGCAGATAATACGCCCTTAAGCCAATTATCCTTAGTGGTCTTTCCCACAAGAAAACTCTTTGTTGAAGAGATTAATAACTTTGATCTCATCATCCTTGATGGCTACCAGCACTCTGCTGTTCTACCCTTAATCTATTATGATTATATCGCCCAATATGTACAAAAAGGTGGTGCATTGTTGATGGTAACAGGACCTGAATTTACCCAAAAAAACTCACTTGCAAAAACACCTTTAATAAGCATTCTACCGGCATTGCCCAATGGAACTATTATTGAAAAACCTTTTCGCCCCACATTAACCAAAGAAGGTGAGCGCCATCCTGTCACAAGGGGTCTAGCAACACTTAACTTTCCCGCTTCTCAATGGGGACAATGGTTGCGACAAATTGCTATTCAAAATATAAACAACGGAATCGCCCTCATGAAAGGAGCCAATGAACAACCACTTTTAATTCTCTCCCATGTTGATAAAGGGCGTGTAGGCATATTGCTTTCCGATGAAAGTTGGCTTTGGGCTAGAGGTTTCGAAGGCGGAGGTCCTTATGCTGCTCTTTATCGACGAATTGCCCATTGGCTTATGAAAGAACCAGAACTTGAAGAAGAAAAATTAAGTGCGACCAGCAGTAATCATCATTTAACAATTCGCCGCCAAACCCTCAAAGAGCGTCCAGAGCCCGTCGAAATAATCTTTCCCTCTGGAAAAAAAGAAAATATTACTCTCACCAAAGAACAAGAAGGCCTTTTTACTGCAACTGTGACCACTAATGAGACAGGAGTTTTTACCATTAAAAATGGCGATTTAACAATACTTTCTTCTGTAGGGATGCTCGATAATCTTGAGTTGTTTGACTTGATTTCAACACAAGAAAAACTAGCCCCCATTATTAAGCACACTGGTGGCTACATCGGACGTTTACACCCTGAGGGAAAAGAAAATTTTCATCTTCCTCCATTCAAGCTGATTCAATCAAAAACAAATCCGTCCTCTTCCCCAGCACATTCAATTGTTCTGAAAGAAGCGACCGAAACCCGTTTAATCAATACCTTTTATTTTTCGATATTTTCTGGCTTTTTTGCACTGCTTGCCTGCCTTTTACTGTTGAGCAGCATGTGGTATCGTGAAGGTCGTTAAAAAATCTGAAATTTAGTATAATTGGTTTTTTTAAATTGAGTTTATCCTTTTACGTGTTTACGTGTCTTTTATAATTATAAAACAGTTTGATTGATAATTATAATTTGTATTTTATATTGAGTAATAACGCCAAATACAGGGGGATTTTTCTTATTTCAAATATCCATTACATCAATAAAAATCATTCTCTTGCGTATTATTAAAGAGATGCTGTATGGATAGAAACCATTGAAGAAAAGAGTGAAATACCTCTTATGAATCCTCTTAAAGCAAAGCAAGGATTTTCATAAAATTGGGGGAAAATAGTATGATGTTTTTTTTTACAAATATGTGAATCTACAACACAATGATATTTTATTAGGGATATTCTATTTGGAACATTCCGCTTGAGACATTCTTTTTTGCAAGCTAATTTTCATTTTACAATCTTTCTTGCCTTTAAGCACTAACTTATCTTATGTTTATTCTTTAAATCGTTTTTAATACTTTACGAGCTTTTATGTTTTATCTTGCCCATATATCGGATGTACATCTTTCCCCTCTCCCGCAACCTTCCCTTTTTGAACTTTCTGGGAAACGTCTTACCGGTTATCTGAATTGGCAAAAAAAACGTAAGGGGCAAATGGCAACAAATGTCTTAGAAACTTTAATGGATGCCTTGAAAAAAACAAAGCCTGATCACCTTGTGATCTCTGGTGATCTTGTCAATCTTGCTCTCGATAAGGAATTTGAACAAGCGTATCGTTGGCTCCTTAACTTAGGACAACCCCAAGATATTTCTTTGACATTTGGAAATCATGATGCCTATGTCCGCGGAGCTTTATCAAAAGCATGTACCCTCTTTAAACCTTGGATCACAGGTGATATCCCTCAAAAAAGCGCCTTTCCTTTTCCTTATATGCGCATTCGCAAAGATGTCGCCATCATAGCAACTTCTTCAGCCATCGCGACACCACTTTTTCAAGCTTCTGGTTATTTTGGTAAAATGCAAGCACAAATTTTACCGCTCTTTTTAAAGGAAGCAGCACAACACAACTTTTTTCGTGTCGTCATGATTCACCATCCCCCCTTTCCCAAAGCAACATCTTGGCATAAAAAACTACGGGATATAAAACGTTTTCTAGACGTTATCAAAGATCACGGTTGTGAACTTATTCTTCACGGACATACTCATTTACCCACATTGAATTACATCGAAGGACCAATTAAAAAAACTCCTGTTGTTGGTGTCCCTTCCGCATCACAAGCTTTTGGTGATAAAAAACCACCCGCAGGCTTTAACTTATTTTCCATTGAACGCTTACAAAACCAATGGCATTGCCAGTTGCAACGTTATAGCATTATTAACCCTCAAAACGAGATCGCATGTACCGAAACAATTACTCTTTAAACGCTTTGTAAAAACGCTTCCAAAGTTGCCCCAACAACCAAAAACGAAAATATTTTTACTTTATATTCCCTTGCAAAACATAATTTTATTTCCCTCCTTCTCTTAACAAAACAAAGTTTTACCTTTTTTATCGATAGATCAATTTCTCTCAGAGAGCTCCACATGCTAATTACTTATGTAATTTATTTTACAAACGTACCGGTTGCCTTCCTTTCTTAAAGAAGGAAAATTTCTACTACAACTGATCTATAAATAATCCGGATTCTTGTCGAACGAATTCCACCTGCTCATCGCACATGTAATTTACCTCACAAAATTCTACAAACAAACCCTACTTTGAATTTCATCACACAATCCCCCAAAAGCATCTAAGACATAAAACCCTCATACCACCACCTTAGGTGATGATATTTTATAGCATAAAGCATAATAGAATAATAAAGAAACGCATTCAGCTTCTATGCCTGAATACCAATACCATAAAAAGCCAAATAATAACTAAAGTATATAATTTAAATAACCTAACCTACTTGTGATTCATAAACAAATGATGTTGATTGATTTATCGTAAATAGATTTGAAATGATCCATTACTATTTCACTCGAAATTTATTATCGTACATTAAAAAATTAGGAAAAATAATAGATTATATTTCGATAACAGACATAGGTAATAATATTTTTTATGTTTCAATAAATTCCTAATTTTCTATCTATTTTTTCCTATAAATCACTTTATAATACTCTTTATAATTATTTTATTATTGAGTTACATTGCGGATGTAATTTTACGTTCTTTAGAATTTTTTTGCGAGCTTTTTGTTATTAAATAAAATATTTTACGATACCGCAAAACAGAAAAGTTGATTGTATGAGAGATCTTTCAAATAAAATAAAATAAAATGCCATTAGCTTGCCAATTCACATGTTGGTTTAAAAAAGCATCTTTTAAAGCACCCAAACCCATTTCCCGACGGCACCTATGAATGATGTAATGTTAAGTCCATTTAGCAACACCATCTTCACGTTTATGGAAAAGCAAGCTAGTATCAAATCTCATACTTTTCCCCCCCTAATGTAGCGACAGCCTTTAGCACTTAAGATGGTTCATAAGAAGCATTTTTATTCTTTCTTTAATGTTTTTATCTCACGACTCCCCCTCTTTTTGACGTGCAAAAGACATGGTTTTGGTTGGTTCAATATGGTATAGGTTTAAAATGAGAAAATCTTATGACACTTGGGTCTCTCACTCAACATGACAAAAAGTAGTTTATATTTACAAATCAAAGTATTGTTCGAATAAAATAGTAGCTCTTTTGAGTAAAGGATATTTACTAGAACATATCTGAAAAATAAAAGCCTCATTCGAAAATGAGACTTTTTAAGTGTTTAATTCTGCAAAAAATTAAAATTTATAAGCTACACCTACGCGGAAATCATTCGTCTTGTAGCCCATTTCAAATCTATCATGTACAAACTTCTTTTTGCCAAAATCTGAGTAACGATATTCTGCACGCACAATGATGTTATCAGTCATTGCAAAATCAACACCACCTCCAAGGGTATAGCCAATCATAGTCTTTTTTTCATCATGGAACCAATCAGAAAAATCAACTTCCTCATTTTTGCTATCAGCTACTGTCGCAAAAATATTCTGAAGTTGCGTATAAGCAATCCCTCCAGAAACATAAGGCATCATACGTTCAAGTGCAAAACCAACTTTCACTCGCGTAGCACCAGACCATTTTTGTTTTAAAGTATGCTGTATAGCCTCAATAGGCAACGCTGGAGATTCCTCCTCATGAGAATCTCTTGTGTGACCTATTCTTTCTAAAGATTTTGATGTTTCTTCAGGTTGATTTTTTGGTAGAGGGATATCCTTCGTACTTTTTTTATTAGACCACATAACATCCGTATCAATACCTATAATAAAACCATTATCGATATCAATATTGGAACCTGCATAAACGCCCCCGATAAAACCAGAAAGTTTAGGCAAATTCTCTTTTCCAACTGGATTCCATATCCCTGTCTCTTTTTTTAAATAACTTGCAGTCGTTTTGCCTGAAAAGTTTCCAATCTGCCCTCCAAGATAAAATCCTGTCCAAGAAAAAGAAGGCGCTACAATAACAGGAACAGGCTGTTCAGGAATAACGCTATCTGCCGCCTGTACGATAGAAATTGAAATTAAAGAAAATATAGATGTTGAGATTAAATACTTTGTAATCATAATTGCTCCCCTAAAAGCTAATGTGATACATAAATAATAGTAAATCGTTTCACATTTTTTGCAAAAAATCTATAGCAAAAATGACACAGTTAAAAAATTTAAACTCCTATTTAAAAATAAAATTATTTTTTAATAAATAATTATTATAAATACTTTAAAAAAATTATTTATAATTTTCTTAAATTATTACTCTATAATAGCTTTCATAGATGGATATTTTTCATTATTATCCATAATAATATAAACAACTCCAATATCAATTTTAAAAAAATGAGATATATAATCAATAAAACTTTTTATCATATTTACTTCAATATATTTGTATAATAATAAATAATATATCCACTACCTCTATAATATATTATATAAATCTAATATGATAAAAACATTATCGAATATATTATTGTGTTTAATATCTCTAACTTGATAAATATATCTAATATAATACTACTGTTTTATAACTTCTTCATATTCTTTTATCATATACATGAGAAACATCATTCGCTAAAATTTAGTCCTTATTTCTTTTTGTATAAAGAATAACACCTAGAATGATTTTTTTTGATAGAGAAACTCTTTCATGACACTTGAGGAAATAAGTAGAGAATGGTTTTTACTCTCTAGATCTCTCAAACCTATAATGACATAAAATCTCAAAATTAATATAAAAATGGAATTAATAATTTTTAAGCTTCTATAATATCTTTTTATGATTTTATCTAATAATCGCATTCAATAATTTCATAAAAGCATTATAAAATACATTTAATGTTTCATGACTTTCGTAAAAACTGAACAGACTAATTGCCCAGTTTCTGCAATTAATTTTTCAACACGAAGCAAATCAGGTTCCCCAACACTCTTTAACAAAAGATCACTTAATCCAGCTGGCATATCATTGGGATCAAAAGAATCATTTAAGCAAAGCCGTATAATTTGACTCAAGTTTGTATAGAGACCATAGGCATAATGTAAATCAGCAACACATGACTGATTAAGAAAACTATTTGGTAAATTATCTAAAATATCTGCTGTCGTCTCTCCAATGTGAAACTCAATGACATGTGTAATAAGAGCAAATTGAGCGATAAACTCCAAATCCATAATGCCACCAGACATCGTTTTAAAATCCCACTGATTTTTGGGCGGCTTTTCTTTTGCAATTAAAGAACGCATTTCGCATACTTCTTTTGCAACTTCCTCCTTATTACGAGGAATAGCAATAATTGCGCACACTTCATTTTCTAGCCTTTGTAAAAAATCAGGATCTCCTGCAATGCCTCGAGCTCTTGTTAAAGCAAGATGTTCCCATATCCATGCTTCTTGGCGATAATATTTTTTAAAAAATGGAAAAGAAACAGCAACAGGTCCTTTATTGCCTAAAGGCCGTAACCTTAAATCAACGGCATAAAGAACACCTTGGCTTGTAAGAGTAGATAAAGCAGAAATAAGGCGCTGTGCTAAACGGGTATAATATTGAGAAATATAAAGAGGCTTTTCTCCATCAGATATTTCTGCATCCTCATCGTGTTCATAAAGCAAAATAAGGTCAACATCAGAGCCCGCTGTTAATTCGCGACTTCCAAGCTTCCCCATACCCAATATGCCAACACGCCCCCCTTTAATACGACCATGAAGACAAGAAAACTCCTCTTGAACGGCAGCAAATGTTTTTGTAATCATAAGATCAGCAAGAGCAGTAAAAGCAAAACCCGCTCTTTCTCCTGTAATTGTACCATTCAAAATTCGAATACCAATCAAAAAACGTTGTTCATCTGCAAAAATCCTTAAATGGTCGAGAATTTTCTCATAAGAAAGAACATTTTCAAGAAAATATTCAAGCCGTTTTTCTAAATACGTTTTTGTGGGTAATTCTGAAAGAATATTTGGGTCTAACATTCCATCAAAAACATGAGATCTGCGTGTAATAATTTCTGCAAGACGTGGAGCTGCACCCATAATAAGGACAAGCATATCCAAAAGAGAGGGATTAGATTGCAAAAGACTAAAAAGTTGAATTCCTGAGGGTAAACCCTGTAAAAAACTATCAAAACGCAACATCGCCTCATCAGCTCGCTTTGTCGCGCCAAAAGCTTTCAAAAGAGCAGGTGTTAATTCCGTTAATCTCTCGCGTGCTTCGGCTGATTGCGTTGCTTTATAACGACCACAGTGAAGGGTGCGCATAATACGACAAATATCACTTGCTCTTTCAAAGCCTAAACGGCTTAACGTTATTAATGTCTCTGGATCATCTTCTTCACCTGTAAAAACTAAATTACCAATTTCTAAACCAAGTTCTTGCTCATTCTCAAACAGTGCTGCATAATGCTTTTCAACAACATGAAGTGTTTTTAATAAATCGTCAATAAAACTGCTCCTATCGTGATAGCCCATTAAATAGGCAACACTCATGAATTGAGTAATATCATTTGGGAGAAGATGCGTTTGTTCATCTGCAAGCATCTGAATACGATGTTCCACATTTCGCAGAAAAGCATAACTTTTTATAAGACTATCTCTCGTTTTCTCACTAATCCAACCAAGCGCATGAAGTTCTGTTAACATCGCAACCGTCTGACGTCCACGCAATTGAGGAAAACGCCCACCAGCAATGAGTTGTTGTGTCTGAACAAAAAACTCAATCTCACGAATACCCCCACGACCTAACTTTATATTATGGCCATAAGCTGCAATTTGACCATAACTTTTATGCGCATGAATTTGACGTTTGATCGAATGAATATCAGCAATAGCAGCATAATCTAAATATTTCCGCCACACATAGGGAAAAAGCTCTTTGAGAAAGTTAAACCCCGCCCTCTTATCGCCAGCGACTGGACGTGCTTTAATCATAGCTGCGCGTTCCCAATTTTGTCCACGCCCTTCGTAATAACGCAATGCAGTCCTTACTGGTAAGGCTAAAGGTGTTGATCCTGGATCTGGACGAAGCCGAAAATCAAGACGAAAAACATACCCTTCCGCAGTACGTTCTTGAATGATACGGATTAATCGACGTACCATTTTAGAAAATATGTCGACACTTTCAGAAAGATTACCAATATGAGATGATGTTTCATCAATAAAAACAATAAGATCAATATCAGAAGAATAATTAAGTTCCCCTGCTCCTAATTTTCCCATCCCTAAAATAATTAAACCACAGTCTTTTTCTGGATTTTCGCGGCTTAGCAAATTAATCTTACCATGATCATGTGCTTCTCTTAAGAGAAAACGCAATGCTACACCTAATGCTGCTTCACCCAAACGTGTCAACCAAGCACATGAAACTTCGTAAGTAAAAATACCACCCAAATCAGCTAAAGCAATGAGAATATGCGCTTCTCGTTTTTTGCGCCTTAAAGCAGCCATTAATGAAGTTTCATTTATAGTTTCATCCTGATCAATAACTGTAATATCATCTATAATTTCGCTCAGTCTTGTTTCTATATCAACGTTTAATAAAGCACTAAGATATGATGGATTGGCAATTAAAACCTCACGCAAAAAAGGAGATAAGGTCATAACCGCACTGATAAAATCAATCTGTGTTCCATGCTCTGAAATGATGGAAACAAGCGGTTCTAAACCTTCTTTCCTTGCTTGTTCTTCCATGTCTTTTAACCATTGGGAACCACTTTTATCGAGAGGACATAAAGGGAGAAGCTGTGTTTTTAAAAAAGCTTGTTTCGTCTGCGCTCCCTTGAAAAGCATTTTGCTTTCCTTTCTATTGCATTATACTTTTAAAATAGTTGTTACGTATAAAAAGAGAAAAATGAAGAAAAATATCTTTAAGGAAATAACAAAACAGCCCTAAGCCCTGGATTTGCATTTTCAAGTAACAATTCACCGCCATGAAGCTTCATAACTGCTTTTGCTATACTTAAACCAATCCCAAAACCAGCTTGTGTACGACTTTCTTCAAGACGAACAAATCGTTCTGTTACTTTTTCACGTTTATCCTCTGCTATTCCTGGTCCATTGTCGCTCACAACAACTAATAAATGTTCATCACGATATTCCATTGATAAGCAAACTTTTGCTTTCCTTCCACCTTTAGGCGCATATTTAATGGCATTATCTATAAGATTAAAAATTGATTGCGCAACAAGCTCACGATTCAACTTAAGCTCTTTATCAAATATATCCCCCAACTGAAGTAAAACACCTGACTCTTCAGCAAAAGGTTCGTAAAGTTCAATAGCATCTTCAAGGATCAATTTCATATTCATCATCTCAAGATGCTCAATTGCACTGCTCGCTTCAATGCGTGAAATCATTAAAATTGCATTAAATGTACGAATAAGTTGATCTGATTCAGCAATAACACTATCAAGTACCTGACGATATTCAAGCTTTGTTTTATTTCCCGAAAGCGCTTCTTCAGCGCGATTTCTAAGGCGTGTTAACGGTGTTTTTAGATCATGAGCAATATTATCTGATACTTGACGCAAACCAATATTTAACTCTTCAATGCGATCTAACATAACATTAAGATTAGTTGACAGTCGATCAAACTCATCCCCTACCCCAGAAACAGGTAAACGCCCACTGAAATCACCATCCATCAAACGCTGTGATGCAGCCGTTACGTGATCAATCCTTTGTAAAGCCCTCCTGCCAACAAAAAACCATATGAGTAAAGCCCCCCCAACCATTGCAGCAAGTGCAATGATTACAGCTTTATGAATAACCGCCGCAAAACGTTCTGGCTCATCCAAATCGCGTCCGATAAGAATCTTCATAGCATTAGGCAAATCAACAACAACTGCCAAAGCGCGATGTTCACTTGTTTTGCCAGGTTCTCCAAAACGGGAATACAAAAAAGAGGTAGAAATAAAACCGCTCTGATTCAAAAGGCCTAATTCAATACGTGCAACATTTCCTGCTAAAATACGCCCCATAGGATCCGTGACAAGATAAAGAAATGCACCTGGTTGTCTTGAACGATAATTAATAGTGCGCATTAATAAAGATAACCCCCCATAATTATAAGCATTTTCAATATACTTTAATTCTTCATGTAAAGCCTTTTCAGTTTGCTTTGTTAACAATGAAACAGAAAATGCTGTCATATAAATAGAAAGCCCTGTTGCCACCAATCCAAACAATAAAATATAAAGTGCTGAAAGCCTTAACGCTGTCGTGCGCATTATATTAATCAAACGATTCATGCTTTATTATCTGGCGCTTTCAGCATATATCCAGCTCCACGTACAGTATGGAGAAGTGGAACATCAAAATCTTTTTCAATTTTGGCTCTCAAACGGGATATATGAACATCAATAACATTTGTTTGTGGATCAAAATGGTAATCCCAAACATTTTCCAAAAGCATAGTGCGTGTAACAACTTGCCCCGCATATCGCATTAAATATTCAAGTAAACGAAACTCTCGCGGTTGCAATAGAATGTTTCTATCTCCCCGTTTTACTGTATGTGCCAACCGATCAAGCTCGAGATTACTTACGCAATAAACAGTTTCTGCTTCTTTAGGATTCTTCCGCCGTTGTAACACTTCAACACGCGCAAGAAGTTCAGAAAAAGCATAAGGCTTTGTCAAATAGTCATCTCCCCCTGCACGCAACCCCGTGACACGATCATTAACTTGCCCTAATGCCGACAGGATAAGAACCGGTGTTTCATTGCCTTTAGCACGCAATTCAGCAATAATAGAAAGACCATCGCGATGCAAAAGCATTCGATCAATAACCATAACGTCATAATTTTCCGTGGTCGCTAGAGTATATCCCGTATCTCCATCATAAGCAACATCAACAGAATGCCCTACTTCCAAAAAAGCTTTTTCGAGATAACGCCCCGTCTCATGATCATCTTCAATAACGAGTATCTTCATAAAACGCATCTCCATTATTTTAGTGTGTTTTAGGACAAATTTTAATAAACATTTGTCCTAAAACCAAAGCTTTATTTTTTGAAAATTGGAAGAGCAACAAAACGATTTTGATCATTTGTTCGCACTTGTAAGAGTATAGCTTTTCGTCCTAACTGCTGAGCATTTTCGATTGTGCTAATAATATCAGAGACTCGTTTAACCGGTTTATTATTCACTGTCACAATGATATCACCAGGGCGTATCCCTTTATCTGCTGCATCTGAATCGGAATCTACATCGGTTACAACCAACCCTACACCATCATCAGAAGGAATAACAATCAAACCATAATCTTCCAATGTGTCATCTAAATCACCGCGTCCACTTGAATATTTTGAACCCTCTTCTTTACTTTCATCTTCAGACATTGAAGCAAGTTTGACTTTGATATTCTTCTCTTTACCTGATCTCCAAATCCCTATATCAACCGTTTCTCCTGGTTTAATATTTGCAATACGTCTCGCTAACTCACGCGCATCGGCAACCTTTTCATTATTCACTGAAATAATGACATCACCAGCCTTAATACCAGCCTTTTCTGCTGGTCCCTTTAACGGATCAGTAACCAAAGCGCCCTTTGCTTCTTTTAGACCTATTGAATCAGAAATCTCCTTTGTTACCGGCTGAATCTGAACGCCTAACCAACCACGCTGAACTGAACCTTTTTCGATAAGTTGCTGTACAACCTGTTTGACAGTCGTTGCCGGAATAGCAAAAGCTATCCCAACGTTTCCTCCAGAAGGAGAAAAAATTGCTGTATTAACCCCAACAACTTTTCCATTAAGATCAAAAGTTGGTCCACCAGAGTTTCCTCTATTAACAGCGGCATCAATCTGAATAAAATCATCATAGACACCCGTGCCAATATCACGTCCGCGCGCTGAAACAATCCCTGCTGTTACAGTCCCACCAAGGTCAAATGGATTTCCAATGGCAACAACCCAATCTCCAACACGAAGCTTTGAATCATCTCCAAAATCAACATAGGAAAATTTCCTGTTATCATTCACTTTTAGTACGGCAAGGTCGGTTTTGGGGTCTTTCCCAATGAGCTTTGCATTCAATTTTGTCCCATCATCAAGAACAACAGAATAACTTGTCCCCTCAGAAATTACATGATCATTGGTCACAATGTAACCATCAGACGAAATAAAAAAACCCGATCCAAAAGCGACAGGACGGAGTCGCTGCGAATGATTGGGAAAATTATTTTTAGGTTTATCAAGATCATAAAACTCTTTAAAAAGCCTCTTCAAAGGGTGTTGATCTGGTAATTGATCAATACCCGGCCCACTAAAAAAGTTACTAAAGAACCAATCTTTTTTCTTTTTATTGCTCTTTACTTGTACTGCAACAACTGCTGGCTTCACTTGAGCAACGATATCTGCAAATCCCTGTTGTGGTATTAACGAAGTCAATACAGAACTTGCATGAGCTTTTGTCGTCCACAAGCTTGATGTACATCCACTAAAAAACAGTGCACTCTCCAATACTGCGGAAAAACTTACTGCAACAAATGTTTTAAAGAATGTTTTTTTTAACATTTATTCTATGCTCCTATTCAATCATTCCTTTATCCCAATTTTGATAACTTATAAAATACCTGACCTTACCGTTTTGTGTCTAAATTATTAAAATTTTGTAAGGTTTCAGTATTCCCCAATATAATACGATAAGGTTGAATGTTCATTGCAGATAATCTGAATTTTTTCTTTATATGTGCATCATTTTTAATGCAATGGCATTTTTGATTGTTCTTTTTCATTCACATAATCCATTATTTTTTCACTATTATACCGTCTTAATTGGAAAAATATGACACTGGCACCAATGATGATAATTATCAAAGGCGAAAACCATAAAAACCAAGTTTTTTTATTCAATGGTGGTTTCAAGAGAATAAATTCACCATATCGTTCAACAAGAAAGTCAATGACTTGCTGATTACTATAACCCATTTTTAATCTTTCCCGAATGAAAAGCCGTAAATCACGTGCTAAAGCAGCATCTGAATCATCAATTGATTGATTTTGGCAAACAGGACAACGTAAATGCGATGAAATATCTCGTGCGCGCGATTCAAGAATTGTATCCTTTAAAATCTCATCCGGCTCTACTGCTGTAGCTAATCGAAAAGGATACGCTGCTATAAAAAAAAATAAAATCCAACGAAATTTTTTCATCTCAATGTCTTCTCTCAAAATTTAAAGCGCGCAGTACCCTGTGGTACACGCCAATGCGAAACCAATACCCCAGAAGAGAAAGACAGCCTCCCATAGCCATTATGAAAGCCCCTAACCAAATACATATTACATAAGGCTTCCACCATATGTGCACAACAAGACCCCGATTATCGATCTGTCCCGGCACAATATAGAGCTGCGATAAGCCATGATTTTGAAGACCAACTTCCGTTGTTGATGTATTTTGACTTGAATAAAATCGCTTTGAGGCTGTTACATGACCAACAATATTTTTATTTTCATATACTTTAAAATAAAACTCCATTGCCGAATAATTTGAACCAACACCATCATGCATTGCATCAAAATAAAGAGTTTTATCCGCTATTGTCACCCTATCTCCTATATTCATGGTTAAAATACGTTCTTGCCCAAAATTGGCCACACAAACAATGCCAAATAATGTAACGCCTAATCCCATATGTGCTATTGCGGCACCAAAAACAGACCATGGCAATCGCAAAAATCTCTTAATGCGTATTAAAAAATCTGTCTTGCCATATCCACTCTTTCCCCACAGATCCGCTAAACTGCCTAAAAAAACAAATGCTGAAAGCCCAATGCCTAAAACTGCAAAAATATCATGCAACGATGTCGCGTAAAATGTTATAAAACAGATGATACCAACCAATACAAAAACAAACCACAACCGTTCAAAAACTGCGAGAAAATCACCGCGTTTCCATGCCATCATTGACCCAAATGGAACAAACAACAACAGCAAAAGCATGAGCGGTCCACAGGTAAGATTAAAAAAAGCAGCTCCTACAGAAATTTTTTGCCCTGTTAACATCTCAATAAAATAAGGATAGAGCGTACCAATCAATACGGTTGCTGTTATTGTTATGAATAACAAGTTATTTAAAACAATAAATCCTTCACGTGAAATTGGTTGAAAAAATCTTTCTGTTTTAAAAATAGGAATGCGCAAAGCAAAAAGAAGAAAAGCTGCTCCCGTAAAGAAAAATAAAAGGGCAAGAATTGCCTGCCCCCGTGCTGGATCAATAGCAAAACTATGAACAGAAACTAAAAGTCCCGAACGAACAAGAAAAGTCCCCATCAATGAAAGAGAAAAAGTCAGTAGTGCCAAAAACAAAGTCCAACTTTTTAATATTTCTCGTTTTTCGAGAACGAGAATAGAATGTAAAAGAGCTGTTCCTGAAAGCCAAGGCATCAACGAAACATTTTCAACAGGATCCCAAAACCAATAGCCTCCCCATCCTAGCTCATAATAAGCCCAATAAGAGCCAACCATAATACCCAATGTCAAAAAACACCAAGAAAGTAAAAGCCAAGGACGAATCCAACGCGCCCAGATTCTATCAATATGCCCCATAATCAATGCAGAAACTGCAAAAGAAAAACAAAGTGAAAAACCAACATACCCTAAATAAAGCAGCGGTGGATGAATTGCTAACGCAACATCTTGTAAAAGAGGATTGAGACCATTTCCCTGCAACGCTGGTGGATTCACACGTAAAAATGGGTTGGATAAAAACAGAATAAATAAAAGAAAAGCACTTGTAATCCAACTTTGGCAAATTAAAATGAGTGTTTTAAAATCTTCTGGTAAATGTTGGCTAAATAACGCCATCAATGCACTAAAAAAAGCGAGACTTAAAACCCATAACAACATAGAGCCTTCGTGGTTGCCCCAAACACCAGTAATTTTATAGAGCATCGGTTTTTCTGAATGAGAATTCTCAACAACATTCAAAACAGAAAAATCAGATACGACATGAGCGTAAATCATCACTAAAAAAGATAAGAGCAATAATGTAAAAGTGATGTATGTTAGAGGAACAGCTGTTTGCATTAACAAACGCTCTCTCCACCAAAAACCTAAAGCAGGTAATAAAATCTCTAATAAGCTTACTGCAAATGCTGCAACTAAAAAAATATGACCCAATTCAACAAGCACAATCGAATTATTTCTCCACACTGTAATGTTTTTTCAAACGATCAGCTGTTCCTTTAGGCATATAAGTTTCATCATGTTTTGCTAAAATACGCCTACCTATAAAAAAACCCTGTTTATTAAAATGTCCTTCGATAATCACTCCCTGACCTTCACGAAAAAGATCAGGTAGGATACCATTGAAAACCACTTTTTTACGCTCTACGCTATCCGTTACAAAAAAAATAACGCCCATCTCTCCAACATATTTAACAGTTCCCTTTTCAACAAAACCACCCAAACGCAAAGGGCGCCCCGTTAAAATATCTTCTCTTGTAATGTCAGAGGGCATTCTAAAAAAACTGACCGCATTACGCATTGCATAAACTATGAGACTTGCTGCAATCGCCATAACCAAACAACACAATAAGATGATGAGTAAACGCTCTTTTTTTCGCTGCTTTAAAATAACCTTCAACGAAGTAGAATTTTTTAAAGATTGATTGTTCATAGACACTCTACAAAAAAATTTTAAACACGTTAAACACGTTATATAAGCATCCATTTCTATATTTTATTTTTTAAGAGTTTTGCACATCTTCTCTATAGGTGCAACTTTTTATCCAATCTCTCACCTTTGCTAATAAGCTTACCAATAGCTTTCTTACTTTTTGCACCAATTTTTATTTAATATATAACCACTTATATTGCGCCTCTTTCCATTCTTCATTTCTGTTCTTTAATCGTCTCTACACATACCTTTCCCTTCTAGAATGCCCCCTCTTTTATCTTCCTAAACAGCTTTTCTCATCTCAATTGACGCCTATTCCTTTTCTTTGTATGGCCCACTCGATAAATTACGTAACTGAATCATCATTTTTTCAACACGTGATCGTCCTGCAAAATCTTCAGGCATTGTATCAAGAAAGCTTTGCAAAAATTGCACTGCCTGCACAGTTTTTCCTGCTTGATGAAAGGCATCGGCCAACAATAAGCGCGGATAAAAATCTGTTGGCGCTAAATCCGCTGCTTTTTGAAAAGCATTTTGTGCTTCTTGCGTTATCATTCCTCCTTCATAACCAACCAATGCTAAACCATATCCTACAAGTCTTGGAGCTGTCTCTCCATTCAAACGAAGTGCATCTAAATAAGCATTGACCGCCTCTTGAAAATGGCGCTCTTCAAGATACCCTACCGCTAACGCATCTGCGAGCTTGCCATCACGAGGTGAGCGGAAAAACAGCACTTGTAAGCGAACAAGCTTTTCTTGCTGACTTAGAATTTTAGGATCTTTATCCATTAATTCGCTAAAAAAATAGCTTTTCACTTCCGGATTGCCTGTCAGCCCATAAATACTCCATGTGATGAGAAGAACAAACAAAACACTTAAGTCCTTAAGAATATTCCTTTTTTTATAATGCATATAAAGCTTGTTACACTCAATCGTATGCCTATGACTTCTATCACCATCCATGGTTTGAACTTTTCCTTCTTTCTTTATCCTATCGTCAAAACGAAGTGAAAGAAAAAGAATACCTGCCAGAAAAGCCAGAAAAAATGCTGCAAAAATGAGTAAGAGCATATCACTTTTTTCCAATACGAACAGAGAATCTCTCGCTTACCTTTTATCCTCTTCATAAGAAGAGTGATGCTAAATGATAAAAATCATTTTTTCATGGAGTACATTATAAACTTATATAAAATATATTGTTCATTTTTCTCATATAGATCACCTCTATCAAGAAAACAAAAACAAGGCTTTATTTTCATATTTTGATTATAAATACAAATCTTCTGAAATACCTCCCTACTTTTTTGTATTGTCTGAAAATATTGCTTTACACACCTTATAGATGTTTTCTGATAGAGGAGAAAATATGTTATTCTCCTATCTTGGGTAATAAAACTTTTGCATACAACCCACCCAAATCAGAACGCAATAAAAAGAGATTTCCACCATATTCATTGACCATATCTGAAACAATTGCTAATCCTAAACCTGTCCCCGGTTTACTTTCATTAAACCGCCGCCCTCTTTTTAATGCTTCATCAATTTTGTCTTCTGTTAAACCAGGACCATCATCTTCAACAAGGATACTGAAATATTTCTCTTCTTCAACGTTTTCTTCTATACAACAAGAGATCAACACCTTTGTGCGAGACCACTGAGTAGCATTTTCAATCAAATTTCCTATAATTTCTTCTAGATCTTCCTTCTCTCCAGAAAAAACAATATCATCAACATCCATAATAAATTCAATTTTTTTTTCAGGATTAAGCTTTTTCATAACCCGCACTAAACGATCAATCACACTGCGAACAGATGTATGATAGATAATACTATCGCATTGTGCTGCAATCCGCGCCCGCTGAAGATAATGATTGATTTGAGCACGCATAATTTGCGTTTGCTCTCTCAACAGACACGCCTTTTCTCCGTGCATCTTATCGGTCTCATTCATAATCACGGATAGAGGCGTCTTCAATGAATGCGCGAGATTACCAACCTGTGTGCGAAATCGCTCAATAATACGCTGATTATTATTAATGAGAGCATTCATCTCTTGTACAAGCGGCATCACTTCGCTGACTAAATCCGTATTCACATAATGAACTCTTCCTTCGCGAATATCATTCAATGCACGTCGAATAAGCTTCAACGGTTGAAAACTAAAGAAAATAATAGCAATATTAATAAGAACACTCCCAATACCAAAACTCCAAAGAAAAATTTGCAAAGTTTGCTTAAATTCCTTTACTTGCGCATGGGCTTCATCGATATTCCCAACAAGCCGAAAACGTGCAATATGATTTTTATTATCAAGAACAACATCACTCTCAATCACTTGTAGCTTTTGGCCATCGTTTCCCTTGATCCGATAAGAGCGAAAAAATTTATTATCAAAAGGTATATCGACTTCGCTTGGGGTAAATATCTTTCCTGTTCCCAATGAGGGAGATGTCAATCTTCCTTTTAAATTATGGGATATCGCAACAACTTCCCAATACCATCCCGTTGTTGGATCAGAATAACGAATATCATCAATCTCAGCCCCTCCTTTCAAAATGCCTTCCGGTGAGACCATGACTGTTGCAATAAGACTGTAAAGTTGAGCAGAAAGGATACGCTCTAAGCTTTGTTCAGTTGAACGTTTATAAAATAAAATACTCACTGCAGAAATCGATAAAAGAGAAATCACAACCCATAGTGTTGATAAGATCATAACACGTAAACTGAGAGATCGCGTAATGACAAAAAAGAACTTCCCAAACCAATTATCCTCCTTGAAAATATTCATTTATCACCTGGCGTTCCCACGCGATATCCCATTCCTCGAATAGTCTCAATCAAATCTACTCCAAGCTTTTTCCGTAACCGACCTACAAAGACTTCCACCGTATTCGAGTCCTTATCAAAATCCTGATCATAAAGATGTTCGGTAAGCTCCGTTCTTGAAATAACTCTGTCACAATGATGCATGAGATACGAAAGAAGTCTAAATTCATAAGATGTTAGTTTAATCAATTGACCATCCACAAAAACACGAGACGTCTTTGTATCCAACAAAACATTTCCGCAACATAATGCACTCGTCGCATGTCCCGTAGTGCGACGAATTAATGCTCGCAAGCGCGCCATCACTTCCTCCAAATGAAATGGCTTCACAACATAATCGTCAGCTCCAGCATCAATACCGTGCACCTTATCAGACCAACGGTCTCGCGCTGTTAGCATTAAAACAGGCATGGAGAGCCCTTCTTGACGCCACTTTTCAACAACACTAATACCATCAATCTGCGGTAAACCTATATCAAGTATCACCGCGTCGTAAGACTCTGTGCTACCTAAAAAATAAGCCTCTTCACCATCGAAAGCACTATCGGAAACATATCCTGCACGTCTTACAGCTTCTGCTAATTGATGGTGAAGATTCCGATCATCTTCAACGATTAAGATACGCATCACAACACCATCTGCCAAAAACTAATCAGCAGGAACAAAAAACTCAACACGACGTAATTTTTCACCATTACGGGCTGGTACAACAACCACAATTGCACACATGTCCTTTCCATCCTGAACAACCGGTTTTGAACGGACGAGAACCCCGCTCTCTTGCGCAGCAGCCTTCTTACCTAATTCAGCACACCCCGAAGCTAGAACAGAATCTGCTTCTAAAAAAGCTGCTATTATTACAAACAAGAATTTTTTTTTCATCATAAATATTTCAATAACCCATCTCTTCTCTTCCTTGATAAAGGATAAAAGAAATAATGTTTTTTTTGGTCGATTAAAAAATCACAAATGGAAAAACTTTATCCTCTATCTTACAGAAGTAACATATTAATATTAATCCAAATTTTTAAAAAATCAAAAAAATATTTTTAATAATGAGAATAAAATTTATTCAATAAAATAATAAAATACTATCTTACAAAAAATGCATAATTCTAAAACAAATTCTTTCTCTGTTATAACTATAGAAAAAAAATACTTCTACTCCATATACTTATTGTAGATTTGTTTGGTTGTATTGCTTTGCCATAGGCTCTCTTTAAATGTTTGATTTTTTTAAAAAAAAGAAAGGGCAACACCGTAAGCCATTTCATAGTCCTGCTCTCATTGAATTAGACGCACGATTAGACACAGCGCTTTATCACATTCGTTCTGCTAACAGTTTTTTCTGGAAAAAGGCAAAAATCGTCTCACAAAATTTTCATCTTCAAGGATGGAAATACTTTATCGTTGAAGTTCTCGATGAAATACTAACATTAGGGTTGATGGGATTTACTCTTTTCACCATTTTGGGCATTTCTGTTTTTGAACTTACCAAAACAGATTGGTCTTCCCCTAAAAACTTTTCCATTCTTTTTCTCGATCTCTATGGAAATCCAATTGGACACCGTGGTGCAATGCCGGCTATTTCTGTCCCTGTTGAAGAAATGCCTGACACTGTTATTAAAGCCGTTCTTGCCACAGAAGACCGTCGTTTTTTTGATCATTGGGGCGTTGATTTTCAAGGACTTACACGGGCAATTTCACAAAATATTCAAGCTAAAGGGGTGGTGCAAGGTGGTTCAACTCTCACACAACAATTGGCTAAAAATTTATTCTTAACAAACGAGAGAACCATAACACGTAAAATCAAAGAAGCTTATCTTGCTCTTTGGCTAGAAGCAAATTTTAGCAAAAAGCAGATTTTGCAACTTTATCTTGACCGAGCCTATATGGGAGGAAACAATTTTGGTATTGCAGCCGCTGCAAAATTTTATTTTGGAAAAGATATCCGTCATGTATCTTTGAGTGAATCTGCTATGTTAGCAGGACTCTTTAAAGCTCCAACAAAATATGCCCCTCATAGTCATCTCTTTGCTGCTCAAACACGTGCCAATGTCGTCCTTTCTAATCTTGTTAATAGTGGCTTTATGACGAAAAGCCAGATTATCAATGCGCATCGCCACCCTGCTAGGGACCTTCCCCAAATAGACAATAATCAGCCTGATTATTTTCTTGATTGGGCATTCGAGGAAGTCAAAAAAATGCGCAATCAACTTCCAAGCCATAGTTTAATTATTCAAACGACCCTTGATCCGAATATTCAAAAAGCAGCAGAAGAATCAATTGCCTATCATTTACATCAATATGGTCAACAATATCGTGTAACACAAGCAGCCACCGTTATACTCGATAATAACGGTGCGGTATGTGCAATTGTTGGAGGACTAGATTACAAAAAGAGCCAATTTAACAGAGCAACACAGGGCGGTCGACAACCTGGTTCTTCATTCAAACCTTATGTTTATGCAGCCGCAATGGAACATGGATTATCACCCTCAACAATCGTTCTAGATGCTCCCATCAATTGGGGAGGTTGGACACCCAAAAATAATTCTGGTCGTTATCTGGGAAAAATTGACTTAGCAACAGCTTTAGCCTTTTCCATTAATACAGTCCCTGTTTATCTCACCTACCAATATCTTAACCGCGATACCCAACCTATCATAGATCTCATTAAAAATATGGGGATTAACGCGCATATTTTATCACACAAAACGATGGTTCTTGGCACTTCCAACATGACCCCCATGGATCAAGCTACAGGCTTTAATGTCTTTGCCAATGGAGGAATAGCGGGTAATCGTCATGGGTTTACGCAAATCAAAACAATTGATGGTCGTGTTGTGTGGGATTTCGAACATAACGGAAAAAAACTACACCGAGTTCTGAGTGAACAATCAGCAGCTTATATGAATCAAATGATGGTGGGTGTCACAACACGAGGATCTGGTAAGCGTGCTGCGTTGCCCATGACTCTTGTCGCTGGGAAAACTGGAACATCACAATCTTATCGTGATGCTTGGTTTGTTGGCTTTACGGGAAATTATACGGGAGCGGTATGGATGGGAAATGATAATTTTTCACCGATGAATCGTGCTTTTGGGGGTGGCGTTCCTGCCATGATATGGCATCGTATCATGCTTGCTGCGCATCAAAATATTATGCTCAAACAGCTCTATGGTGTTAAAGATTCTCTCCTTCCTTATCAGCCTCCAGTACTTTCCGCCCGTGTAGATTCTGAAGTTCCTTCCCCAATACCCTCTACGCTTTCTCCTGAAACATTAAATATCGTGCGATTGATTAACAAAGATCTGAAAAAACCATCTGCAATTTCTTTGAAGATGAAAACAACTGGAGATTCAACATTTTGAATTCAAGATATTCACTGATGTTTTTTAATATCACCATTTTCTTTTTTATCTTCGCTTTTTCCATTTTATGTGGAAAACTGAGTGTCGATTATGTGCTCAATTCCTTTCCTCATTTTGGACGCTTTAGAATTGGAAAATGGAGTGCTTATCCACAAATGGGAACTGCCAATATGGATCCTTATACCCGCGCTCGCACCGCCAAACGAGGCATTGTTTCACTCGGACGAACTGAAGGTATTCAATTCCAGATTTGGCAAGATAACCAAGGGCGTCCACTTCATCATCACTGTCATTATTTGCTCAAAGGCACCATCCCTGAAACCCGTCTTTTTACCCTTTATACAGCTGACAAATCCCTTAAACCCTATACTTCATCCAAAGAAATACCTTTTGAACTTCACACTAACAATATTATCTATGAGCATGATGGCTCATTGCGCATCAATATTTCACCCACACCGCAAACCGGCAATTGGCTTGCAACAGTTAGTCAAAAAGAATTCGGGCTTATTCTCACCTTATACGATACCTCAATCATCTCTGCAACGGCATTACAAAAGCTCACAATGCCCTCTATAGAACAAATTCCATCAGGACAAATAAATTGTGATTAGATTCATTTATACCGCACTTCTTGCAATCATTGGCGCTATTATCGTTCATATTTGCTTTTTATTTCTGATCCCCACTTGGGCACAAGATAATATATGGACAACACTAAAAAAATCTGGAATCTCTTATCAATTTGTCGATTTTACGCTCGATAACCCTATTCAGCAATCTGCTGATCCACTCTTTCTTCTTAAAGTCTGCAGATTTAATCTTGAAAATGGACCTGTTCATTTAAAAGCTTTGAAAACACGACAATTTTGGTCACTGGCAGCCTACACACACGACGGAATTATTTTCTATAGCCTTAATGACCGAACAGCCCCTGATGCGATACTCGATCTTATCATTGGAAAACCAATACAAATCATAGAACTCAAAAAATCAAAACCTAAAAAAAATGCCAATTCAGTTTTGGTTGCTAAAAATTTGAATGAAGGGTTTGTTATTTTACGTACTTTTGTCCCTTCTTCCCTTGCGAAAAAAGAAAGTGAAGCTTTCCTTTCATCTGCGACCTGCCGCATATTTTATGAATAAAAACGGACTAAGCTCTCATTTGTACAATACCTTACTTTCTATACAAAATACATGAAGCCTATCAAAATGGTTATCTTTTTTCTCTATTAATTGAATATTCAAATTTATCTGATTATAAATCCCTCAATTTTTTATTGAGGTCGAATGAAATCTCTATTGCACATAATCATATCCTATTTGAGACGCATTATCTGACAGAAAAAACTCCCCGCAATCAGAAGAGAAAAATCAAGAGTAAAGATCTAAAAAAATATGCTGCTAACAATTGTAAAACTTGTTATCTGAGTTTATTTCTTTTTATTTACAAACATTCCCATAAAATTCGCATCAATGACATGATAAATTATAGAAGAAATATTGTTTACCTTCAATGAAGTGCCAAAATAATCGCTGAAAACTTATAAGACATTACGCATCCTTGACCTCAAAAATAAGTGCTTTATTTTTGTTTTATGAGCATAAGCTTTTTGTAAGATATACACTCTGAAAAAACTTGGCTTATAATTTACAATTGAGGGGAAAAAACTTCATGAAGAAGAGATATGTTCGGTTCGTTTCAAGAGCAGCAGTATGGTCCCCTCGATTTGGTGGATTATCGTTCTTTATTTTATTATTTTCAGTCATTTTACAACGTTTTTCCGTACTTAACGTAACCGATTTCATAATTTTGATAGGTATCTCTACTGGCTGTGTAATTATTTCTCTTTTTCTGGCTCTTAAAGCACTTCATAGTTTGTGGGTCTATGGTGCTCTAGGGGGAATGAAAGCTTTAAAAGGGATCATTTATTCGTTGATAACAGCCACACCATTGATGCTCTTTTTTGGACTTTGGTTTACCTTACCGGCTCTTTACGACGTTTCTACCGATACACAAAGACCACCGGCTTTTTTTCGCACAATACGTCCCAGTGATGCTTTACCGCTCAAAAGTGTTTTGACTGAACAAGCAGCAATACAGATCTCACAATGGACAGAAATGTCAGGGCGCCGTTATGATGGCTCACCTGATCGTATTCGCGAATCTGTTCTCAATGTTTTAGAAGCCTATGATTGGCCTGTTGTGGCTCAAAAAAAGTTTAAAGGTGAAGAAGATGTGCTTTATATTGAAACAATGGCCAAAACTTTTTACCTTGGCTTTATTTCAGATATTGTTATTCGTTTAACGAATGAAGGGGATACAACTTTTGTTGATATGCGTTCTGCTTCTCGTTATTTGCCAAGAGATTTGGGAACCAATGCTGCTTTTATTATCGATTTTATGGATGCGCTTGATACAGAAATCGCCTCACTTCCTCTTTCTCAAGATGATGAGTAGAAACTTGTACTTAC
Source organism: Bartonella sp. AD13SXNS (assembly GCF_042196465.1). Taxonomy (NCBI): domain Bacteria; kingdom Pseudomonadati; phylum Pseudomonadota; class Alphaproteobacteria; order Hyphomicrobiales; family Bartonellaceae; genus Bartonella; species Bartonella sp. AD13SXNS. The sequence goes on from NZ_JBHIQI010000002.1 coordinate 151,831, forward strand.
TTCCAACAGAAAAATCCCTACCAACCTGTCATTTGTTTCCACTATTATTACTTATTACTGAAAGTACTTTTACTCTTTCAAGACAAAGCTTTTAAAGCAAAATATCTCAATCCCAAATTATTTCATAACAAAAATATTGTTTTGTCCCTCATTTGATGTTTTTCTTTAAAAATATTTTAAGTATTAATATATATTAACTATTAATATACTATATATTAAACAATAAAAATGATTTATTTTATTAAAAAGTAAATTTATAATATTTGACAAACAGTAACAAAGCAACTAATAGGTAAGTATTGTAATTAAAATTTTAATTGTTTATTTTTCTTACTTCTAAGCGGGGAGAACATGCGGAGCTTATAAGGGAGGAACAGCTATGTCTAAAAAATCTTTACTCTCCTGTACAGCTGTCGCAGCAATTATGCTTTTTGGAAACAATCTCGACGTACATGCTGAATCTCTTGAAGTTGATAAAGGAGAAGTAAAAAACGTATCAAACAAGACTTATGAATATATTCAAACAACAAATGGTGGAAAAGTCATCGGTAAAAATTTAACACTGACCGGAGGTCATCCAATAAACAACGATTTGGATGCTGTAGTCCTTAGAACCAAATCTTCAATTGAGTTATGGGATACAACCATTAAAAGTGCAAACAATACTCAGCTGCATAGTGGTGTTGGAATATGGCATGGTAGTACATTTAAGATGATAGGAGGTGTTATTGCAGCCGATTATGGCGTTATATCAGACACTGATGACAGTGGCACAACGATATTGGAAAACGTGAAATTATCAAGCGGTAAAGACAACACTTCGATGACCAAAGGAATCTCCGCTATAAAAAGCATAATTACTTTAAAAAATGTAACTGTCGTAAAAGCAAAACGCAGCATCTATGCAGATAACAAATCTCAAGTAATGGTTTCTAGTGGATCTTTTGAGGCAAAAGAAGATGCAATCAATGCTCAAAGCGGTAGTACCATTACTTTGGACAATGAGGCTAAAATCACATCATCTGAGGGTGATGGCCTCCATGCAGTTGGTGAACAATCAAAAATTTTTATGACAGGGGGAACTGTTACTGGTAGCAATAGTGTATTATATACAAAAGCTGGTGGATATATTAATGTTAAAGACGTTGCTCTCACAGCAAATGGAAAAGGAACAAAATTCGGCGCATTTGCAAGAGGTTCCAGCACCATTGAATTGAATGGAAACACAACAATTAAAAATGCTACGATCGGTGTTAAAGCCCAAAGTGATAATGCGACAATCAAGATGACAGGAGGGTCTATTGAAGTCACAGGAGGCGAAGCAGTAGGTGCATTATTCCTTGACACCACAAGCAAAGAAAACACGCTGAAAGATGTGAAAATATCAAGTGGAAAAGATGGCTTTCTTATGGAAAAAGGAATAAATGCTGATAATGGAAGCACTGTTACTTTAAAAAATGTAACCGTCACAAAAGCAAAACGCAGCATCTATGCAGATAACAAATCTCAAATAATGGTTTCTAGTGGATCTTTTGAGGCAAAAGAAGATGCAATCAATGCTCAAAGCGGTAGTACCATTACTTTGGACAATGAGGCTAAAATCACATCATCTGAGGGTGATGGCCTCCATGCAGTTGGTGAACAATCAAAAATTTTTATGACAGGGGGAACTGTTACTGGTAGCAATAGTGTATTATATACAAAAGCTGGTGGATATATTAATGTTAAAGACGTTGCTCTCACAGCAAATGGAAAAGGAACAAAATTCGGCGCATTTGCAAGAGGTTCCAGCACCATTGAATTGAATGGAAACACAACAATTAAAAATGCTACGATCGGTGTTAAAGCCCAAAGTGATAATGCAACAATCAAGATGACAGGAGGATCTATTGAGGTCACAGGAGGCGAAGCAGTAGGTGCATTATTCCTTGAAACCACAAGCAAAGAAAACACGCTGAAAGATGTGAAAATATCAAGCGGTAAAGATGGCTTTCTTATGGAGAAAGGAATAAGTGCTGACAAAGGAAGCACTGTTACTTTAAAAAATGTAACCGTTAAGAATGCAGAAAAAGCTCTCTTGGCTAATGATAATTCCCAAATAACAGTAACGGGCGGCGGTTCCTTTGGTGGAGAAGTACAAACTCTGAAAGGTAGCACTATTACTTTAAACGATAATGTCACAGTAACATCTGATACGACTGGGTTATATGCAGATGATGAAGAAGCCAAAATCACAATGACGGGAGGGAGTGTAAGTGCAAAAGGAGCAGCATTTGTCTTAAAAGATGGCGGACATATTGATGTCACAGATATTTCTGCAAAAGCACAGCGCAATGGACTACGCTTTGATAACTCAAAAAACGATCAAACTTCAGAAATCAACCTGACCAATACAAACCTTCTCATCGAAGATGGAACGGGTATTGTTGCCAACAATTCATCAAATGGTAAACTCAACCTCAAAGATTCAGAAATCAGAGCCGATAGGTTATTCGTAGGGATAATCCACGATACACCAAAACATAATCAAATCTTTTCACTCTCCGCAGACCGTTCTGTCTTACAAGGTGGTGTAAGAAATGACGAAAATGGGCAAACAAGCTTTGATCTCAAAAACAGTACAACATGGTTTGTGAACACCAGCAGAAAAGAAAAAGATGATGCGGGAAAGTTACTTGATATCACTCAAAGATCACGTTCTGATGTTTCTGTACTCAACCTCAATGACAGCAAAATTGTTTTTGAAAAAACAATAGAAAACCATTACCACACATTACATATCGGTTCTGGTAAAAAAAATACTCCAGAAGTCTATAACGCTTCTGGAAACGCAGAAATTCACTTTAACATGGCATGGAGCGATGGGGTTGCAGTAGACGATCAAAAAACCGATCGAGTTCTCATTCATGGCGATGCATCAGGTACAACAACAGTTTATATCAAGAGTGATGTAGGGGATAAAAACAGTGTAGAAAACGCTGCAGCTCCCTCGAATGCAGGCGGTATTTCCCTTATCCAAGTCTCTGGAAAAGCGATGGAAGACTCCTTCAAATTAGCCAATGGTTATATCACAAGAGATGGTTTGCCTTATAAATACATACTAACTGCTTATGGACCAGAATCAAGCCATGGCACAGCCAATATTGAGCAAAACCTCTTTGATGAAAAAAATGAAAACTTCTGGGATTTTCGCTTGCATAAAGCATTTCTAGACTCCGGTGGTGGTGATGGCGGTTCTGGCGGCGGTTCCGGTGGCTCTGTTCCTGGTCCACATGTGGAAGCTGTCGTACCGCAAGTGGCAAGCTATATCGTGATGCCTAACGCGCTCTTCTACGCTGATTTTACCGACATTACTAAGCAAAGCAAATTGTTAGCTGATATCCGTACAACACAAAATTATTCTTTCTTCTTTTTACCCTATAGTAGCACTGCTACCTTAACCTCTGAGCGTGGTCCCTTCAAATATGGCTATGGCGCTGATATTCGCTATGCTGCCGTACAAGCAGGTGGTGCATTAGCTGCAATGGAAAGCCAAAATATCACCATGCATTTTGGACTTATGGGAACCTATGGGCAACTCTCTTTCACACCTAAGGATATGGAGGGTGCAGACAAAAGCACACTCAATAAATGGGCGGTTACAGCTTATGGCAGCATACAACACAACAATGGCTTATATGTCGATGTCCTAGCTTCCTATGGCATGATCGATGGAAATATCACTACGGCTGACATCAAGAATGCCGCAAACTTGAAGGGTGCCAAAACCTTGAGTGCTTCGGCTACCATTGGAAAAGTATTTGCTACAGGAATGGCAGGGATAGAGTTTGAGCCACAAGCACAAATTGTTTATCAACAATTGTCGTTTGACACCATGAAAGATGCTGATAATCTAGAAATTGATATGAAAAATCCTTCCCAATGGTTGGTTCGGATTGGCGGACGTTTAACTAAAACTGTTTCTGCCGAAAGCGATCATCCCTTTTCTTTTTATGGAAAAGTGAACTTTCTTAAAACCTTTAGTGATGATGGGAAAATACAGATTGGTAGAGAATTTGACCTTGATCCTGCTGGAACTGCCATTGAAGGCGGTTTGGGTATCAATGCACAACTCTCCCACAATATCGCACTTCATGGTGATGTTAGTTACCAAAAAAAGCTGCAAAAAACGGGTATAACAGGAGCGAGCTTTTCTGGTGGAATACGTTATCAGTTCTAAGAAAAGACTGTAAAGTGAGCATTATTTTCCCATTTGCTTGCATAAAAAGGCTGCACAACTCCATACTGTGTGGCCTTTTTGATTTGCACAAACCTACCGTGGAATACCGGTTATTCTTGTCTTTATAACATACCTACAACACTTCTTGCTGAAAGCAATCCTTTGGATAAAATTTTGTAACCAAAGCGCTTGCCTATCTGCCAATTTCTCCTTCTGGCAACACAACTCAAGAATAGAAGGAGAAATACTCATTAGTGTTACCCTTCAATCTTTCCAAGATAAATTAAAAGCGCTAAAAGCACAAGCGGACCGCGTCGAGCGCAGCGGTGCAACACAACATGCGCAATTAGGTAGGTTGGAAGATGATCGTCAATTAAGCCAAGGGAAATTAAAGGCTGCAAAAAGCCTAATGGAAACAAAAGTCATTAGCCAAGCCGTTTACTTAGAGCGTTTACATGACTTTAAAAATGTCGAGCATGAAATTTTAACCAATCAAAGACGTTTGGAAGAAAATGCCGCCGAAATAAAAACCCTCCGCCAACAACGGAAAAGTCTCATTTCCGATGAAAACGCCCGCTATCGACAATTTTCGCGTGAAACAGAGCTGAATCTTCAAGGATTAAAAGCAAAGCTTGATAGTACTCAATACCATCTTGACCACTTATCACTTTATGCACCTGTTGATGGACGTATTGATGATTTAAGTATCCATACTTTGGATGGCTTTGTAGAGGCTGGTAAAACTCTCATGCGCATTGTCCCTGGTGCGGGCGGTCTCATTATTGAAGCATTTTTTGATAATCGAGATATTGTTTTTTTAGAAAAGGGCCAACGTGCTTATATCAAGTTTTCTGCCTTTCCGCCTGAACGTTTCGGTGTTATCCACGGCTCAGTCGTTAATGTAGGCGCTACAGCGCGCTATAATAAAGAAATTAATGGTGTCTACGCTGTTTTAATCAAAATTGACCAAGATCATATCACTTTGAATAACAAACAATTTAAATTTATCCCTGGCATGACTGTAACAACGGATGTCATTACCTCAAAACAGCGTCTCATTTCTTATTTCTTTGAACCTATCACCAAAATTTTAGAACAGTCCCTAAAGGAAAGATAATGTCTGTAAATGAAAATCCATCACCATCACTCATAGATCCTCTTACGGCTTTGGGTGCCATGGTTGTTTTAATGCTTACATCTCCCTTATACCGCCGCTGGCGAATTTGGGATATAGACCGAAACTTAGGTCCAGCTTTACAGACTGGGCAATACAAGCTCTATAAAAATGAACGTGGAGAATTTTGCGCCTTTATCACATGGGCTTTTTTAGATGAGAAAAATCATCAATCTATGCTTGAAAAGGGAGAATTTTTACCCGATGCCAATTGGCAAAATGGAAAATACGTATGGTTTATTGATTGTGTAGCACCTTATGGCCATACTGCTCATATTGTACGTGATATGCAACGAAATATATTTCCTGATCAGCGTTATTGTTATGCTGTACGACGTAATGAAGATGGTGGAATAAGAAAAATCGCACGCTGGTGTTGCTATAGAGCGCAAAATCCAGCCAAATAGTTTTTCTAAAGCAAGTGCGCATAAATCATTTAAGCCCCACTCTTATAAAGAAAAATCCCTAAAATAACTATTTTGACTATAGTTATAGTAAGAGCCACTCCGCTACAGACGCGTATTTCCTCTCTGACCAATCCGATATGAATGGCTAAAGGTAATATAAGAGGTTTAATCCACTCTCAACTCTATGATTTCTCAAGTTTATGATTGATTCATTTCACTAAAGGCTGGCTGGGGTACCTGGATTCGAACCAGGGAATGCCGGTACCAAAAACCGGTGCCTTACCGCTTGGCTATACCCCAAAAAAACACGCTTTACAATTACTTTTGCACCTTATAGCGATTCCTGTGATTGGACGCAATATCTGAAAATCAAAGATCTTATTTTTTATTGTAAAGTTTCTAAGTCTTGAATGATATTGCATCAATACAAATTCGCAGCGAAAACTAATATACAGCTGCACCTTTAACACAACAACCATTTATCCACCAATTATTATACCCTTTTATTAATTTTCTAAGAGCATAAAATGAGAATCTTGTCGTTTACTCATTTATTGAATAAATCAGCATATTCTGTATTTTTCTTTGTATCTTCAAATCTCATCTTACTCAATTAAAACAAAACAAAGAGAAAATGTTGTGTGTTGATGATTTTTTTTATCTTCTTAATTGTATTTTTGTTTTTGGATTCCTCAATATAAAATAATTTGCCTTTCCTTACGAATAGATTGGCTTTGAGTAAGCTTTTTATAGAAAATTCTATTTTTAATCAATATGTGTAAACCTTCAGTGGTAATAAAATTTACAAAATATTTTTTTAATCTTGTGCAAAAATCAGCAGTATCCGCACAAGATAAATATTGATTTACAATAAAAATTAACAAATTTGCACTTCTGAGTAACAACCTCAAACATCGTAAAATTTTTTCATTTCAAATTCTTTTATATTAAACCAATCAAAGTCATTCTCTCGCATGTCACAAGCAGAGGTATGGATAAAAAACAATAGAAGACTAAGGAGTAAAACGCTCTTATGGACCATCTCCAAATAAAAGCTGTGACAACATTGGGGATCAGTAACATATATGATGATGCCGGTGCACTTTTTCATAAGTGTAAAGATGATAATATCCAATGTTTTTACGTTATATTATTCATGAGTAGCGCTATAAAATGAAATCAAGCACATTGGGAAATGTCTCTTAAAAAATAACACTTAATATTCCTGTTGCAAACACCATGGATACACCATATCAATAGGTTGGAAAAATTTTACAAAAATTAAAAACAATTTGTCTCGTATTTGAAAAAATATTTTGAGGTACAAGAACAAGGAATGATAACTATTTCCATTTACCTTCTATTCAAAAGGTCATGATATTTTTTACCCGTTCATAGATGTAAAATTTCTTTTGAAGCAATATTTATATAGACCAGTGCCCTTTTTTGATTGATGAGCATACATTGCCTAAAAGCTCCTTTTACAAAGAGAGACATTAAATTAATTAATATAAATACGCATTCAACATTTGCTTTTAGGTGATGCAAATGGCAAATTGGGCGCTTAACAATTAGAATCGAGGAGATTTTTAAATGGCTTTTGAATTGGCTGAATTGCCTTATGACTACGATGCTCTTTCGCCCTATATGTCACGCGAAACTCTTGAATATCATCATGATAAGCATCACCTCGCTTATCTTAATAATACCAACAACTTGGTGAAAGATTCAGGCTTGGAAAATGAAAGCCTTGAAGAAATTGTTAAAAAAAGTTTTGGGAAAAATATTGGTTTATTTAATAATGCAGCGCAATACTACAATCATAACCATTTTTGGCATTGGATGAAAAATGGTGGTGGTGGTAAAAAAATGCCTGAAAAACTAGCAAAAGCTATTGAATCTGATCTAGGTGGTTATGACAAATTCCGTGCTGATTTTATTGCTACTGCTGGTGCCCAATTTGGCTCTGGGTGGGCGTGGGTTGTGGTTAAAGATGGCAAGCTTGAAATTATGAAAACGCCTAATGGTGAAAATCCTTTGGTTCATGATGCTAAAGCTATTCTAGGCGTTGATGTGTGGGAACATTCCTATTATATTGACTACCGCAACGCTCGCCCGAAATATCTCGAAGCTTTCGTGGATAATTTGATTAATTGGGATTATGTTTTGAAACTTTATGAAGATTGTGGATTGTAAGCTGTCTAAATAATTGTATAGCCTATAAAAGTCCCTATAGTCTAATGAATTATAGGGCTTTTAAAGTGGGGATATTATAGATTAACAACAGTTTTTCTTGCTATCTTTAGAATATATGCATAGATATAGGCAACTTCTTCTAGCTTTGAAAAACGTCCAGCTGCACCTGCATGCCCTGAATCCATATTAATGCGTAATAAAATCGCATTATCATCTGTTTTAAATTCACGCAATTTAGCTACCCATTTTGCAGGCTCCCAGTAAGTTACACGAGGATCGGTTAATCCTGCTATCACAAGCATAGGGGGGTATTTTTGCGCTTTGACATTATCATAGGGAGAATAAGAAGCTATAAGTTTATAATCTTCTTGTGATTCAAGAGGATTTCCCCATTCTGGCCATTCAGGAGGCGTTAGAGGTAAGGAAGCATCTAACATCGTTGTTAAAACATCAACAAAAGGCACATTAGCTACGATTCCAGCAAAATCCTGTGGGGCTATATTGGCAATAACACCCATCAACATTCCTCCTGCCGAACCACCATGCGCAATAAGCCGATCATGAGCTGTAAATTTATTGTTTACAAGATAGCGCCCACAAGCAATAAAATCGGTAAATGTATTATATTTAAAAAGATGTTTTCCTTTTTCATACCATTCAACACCCTTTTCCTTTCCCCCACGAATATGAGCAATGGCATAAATAAAACCTCTATTTACCAGAGAGAGTACATTGCTATTGAAACTGGCAGGAATAGAGATGCCATAAGCACCGTAACCGTAAAGTAGACAAGGTGCACGACCATTCAGAGGAGTGGTTTTATGATAAAAAAGTGAGATGGGAATTTTCTCACCATCGTCTGCAATGGCCATAACACGTCGCGTTATATACTCATCTTTATTATGGCCAGAGGGAATTATTTGCATCTTTAACAATATTCGTTTGCGTCTTTTCATCTCATAATCGAACACTTGATCAGGCGTTGTCATAGATGAATAAGAAAAGTGAATGGATTGACTGTTATATTCTGCTGCCCCTTGCAGACCTAAAGAATAAGCCTCCTCATCAAAAGTAATAGAATGGATTTGTTTCGTCGTACGCTCCATAATTTTTATACGAGGAAGCCCCTCAAAACGTTCGAGCCAGATAAGAAAATCTTGATACGCATCATGAGATAGTATCAAACATCCAAGCTGATGTGGAATAAGCTCTGACCAATTTTCTGATTGCGGCGCAGCATACGGCGCAACCATAATTTTAAAGTCCTTGGCATTATCTAAATTGGTAAGAATATAAAAGATATCACCACCTTCTGTAAGTGAATATTCAATACCTTTTTGCCGCTTGCGCACACATTGAGGAACGCTAAGAGGCGCTTTAGCAGGTATTAACCAAATTTCTGACGTTTCATGATCATGAATATTAATATAAACAACATCATGAAGCTTAGAGCCGCTTACATCTAAGAAAAAACCTGGATTATCTTCACGAAAAATAAGCTTATCTTGCGATTGATCAGTGTTTAAGCGATGATAATAGAGCTCTGAAGGTCGATGATTTTCATCCACTTTTGTATAGAAAAAACCTTCAGATTGAGCATCCCACACAATCTGTCCGGATGTGTCAGTAATAATATCCATACAATCAGATAATGTTTCTAAATTCCGAATTTTAGCTGTATAAAATTCTGATCCTTTATCATCATAGGTCCATACAACATATCTATGATCAGGAGATTCTTGAACTGAACCAAAGTTGAAATATTCTTTACCTTCAGCCAAAAGATCACCATTAAGATAAACATGTTTTTCTCCACCATTCCTTGGCATGCGAAAATAATGTGGTTGTTGCCCCCCGGTAACATAAGAAAAACCGTAAGCAAAAGGTCCATTTTTTATAGGAACGGAACTATCATTCTCTTGGATCCTGTTTTTCATTTCAGTAAAAAGCAAATCTCGTAATGGCTTTGTATCAGCCATTTGAGCCGCTTGATAAGCATTTTCTTTTTCGAGATGATGTCGAATATTTGAGTCAAGACAGTTAGGATTTTTAAAAACATCTTGCCAGTTAGACGCGCGTAGCCAATGATACGAATCATCTCGAAAAATACCATGATATATTTCCTTATGAGAGATTCTAGATGCTTTAGGAGGAATTGTAAAAGTGCAAGTCATACACAATCCTATATAAAATATGTTAATAGTTTCGTTTATATGTTAGAATCATAATTATTGATGCAAGTGTAAAAATCTATAAGTCCTACTCACTTGCAAAAATAGTGCTATCATAATTTTTACAATTAATATCCTTCTATTCATTACATATCACAGCTATTGTTTTCTAGGAATATAATACCATTTTTATAATAAAAGAGGTTGGTAAGGTAATTATGCTATAAAAAGAAGAATTTTATTTTTAAAAAAACAGTATAACTGAACACTTTTATAGAAATGAATAAATATATATAAAGATTTTTCATTATATTATGAAATAATAAAAAATATTCAATGATATTTTAATGAAATAATTTTATATTTTAATATTAATAATTTGTATTTTTAAAATTTAATAAATTTAAAATTAGACTAAATTTAAATTTTATTTAAAAAAATACTTACTAAATTATAAGTATTAAAACAAAAATACTTATTTATATGGTGTATTTTTATAGTTAACAATTTTATTTTTATGTTCTAAACAAATAATAAATTTTATCCTATATTTTTTTATATTTGTGATATATTGGATATTATGTAGGATATGTTATAGAATAAAACTATCTTCTAGCATGTAAGGGGGACGTTTTTCTTATTGTATATTATGACGAAAAATAGGTATTTATTTGATTTTTTTGTGTTTTGGCAATTTTATAGAATAATTTAATTGACAAAAAAGATTTTTGTACAATATGAAACCCATGTGCATGAGATCTTTATATTATGAATATATGCACTATATCTCGATTTTGAATTACTCGATTTTAAATTAAAGGAAACAAGAATGGAACATCGTCCAGTCTTAGAGACTGAAAGCAATTTAGTTATTACATTGGTTGCTGATATTGTTGCTGCCTACGTGAGTAATAATTCTATTCGACCGACTGAAGTGCCAAGTTTAATTGCTGATGTCCATGCTGCTTTTCGTAAAGCAGGAAATCTAGAGCTAGCAGAAGTTGAAATTGAAAAACAGAGGCCTGCTGTTAATCCAAAGCGTTCAGTATTTCCTGATTATCTCATTTGCCTTGAGGATGGAAAGAAATTTAAATCTTTAAAGCGTCATCTCATGACACATTATGGAATGTTACCAGAGGAATATCGTGAAAAGTGGCAATTAGACAGTTCTTATCCTATGGTAGCGCCTAATTATGCAAAAACACGATCAGCTTTAGCCAAAGAAATGGGTCTTGGACGTAAAAGCAAGCGGAAAAAAACTAAATAATTATATTTTGCGAAAAAATAGTTTCGTGTGTAAAATTGATTTTTAGTATACATGTTTCCTGTGAAGCCTTGGTATGTATAGACCTTTTTAAAGGAGAGGTTATATATAACTTTCGTTACGAATCCGTTTGATCATTGATTTCAGACCATTTGATCGTTGTGGTGTAAGATTTTCATTTAAACCAAGTTTTTCAAAAAGTCCGTGAGCATCAGAATTGCGAATTTCAGAAGCTTTTTTTCCTGAATAAAAAGCTAGAAGAATGTAAATGAGTCCACGCACAATATGGGCATCGGAATCACCTTGAAACGTTAATATTGGATCTTCTGAATTATTACGTGAAGATAAAAGCCACACTTGGCTAACACAACCACGAACTTTGTGGGCATCATTTCGAGCATTTTCCGGAAAAGGTGGAAGTTCGTAGCCAAGCTCAATTACATAACGATAACGATCTTCCCAATTATCTAGAAGCGAAAAGTTTTCTATAATATTATCGATTGTTTCCGCCATCATCTTAATCCTGTTTCATTTTAATCATCATGTTAAATACACTTATTGGATAGATAAATATTTATTATCCTAATACAAATAACATGAGGAACGTTAAAAATTCCTATTTCAAGATAACATTGTATGGTTGTGTAAGAATTATTTTACTTCCATTTTGCGAGAAGCGTTTGGGGAAGGCTCTGTATTATTTTTGTTGCCTAATATGTGCCCAAAATACTCATAAGCAGCTCTTGCACCGTAATATGCGCGTTCTCCAAGTAAACTTAAAAAGGATTTTCCTACTTTGCAGGTTTCTATATTACGGTCACAAAATGCGCCTAAGTCATTTAAGGCTTCCTTAAAAGCAATAATCACATCGCTCGTTGTTGTCTCATTATTTTTGGGGCTAGAAGAATGGTTACTGCTTGGATCTGCTACAAAAAATGAAATAATGACAAAAATAAAAAATAAAAGAAATGATAATTTGATTAAAAAACGTATCATGGACAATCAATGTACGGCAGTGGTAAATACAATAAAAGAAGCATTTTATACACTGTTGCTTTATAAACAATTTATAAAATGTGTTTTTTATAAAATTGAGTATTCATGTATTGGAGCTATATAATTGGCTTTTTTTATAAATATGACACAATTCCTCTGTATAAAATAGTATACATTGTCTATTCAGTAAAAAATTAATATCAAAATTATACACTTACAGGCTGATCATGTTAATGAACATACTATGGTAAAAAATGAGAGATATAATCATGTTATGTACATACTTATTTTAAATAACAATTTACCATCTTAGCTTAGTTGAAAAAGCTAAAAAGAGTAAAATTCTGTTATTCTGACTTTAATAGTGATAAAATATTTACATTATCTCTAAAATTTTTACGAGCACATCATCAACATGATCAATAGGTCGATCAAAAAATTAAACAATTGTTTCATCTCTTATAACTCCATCTCCAGATCTCAAGGCAAGTTTTTTTATAACATTGTAAATCAATTTAATTGATATAAAAGTAGCTACACTAAAATATAATAACCTTAAGAGACCAGTATTCTCACCAAACCGTTTACAGAAAAGTAACCCTATATATGTAAATTGTAAAGAATATAATGACTCTTATCTTTTTAACGTTATAGAAGAATAATCTCTAACTTGTTTTTAAATAATAGGCAAACATCTGCGCCAAAAATGAAGAATAACGTGATATTATTATTGAGATGATTATATGTGATAATGCAGTTTGCAAACACTAAAATGATCTTGAACGTTAATCATTTGATGTTCTCTTTATACATATTAAAGATTTGTAAAATCTGAAATTAATAAAAATTGATAAGAGCTCTTGTTGATTGATCAACTTATACATTGATAGAATGAAGCTGCTTATTCTAGGAGTTTGAAAGGAAAAAACAATAATGTAAATGCATTTCTCTCTAGCGAAAAGTAAAACTAATTTGCATTCGTTTCTTTGTGAAACATAAACGCAACTGAAAATAAAAATGATGACAACAAAACGAAAGACGTTTCGAAAAAAAACTGTAAAACGCCGTAAATACTCTAGTAGTATCGTTATCACACTTCTTCTTACAATTTTTCGTTTCATTTTTTGGAGTATAAAAAATCTTTATTTCTATACACGAAAAAATACTTTATTTTTTGTTGGGTCTATTCTTTTTACTATTAGTTTTTTATTTGTTTCATTTAATGCTTTATTTTTGCAAATGACAATGCATCAAGATATTTTCACTCGAATGAAGTTTTCCTCCGCTCAAAGTATAGGGAAGAGCTCTATTTTATCCGAAAAAGAAGCAAGATCACAAGAACTCTCTCGTATGACTTCTCTACATTCTCAAAGTCATAACCACAAAGATTCACCTTTACCCCCTCAATCAGCAAGAATGCTGGAAAAGCAAAAAGAACTCGCAAAATTAGGACTTTATGATGGACCATTAGATGGACTGGAAGGACCTAAAACACGCCGTGCGATCACTTTATGGAAACAACAAACTGCTCAGAAAATGCAAAACAATGTTTTACCTCATCCTACAACAGATGAAATTGCGCTATTAATTAAGCAGAGCGAAATAGAAATGGAAAATAAAACAAAAAGAAATATAACACACTCAAAAGAAGCTGTTTTAGAGCCTTCTGTTGAAGATATTATACGGGTACAAAAAGCTTTACATATTTTTGGTCATGAGGAGGTTATTGTCACAGGAATAGAAGATCAAAAGACGATAGAAGCCTTAAAACAGTTTCAAAAAATGTTTGATCTTCCTGTAACTGGTAAAATTAATCATACAATTTTAATAAAAATGCGTGAAATTGGTTTATTAAATTGAAGCTAATCATCAACATTATAAAACAATCTCTTGATTTATAATGATAATTTTCTTGTTGAATACCCTCTCCGAATACAAAAAAATTCCTTCATCTCAAGCCCTCTTATATTAAATCAATCAGGGGCATCTTCTTACACATTACATATTGAGCCATACAATTTATGGCAAGGGGATCGAGGCTTCTAGCAGAAAAAAGAAATCATTGCGAGAAAACAAACGCGTTTATTTTAAAATTTCCAATGCTTCAGATGATAAGGACACGCGAAATTCTATTGTAGCATCACGCTTTCCTTTTATATTCTCGAGCCAAGAATTATCCAGATATCCCCATCAATCTGATCTCACATAACGCAAAGAATTTGTGTACCTGTAAGAATAAGCAAACGCTAAGTCAAATTGTATCATTGTTATCGTTTTACTGAGTATCTAGACAAAAGACGGAAACCTCTTTCCAATCCATTGCTGGTCTATTTTGCATTTTATGGAGTTGTTTTTCTCAGAAAGTATGTGCTTTTGTTGTTGCCTGTAAATCAACATCAAAACCTAACGCTGCAGTATGTTTGAAACAAATATTAAGGTGGTTCAGTGCTTTTTCTGCTGTTGCAGCTTTTGGTATGCCAGATGGGAGAAAAAGTATTGCATATCTCTGTTTGCCTAATCTCTGAAACGAGGAGGCAGCCTAATTGGGGGAGAATATGAAGTTTTAAAAATAGAAACCACTTCTCACCTTTACCATTTTCTCTTAATTTTGCTTTACGTCTTTCAAAAGCATCTAAAGCAATGTTCTTTTAGATAATGGAGATGACGCATTGCTTCACGCTTTTGTTTCTCACTTTCTTTAATGAAGTCACGTCCCTTCATGTAAAACAGAACGCTCCAAACCAAATATACTTGAGTTGCACATTCACGTGCTTTCTTTAAAGAAACAACTCTCAAGGCATCCAAACCTATTTCACAATGATATGCGTGAATGGTATAATAATAAACCCACTGTGCGCTACCATCTTGACGCTTGAGCAAACCCGCACCATCCACTTTGCCTCTAATGTTGCTCCAACTCTTGGTACTTGAGACAGTTCATTATAGGCATTGTTTAGTCTTTTCTTTAATGTTTTCCCCGCATACATCGATATTCCTTATGTGAAAGCGAATGATTTTGACTGATTCAGCATGGAATAAATTTGAAATGAGAGAATCTTATGATATTCAAAGCTCTCATTCAAGATGAGAAATTAAATTTATTATTATAAATCAATTCTTTGTATAATTATGATATTCCTTCATAAATGTAAAAGATGGTAGCGCACAGTGGATTTTATAAACTCTGAGGGTATAAACTTACGAGAAACTTTACGTAATTCCATTCCACGAATACCAATGTGAAATGAGTTTTGCACTGAGAAATGTTTCTTCAAAACAACAGATGAATGTGCAAAACAAATGCATTTGTTTTGAGTGCTCTGTTTTGCGTGAAGAGAGTTCATAACCCTATTAAAAAGAAAACGTGTAAATTGACTGCACAATAACACGTTTCTCTCTATCAAGAGGTTCGTCAATAGAACGTGTACTAATAATACATCTTTGTCTATCCTGCTTTATATTTTCTCTCATAAACCTCTAAAAAAACACTTTCTCGCGGAACACAACTTATCGTGCATTTTAGAAGCATTTTTATTCCCTTTATTAAAGAAAATAAAAAAATATATAAAAATTTATTTCTGTAATAACTATACAATAAAAAATATTAACCCATTACATCCTTTTTGCTATTGCGGCCTGAGCTGCTGCTAAACGAGCAATTGGTACTCGAAAAGGAGAACACGAAACATAATCTAGGTTATTTTCTTCACATAAAGCAATAGAGGCAGGATCGCCTCCATGTTCACCGCAAATTCCCAATTTTATTTTTGCACGCTTTGAGCGTCCACGCTGTGCAGCAATGGTAATAAGTTCCCCTACTCCATCACGGTCAATAGATACGAAAGGATCTTGCTCTAAAAGACCTTTTTGAAAATAGGTTGCCAAAAAAGGAGCAGCATCATCACGGGAAATCCCAAAAGTAGTTTGTGTCAAATCGTTTGTTCCAAATGAAAAAAATTCAGCAGTTTCAGCAATTTCATCTGCTCGAAGCGCTGCCCTTGGAAGTTCAATCATCGTCCCAACCATATATTGAATAGTACCTCCCTTTTCTTTCATCACTTCCTCAGCAACCTGATCAATACGCGCTTTTACAAAATCGAGTTCAGATTTAAGCGCAACCAATGGCACCATAATTTCAAGCATAACAGGAGATCCAGATTTTTGGGCAGCTTCTGCTGCTGCTTCAAAAATCGCCCGCGCTTGCATTTCTGCAATTTCAGGATAAGTAATAGCTAAACGGCATCCTCGTAATCCAAGCATAGGATTAAATTCGTGTAACTGCTGAGCACGTTCAGCAAGCACTTCAGCAGAAACCCCCATAGCTGTTGCAACATCAAGAATTTCTGCTTTCGTTTTAGGCAAAAATTCATGGAGTGGCGGATCTAACAAACGAATGGTAACAGGTAAACCACACATAATTTCAAATAGTTCACTAAAATCTGAACGCTGCATTGGCAAAAGCTTATCTAGTGCTTTACGACGACCACTTTCATCATGACTTAAAATCATTTCACGCATGGCAACAATACGTTCTCCAGAAAAAAACATATGCTCCGTACGGCAAAGACCAATACCTTCAGCCCCAAAAGAACGCCCCATACGGGCATCAGATGGCGTCTCAGCATTGGCGCGAACTCTTATACGTCGCATCCCATCAGCCCATTCCATTAATTTTGCAAAGTCTCCGCAAAGCTTAGGCTGCAACATTGCAACTTTCCCTTTGAAAATTTCCCCACTTCCACCATCAATCGTGATAACATCGCCTTTTTTAAAGCTTTCTCCTGAAGCAAATAGCGTATTTGTATTATAATCAATCCGCACACTACCAGCACCAGAAATACATGGTTTTCCCATTCCCCGCGCAACAACAGCAGCGTGACTTGTCATGCCGCCACGCGTTGTTAAAATTCCTTCTGCAGCATGCATACCATGAATATCTTCTGGGCTTGTTTCCACACGGACCAAAATAACTTTTCGCCCTTCTGCCGAAACCGTTTCTGCCTCTTCCGAAGTAAAAACAATTTCACCCGTTGCTGCTCCAGGAGAAGCAGGTAAACCACGTCCTATAACAAAACGCTCTGCTTTGGGATCAAGTGTTGGATGTAAAAGTTGGTCAAGTGACTTTGCATCAATACGCATTACCGCCTCTTCACGGCTTATTACCCCCTCCTCAACCATTTCAATTGCCATCTTGAGAGCTGCACGAGCCGTACGTTTTCCCGAACGAGTCTGCAGCATCCATAATTTACCTTTTTCAATGGTAAATTCGAGATCTTGCATATCCCGATAATGCTGCTCAAGCTTCTGCGCGATCTGACATAACT
Organism: Bartonella sp. AD13SXNS; assembly: GCF_042196465.1. Lineage (NCBI taxonomy): Bacteria > Pseudomonadati > Pseudomonadota > Alphaproteobacteria > Hyphomicrobiales > Bartonellaceae > Bartonella > Bartonella sp. AD13SXNS. Next base: position 169,582 of record NZ_JBHIQI010000002.1, read on the forward strand.
TCAAAAAAGCCTCAGGCATAATTTTTTCTAAAGACGGCTTATTTGAACCAGCAACAATACGCGCATTTTCTGTAATATTTTGAGGCGTTCGAATACCCGCCACAACATCTTCTCCTTGCGCATTAACTAAAAATTCACCGTAAAGTTCTTTTTTTCCTGTCGATGGATTGCGTGTAAAAGCAACACCTGTTGCCGAATCTTCACCCATGTTGCCGAAAACCATAGCTTGCACATTAACTGCCGTTCCCCAACTTTCAGGAATGCTATGTAAACGACGATAAGTGACTGCGCGTGCTGTCATCCAACTTGAAAAAACGGCTCCAATCGCCCCCCATAATTGCTGTTCAGGATCTTGCGGAAAAGGGATTCCTAATTTTTCTTCAATATATGCTTTATAAGAAGCAATAACATGTTTCCAATCATCTGCTGTCATTTCTGTATCAATAGTGTAACCATTGCGTTCTTTTGCCTCATCAAGAATCTCTTCAAAATAAGAATGGTCTACCCCCAAAACAACGTTAGAATACATTTGGATAAAACGCCGATAACTATCATAAGCAAACCGTTCATTATTAGCTTGTAAAGCAATAGCTTTTACAGTCTTATCATTCATGCCAAGGTTAAGCACTGTATCCATCATTCCTGGCATAGAAGCCCTAGCCCCTGAACGAACAGAAAGCAAAAGTGGTCTTTGCTCATTACCAAATTCACGTCCTGTTTGTTCACCAACGCGTCTTAATGCTTGCTTAACAGATTCCTGTAGCTCTTCTGGGTATGATTTGTCATGTGCGTAATAAAAATTACAAACTTCTGTTGTCAGAGTAAATCCTGGCGGTACGGGCAAACCAAGATTACTCATTTCTGCTAAATTAGCCCCTTTACCTCCGAGAAGATTACGCTCGCTTGCACTTCCTTCTGCGTTTCCATCTCCAAAACTATAAACCCATTTTTTCATTGTACAAATCCTCCCATATCAGCATCAAAACACCATTCAACCTAGGCTTAACTTAAATGATTCAAAATCGGCGAAATAAAAAAGATCGCTTCATAAATGCATAATACCTAATCTTCTTAAAAGAGATAATGACCACATCACCATCTATCTTCTAGAAGATTAAGATTCAGTTTTTAAGAAAACTATCAATCACCGAAAAAAAGTCTTCTACTTTCATAGCACCTTCATATTTATTACCATTGATAAAGAACGTAGGCGTTGCTGTCACACCAAGTTCTTTACCACGCTCAAAAGATGCATTCACTTCATCTAAAATGGTCTGATTTTTCAAACACGCCGTAAAACTTTCATCTGTAAAACCCGCCATTAAGCTAATTTTTTTCAATGGTGTCAGAGCATCTTTTCCCCAAACCCACTCATTTTGTTTTTGAAATAAAACTTCTATCAAAGGGAAATAACGATCTTCTGGTGCACACCGTGCTAACATAAAACCTGCTGTTGCCCGAGGGTCAAAAGCATAATCGCGGAAAATCAGTTTCACTTTTCCTGTTTTGATATATTTTTTGCGAATTTGAGGAAGTATATCATTGTAAAAATGTGCACAATGAACACATGTTAACGAAGCATACTCAACAATGATGACTGGTGCATCCGCCTCTCCCTCAAAGCGATCCTTTACTTTACCCGTTTGAAGAAGCTCAGCCATATCAACTGTTGCCACTGGTTTGAGATCACGCGCTAAAGCAACTGTTACACTATTTTGTACAATCGTTATGAAGAGAAAAATTATCCCGAAAGATAAAAAAGAACGAAATTTTACCATAAATAATACTTTTCTGTTGTTATTAAACGAATAGGAATCCAATGCTTTCTCATATATTAAAGAAAAATATATAAAATATCTTGCTATTTATTATTTTTTTCCGAAAAAATGCAACAGCCAAGTTTATAAAGTGATTGGCGTAAACTTTTATCTTCAATTCCTTCAAGCATTTTCTCCACGCATTTTTTGTCTTGTTCACTCAAAGTCGGCTTTAGAGGCAAATGATTCATAAAAACCGACAGACGCCTTTGTTCAATCTTGATGCGATCAATAGCAATATAGCCAAAAAATCCATTAATTTTATGAAGAAATTCCTCTGTTTCATGCATCAATTTCAACGCCGCAAATCCTTCACATGCGACAACAAGTGTTGCTGGCTGAAAAACTTCATCTTGATCTGCACGACGTTTCCAAATAATTTTAAGCGGCATTGTATGTTCACTGATATCATGGCCCACAATTTGTGGCCAATGCTCTATAAGCTCTACATTTAGCCCTGTCCGTTTGCGCAAAACGGGATCAAGTATTTTGAATACCGTCTCAGAAAGAGAATAAAAGATATGTTTTTTTAGTTGTTTTCTCATTTTTAGATCATTTTTCAACCATTTACTTAATTACAATAATTTGTTTTATCTAAAAATAATTGCCTCCCTAATTTATAAAATATCAACAAAATAAAAATCCACTCCTCACCAGGATCTCAACAATAAAAGAGCAAAAAAAAGAACTACAAAATAAATATTTTTTCTTTTGCATTTTACATCTCTCTATGCTTGAAAACAATCATGTATGAAATTTCTTCGCACCTCCTTTCTTGGTACGATCAAAATCATAGAAACCTCCCATGGCGGATTACCCCCGAAGAGCAAAGACAAGGTATCCGTCCTGATCCTTATCAGGTTTGGCTTTCTGAAATCATGCTGCAACAAACAACCGTTGAAACGGTTAAGCCCTATTTTAAAAAATTTCTGAAATTTTGGCCTGATCTTCCTTCTTTAGCAATAGCCTCACAAGATGATATTATGAAAGCATGGGCTGGACTTGGTTACTATTCACGCGCACGTAATCTTAAAAAATGTGCGAGACAGCTTGTTGAAAACTACGCAGGACAATTTCCACAATCTGTAAAAGAATTGCGAACTCTAGCCGGTATTGGAGAGTATACTGCCGCAGCCATTGCCGCAATTGCTTTTAACCATCCTGTGGCAGTGGTTGATGGTAATGTCGAACGTGTAATAGCGCGCCTTTTTGCTATCGCTTCAATATTACCAAAAGCAAAAGCTGAAATTAAAGAAAAAACACAAAAAATTACTGCTTTAAATCGTCCTGGTGACTTTGCTCAAGCAATGATGGATTTGGGAGCAACCATTTGTACTCCACGCAAACCATCTTGTTATATCTGCCCTCTTCAAAGTTTATGCAAAGCGGCAAAGATGCAACAACCGGAGTCTTTTCCAGTTAAAGCCCCTAAAAAAGAACGCCCTTCAAAAACAGGTAGTGCCTTTGTGGTTCTTAATAAAAATAAACAAATTTATTTGGAAAAACGACAGACGCAAAAACTCCTTGGTGGAATGACCCAAATTCCTAACAATATTGATATAAACAACAAAAATGGGCTCCAAAACGCCCCCTTTCCTGCCAATTGGCAATTCAAAGGGCAAATTACGCATGTTTTTACTCACTTTTCTCTAAAACTCGATGTCTACTATACTGAAGATATTCATGAAATGAATTGTGAAAATGGTTGGTGGTGCAACATTCAACATCTTGCCAAAGAAGCGCTCCCTACTGTTATGAAAAAAGCCATTTCCGTAGCACTTCCCAATTCTTTCAAATTTAAATAACCTTGTTTATTCGTAAACATGTTTGCTAATGGAGACTTTTGTATCCCTAATGACCATTTCTTAATCTTTACAAAGAAAAATTTAAACACGTAGAATGTCTCATTTTTTCTATCAATGAGAATTAAGAAGGAATAGAAATCTTAGATTTAAATTTCAGGATCTGTCCTTTGTTCGCTTATGAAGAAGCAAGTCGGCACCATCGTTATATTTACCCACCCCCTACGACACCCTTGGCACTTGAAACGGTTCATAAGAGGTACTTTTAGTTCTTTCTTTAACAATTTTTATTCACACGCCAACCCCGCTTATGACATACAAGTAAGTAATTTTTATTGATTCAATATGAAACAGGTTTGAAATAAGAAAGTTTGACGACATTAGGGGAAAATTTAATATGAATAACGCTAAATTAACTTGATAAATCAATATATTTTACGCACTTTACAGATGTACGTATTACCTTAAAAAAGCACTTAATTTTTAACTTCTGAATGAGCCTTTTAATTCTGATATTTCATTTTTATAAGATTATATTGAAATTTTACTATTTTGGAACTAAAATCAGAACATAGAGTAGAAATTTCTCGTTTTAATTTTTTCTACAAGAAGCGTAAAAATACTCGCTTGCCGCTTACAAGCGAGGTGAGTGTTTCAATACAAAGCATCTAAGAAAAGCATAAAACGCGCTTACATCCATCCCAATCAAGATCAAGTATACATTGGTGGTTAATAGAATGAAGCGATCAGCTTAGTTCATAAAATACCCGTTTTTAACATTTGTGAACGTATGATCATTCTTAAATGATCTATGGACTTCAACCGTCCATTTTCCTCATAATACCAAAATGTCCAACCATTACAACTCTGCGAATCTTGAGCCTTTCTTCCCATTGCGTGAATTGAGCCCGCTTCACCACCATGCATAATCGTACCATCAGCTCTTACAATAGCTGATACTTGCTTCTTACGATCATAAAGAGCTTCTCCAGGATAGAGTAAACCTGCTTCAAGCAAACTGTTGAATGCTACTCGAGGTTCTGCTTTTTTTCTATCCAAAATCGCTAGTTCTGGTTGCGCTAAAGGTTGAACTGCCGCAATTCTTTCACATGCTGCATCGATGTAATCTTGCTCGCGTTCAATCCCAACAAAATCACGCCCTAAAAGCTTGGCAACAGCACCTGTTGTTCCCGAACCAAAAAACGGATCGAGAATAACATCACCAGGTTTACTAGAAGCCATAATAATACGCGCTAATAACGCTTGCGGTTTTTGTGTTGGATGTAATTTACGCCCTGAATCATCCTTTAAACGTTCAGCTCCAGTGCAGAGAGGGAAAAGCCAATCTGAACGCATTTGTAGATCTTCATTTGCCGCTTTTAAAGCATCATAATTAAATGTATACTTTTTATCTTTTTGATCTCGCACAGCCCAAATAAGTGTCTCATGAGCATTTTGAAAGCGTCGCCCTCGGAAATTAGGCATCGGATTATTTTTGCGCCAAATAATATCATTGAGCATCCAAAAACCTAAATCTTGTAATGCCGTACCAACTCGAAAAATATTATGGTAAGATCCGATAACCCAAAGCGTTCCATTAGGTTTTAACACACGACGACAAGCAAGCAACCACGCACGGGTAAAAGCATCATAAGCAGCAAAACTCTCAAACTGGTCCCATGCATCATCAACCGCATCAACAAGCGAATGATCTGGACGATATAAAGCACCATCCAATTGCAAATTATAGGGTGGATCCGCAAAAATCATATCAACGGAATGTTTTGGAAGTTTTTCTAAAACGGAAACACAATCTCCTTTAAAAATTTTATTGCGCCATGGCGTCTGAGAGGGATTACGAACGAAATCTTTTTGAAGCTGAATAACTGTCATGAAAAACCCAACAAAATGAACTGAATTTGCCCTATAATCAACCAAAATAGTTTATAGGCCCGCTTTACCAATCCATATTTACAAAATAGAGTAAACGTATCGTTAAAGTTCCGAAAAATTGATTATTCTTTTTTGTTTTTTTAAAGTAAAAAAACTTCCATATGAATGAATTTTTCTTTTTTCAATATACTGTTCCTCTATCTTTTATTGCGTAAAATGAATAAGAATCATTTTCAAAATATATTTTTATGAAATAAGGTTCTCTCAATGTCGTTTTCATGAAAATTGTTCATCTCGTAACATGTAAAGGAATATCTTATGCCTCAAATAGATCTTATTATTTTTGATTGTGACGGTGTTCTCGTCGACTCTGAATATCTTGCAGCAAAAATTGGATCTCAATTGCTCAAACAAACAGGATATGAAATCTCACCTGAAGAATTGAGCGAACGTTTTGCAGGGCTTATCTTTCGCGATATTCTTAAACAAGTTGAACAGGAAACAGAAAAACCAATTTCTGCTCATCTCATAGATCAAATGACTGATATTTTTCGTACACAAATAAAAACTGAATTACGTGCTCTTGATGATGTAAGAGAAGCAGTAGAAATTATTCAAACACGCTATCCCTACTGTATCTGCTCTAATGCAAAGAGCATCGATATAAAAGAGATGCTCACCACTGTTGGTCTCTATGAACTTTTTGAAGGTAAAATATTTTCTGCACCTGAAGTTGGAACAAAAAAAACCAAACCTGCCCCTGATGTTTTCCTTTTTGCCGCAAAACAATTACAAGTAGAGCCTCAAAACACTATCGTTATAGAAGATTCAATTCATGGTGTACATGCCGCCAAAGCAGCAGGAATGCGTGCCATCGGCTTTACGGGAGGATCACATAGCTATCTTGGCCACTCTAATGCACTTGCAGAAGCTGGTGCAGAAACGGTTATCGCAAAACATGCTCATTTAGGAGAAGTCTTAGAAGCCATGGCAGTATGGCGAGATTTATTATAAAAAAATCTCTTAAATATATCAGTTTATAAACTCTCGTAAGAGGTATTTTTGCCAAAATATCCTCTCCTTCTCACTCCTCCTCTTTTATAAGACCTTCAATAAATGTGTGATTCACAACCCAAATCAATTGCATCTCAATGCAAAGAAAAAAATATGGCACCTCATTGAACAACCATAAGTCAACTAACCATTGCACATGCTTAAAAAGAAGCAAAAAACAAGAATGTGAACTCTTAGAAATCAAAACCTGCTTATCTATCTCAAATCCGATATCCTACTCCCAATCTCAGCAGCCCATCCTGATAAATTATGAGATTTGTCAAAAAAGGAATATTACAACTCCTTACCGATAAGATGTGAAAATCGCTATGCCTCCTTCATCTGATCAAAGAAATCACATGCCATAGTAAAATTGTATGGTATGGGCGCCTTAATCATGGAGAAACATATTAAAATTCGTATAACCTATGGAACACAAGAGTTTGTTGAAAACAACAAAAGCACCCCTGCTGAGTTATAAGGGCTTATACTTCCTTAATCTAAATTTAGTAAACTTGTTAAACGTTTATTTATATTGCTGTTTAAACAATATTTTAACTGCATCAATAAGTCCTGCCTCTCTGAAATTACAAAAGATAAAGAAAAGACATCCTAACAAAAGGGTGTGATTACATAGGAAAATTCCATACCACGCAATTGATAAGCAATATATTGATTTACAACAATAAACTAGCATTATTTAAATTAAAAAAACAAATATCTTAAGAAGCTCTCATTTCAAATCTGGATATGTTGAATCAATGAAAAATAAGGAATTAAAATGCCTCTTAATGAATTATTTCAAGTGCCAAAGACTGTGTTGCAATACGAGGAACGCGCAAAATGTATGATGATGCCATTTTTCTCCTTTATAAACGTAAAGATGGTGATGCCCTATGACTTTTATATTATAGGGGGTTATCATTATACTGCCCCATACTATAAAAATCATAAGACATCATTATGAAATAGGCTTAAATTCCTTGAGAAAGGTCTCTTTAAAACAAGCGCGTAAATATGAAACATATAATAGTATTGGATGATGTAAAGAGATAACAGCAAGCTTCAAAATTTTTTGAGAGCACTTCATAGACTTTTTTAATAGGCAATGAAACCAAACCTTTTGGAAAACAATCCAACTTTTTAAAAATACTCTTTCTAAAAAACAAAAATATCTCTTCAGGTTGGATAGAAGAAAATGTTGAAAAATATTATCCCTTGCTGATCTTTCGGCACGCATAAATATGTCTGAATTGATATTCTTCTATACACTGTCTTGCACCGTGGTAATGCTGTTCACCTTAGTGAAAAAGATGAAAGATAATATCATTTATCTCTATCCAACTCACACTCTACTTCACACTATAAGAGAACTGTACATCTTTTAGGATCTATAACATAAAAGTAGATATAATTAAGCGAGGAGTAAGCAATAGCATTATGTCATCATGATATAATTAAACATAACTATTGAATAAACCATCTACAGAATACATATTCCATAATAATAACTATTTATAACACTCCTATAGCGAACAAAATTTATAGAACTTCCCTTAAGACATTAATTATTAAGAATATCTTCATCAACACATCACCATTTTCATATATTTTTATTACAAAATAGATAATAAAAATAGACTTTATAGATTTATTTCATAAAAATTTTAATCAATTGTATTGTATCTAAATGTATTAAAATAATATCAATTATATTCATTATATTATCTTATTAAGACTCATTAAAAATAATATTAAGATTTTTTATAATAAGATACGATATTTAGGTATTATTTTATATAATTATATCATAATGAAATATTTAAAATATATCTTACAATATTATAAAATATATTAATACTATATGACAATTATAAAATAACATATAGTAATACATATATAAACGCTAAAAAATATTTTTTGTAATTATTAGTGTTACTTTTTTACAATAATTTTTATAAAAACTATCGTTATATTTTTAATATGTGTTTTTAATATTGACTAAAAATACATAATGACATATGGTTGTTCTCTATAAAGTAAATTATGTACACATATTGTATATTTAATTGTATATCCAAATTAAAAATATTTGAGGTAAAGTTATGGTAAAAATATTTAAAAGTTATGTCTTAAGCATTTTTATAACAAGCGCTTTTTTTCTTTCACAAACCATAAATGTTAATGCAAACTATTTAAAAAAAGAGGCTCCAAAAGAAGAGTGTTCTGTTGTCCTAATGGAACAAGTAAAGAATGTGAAATCTGACGCAGTTTCTATGACTGCTTTCCATGTTCCATCTGTAAGTTATAGAACAGAAAATGGGACAACCTTTGAAGGAAAAGTTGAAAAGGTTGTTGAGCCTATGACTATAGGAATGGGACTATTGTTCGCTGGATATGCAATGAGTTTTATAGGATCGATAATAAGTTGGATAAAGGACATAGTATTGATGTTTAAATAATTCAATCTCGTCTATAACTCTAGAATAATAGCTTCATTATGAATCGATAATTCATTGCAAATGATTACATAATGAAGCTTATTTTTCCATGAAATATAAATGTTGTAGATTATATCCAAATATCCAAAATATAAATTTACGCATATATATTGAATAGTATAAAATATTTGAGGTAAATTATGATTAAATTGTTTAAAAATCATATGTTAAGTATTTTCATTATGTCTGCCTTTTCTCTTTCACAGATTATAAATGCGCATGCAGGCTATTTGCAAAATAATACTCATGGTGAGAATATTTTTGTTTCTGCAATAGAGCAAAAAAAACAAGATGCAGTCCATACCGTTTCTCTCTATAGCCCCTATCTAAATGGTGGAGTGGATAATGAAACTACTATTGAAGGAAAATTTGAAAAAATCGTTGAACCTCTTACACTCGGGACTTTTGGTATTGGGATGGCTCTTGGTTATGCATCAAGTACGGTAGGTATGTTTTTAGGATGGATAATCAGCAAAATAATATACTATTTTAAATCTCGTTAAAATTGAAATTTCATAAGCATAAGATCTTCTCATATAAAAGATAAACTGTAGATACATTCTGTTTTTATCTATTATTAATGATAAAAAAACTAATGAATTATCACATTAAGAATGAAGAAATCTTTAAATACTTCTGTTTCTCTCAATGGGCACTAATTCTGTCAATGTATCAATTTATCCTAAAACAACAGTAAAAGTATTGGAGGTAAATGATGATTAAAGTATTGAAAACTTACGTATTAAATATTTTTATAGCGGTCGCTTTTTTGCTTTCACAAGTTATAAATGTTCATGCCAATCATTTGAAAAATGATGCTCAATGGGAAGCTGTTTCTTTCATAGAGCAAGGGGAAACAAAAACGATCAATATAGCTGCTCTTTATGTACCGAGTTTCACTCATAAAACAAAAAGTGAATCTGCCATTGAGGGAAAATATGAAAAAGTATTTGAACCCATTACTCTAGGAGTTTTTTCTACAATGGGAGCTTTGGGGTTTGGATTTTTGACCGGATCTGTTATGTCCATATTTAGTGCGATAATCGGATGGGCAATAGGAAAAATTAAAGGCAAATAATTCAAAGCTGCTCAGTTATTTGTTCTATTTTTAATAAGGGTATTTTACAGCCTGCTTCACATCATTTGGCAGGCTGTTTTTATGCTTTCTATGGATAAACTTTAGGTTCCCATATGTATAGCACAAATATAATATCTATTAGTATACAAAATGATCAATTAAACTCAATAAAGATTATTTAAAATATCCATTTATGCACGAAATGTCATAAATTTACCTTATAAATCCTCCAGTATGAATCCCAAAATGTATCAGCTCAACATTCATTTTAGAAGATTTATTTTTCATAAAGTATAAAAGCATAAAATAACTATGAACAATTGAATTTTACAAAAAAGTTATTCAATAAATACTATTCTATATATTTGATTTCATTATTGAGGAAGGTACATAAGTGAAAACATGCTGTAAAATTTATAATAGAAAGAAATTTTTCGACTATAACAAATTTTCTGTGAAAATGTGACGTTTATATCTCAAAAATAAAAATGCTTAAAACTATTTCTTTTCATTATTGAGTTAAAAAGAAGAAAATAAACTTCTATCCATTTAATAATTTAAATATTATGAAAAACGTGAAATGAATAACTGCATCAATTTGCCAGAAATAAAAAAGGATAAGACTTATGAAATATATCAGCACGAGAGGTGAATCTCCTGCTTTAAGCTTTACGGAAACTATCATGACAGGGTTGGCGAGTGATGGTGGACTTTATCTTCCAGATAAATTTCCGCAATTATCATTTGATGCGTTACGAACACTTCGTGGACAATCCTATACAACAATTGCTAAAACTATTCTTTGGCCCTTTGTGAATAACGAGATCGAGTATACAGCCTTTGAAAATATGATCGCTGAATCTTATGCAACCTTTCACCATCCAGCAATCTGTCCATTACGACAAACTAAAGCAGATGAATTTATCCTTGAACTCTTTCACGGACCTACTTTAGCTTTTAAAGATGTCGCAATGCAGTTTCTTTCTCGGCTTATGGATTATATTTTGACTAAAAAAAATAGACGTGCAACGATTGTTGCTGCAACATCGGGTGATACAGGGGGTGCTGCAATACAAGCTTTTGCTGGAAAAGAACATTCAGATATTTTTATTTTATTTCCTAAAGGACGAGTCTCACCTGTTCAACAAAGGCAAATGACAACCAATCAAAGTATAAATGTTCATGCTATTGCTATTGAAGGAAATTTTGATGATTGCCAAGCTCTTGTTAAAGCAATGTTTAATGACCACAATTTTCGTAAAAAAACAGCGCTTTCAGGTGTTAATTCTATAAATTGGGCGCGTATCATGGCGCAAATTGTTTACTATTTTTCATCCGCACTTTCCTTAGGTGCGCCTGATAGAGCTGTTTCATTTACTGTTCCTACTGGAAATTTCGGTGATATTTTTGCAGGTTATGTCGCTGCTCGTATGGGATTACCCATTGCTCAACTGGTCATTGCAACGAACGATAATGACATCCTTGCACGTACATTGACCAGCGGTACTTACGAAACACAACCAATCGTCCATACAACATCACCTTCTATGGATATTCAAGTCTCGTCTAATTTTGAACGTTTACTCTTTGAAAGTAGCAATCGTGATCCAATGTGGATTCGCAATGCAATGGAAAATTTGAAAAAAATGGGGGTCTTTTCTCTTGATGAAAAACATCTCAAAAATATTCGTTCCCTATTTTCCGCTGGGACAAGCAACATGGATGAAACAGCACAAACAATTGATAGTGTCTATAAGGAAAGTGGCTATCTTATTGATCCACATACAGCTGTCGCCCTTAAAGTAGCGCGTGAAAACAAAAAACAGCATATTCCAATGATCGTCCTTGCCACGGCTCATCCAGCCAAATTTCCTGATACTCTCAAAAGTGCTTGTGGACTTCATGCCCCATGGCCCCCCCATCTCAATGATGTAATGGAATGCGAAGAACACTTTATAAGTCTTGCTAATGATGAAAAAATAGTAAAAAATTATATTTCTTTAAAATCGCGTGCATCTTATTAAAGTTAGCAGCATTAATTTAAATCAAGAATATTCTAATGCCCTTAACAATGAGGTATTTAGCTTTTTAATGGAGTTGTAAATACATGGATGTAGATATCTGTCGCCTAAATAATGGTTTGACTATCGCCACACATACAATGCAACAAATTGATAGTGTTGCACTCGGAATATGGGTTAAAGTGGGCTCACGCAATGAAACCTCCACACAGCATGGTATTGCCCATCTACTTGAGCATATGGCTTTTAAAGGAACCGAAAATCGTAGCGCTTTTCAAATTGCAACCGATATTGAAGATGTTGGCGGTGAAATTAATGCCACAACCAGTATTGAAACAACAGCTTACTTTGCACGTGTACTTAAAAGCGATATCCCGCTTGCTATCGATATTTTAGCCGATATTTTGATGCATTCAAAATTTGACGAAGATGAACTAGAACGAGAAAAACAAGTCATTTTTCAGGAAATTGGTGCTGCCCATGACACTCCTGATGATATTGTTTTTGATCACTTTACAGAAACAGCCTTTCGTCATCAATCCCTTGGTCGCTCTATTTTAGGAACATCTAAAACTATTCAATCATTTACCTCTGCTGATCTCCATGATTTTATCAATAAACAATATAGTGCAGATCGTATGATTGTCGTTGCAGCTGGAGCTGTAAAACACGAAAGTTTCTTGCGAGAAGTTGAAAGTCGTCTTGGTACTTTTCGCTCTCATTCAACCGCACCTCTTATTAATCTTGCAAATTATGTCGGCGGCGACTTTCGTGAGTATCGTGATTTAATGGATACACAAGTTATTCTAGGGTTTGAAGGGCGTGCTTATCACGCACGTGATTTTTATGCAGCCCAAATTCTTTCAATTATTCTTGGTGGTGGTATGTCCTCACGTCTTTTTCAAGAAGTAAGAGAGAAACGTGGATTATGCTATTCTATTTATGCTTTTCATTGGGGATTTTCAGATACTGGGCTTTTTGGTGTTCATGCAGCTACTGGACAAGAGGGGCTCAAAGAGCTCCTTCCTGTGATTCTTGATGAACTTTCCAAGGTCAGCAAAAATATTCACGCCAATGAACTTCAACGAGCACAAACACAATATCGCGCTAATCTTGTAATGTCACAGGAAAATCCCTCTAGTCAAGCACATCTCATTGCACGCCAAATACTCCTTTACGGTCGCCCCATTCCAATATCGGAAACAATTGAACGCCTCAATCTCATCACTCCTACAAGATTAACTGATTTAGCGCATCGTCTTTTTACAAATTCCACTCCAACACTAACCGCTGTAGGACCTGTAGGACCTCTCATGAATTTTGATGATTTAACGTCAACTCTTTCATACAAGCTAAAATAAAAAACTACTTTTCAAAGCAGCATCACAATAACATAAACATATTTTATCATAAAATTTACCACAAAAGCCCTCTTCATTAAATAAGTTTTGGAAATAGTGGGCAAAGAGGTGTACAAAACTACCCAATTCATACTTCATGTGATAAAGATTCTAATCAGTAAAGGTATATCCGTGAAATCTAGAAATTCATGGTTTAGCTTTGCCCTTTTAAAATATAAAACTCCATTCGCTTCAAGTTCCATTGAAGCAAGTGGGTATGTGGTTTATTTATATATAAAATCATATAACTTAAGAAAAAGTGATAACAATCTATTATGTAGATAAATTGTAAAAGGTGGGCGGTGTTTTTTCTCAAAAATCTAAATGAAAACTAAACATCCTAAAATATTGAGAGTCGGACATTGTGAAGAGTTTGCGTAAAATAATTGACATCATTTTCATTGTAATCGTTAGTTCTTTTGTCCATCTTACATCAGCACAAGCAATTGAACCAGTTAAAATTTCTTCTCAGGATGCTGCTCTTGATCTCTCAAAAGCAATTGAAATTCACCATACAAATAACTCTATTTTTCAAACAAGTACAGCGCCAGGACCAGATGGTATTGTGTGGCGTATTGAAGTGCAGGCAAAAAGTGAAAATTTTTCCGGAAATTGGGCCGTTTTTTCTCTTGCAAATCCAACAGATGAACAAGTTGATCGTCTCATCGTTGCTCCCCATTACCGTATGGCGCGTTCTGGATTTTTTTGGCCAGACCTTGGGTCAGCAAGAATTCAATCCATAACACCAAGCGAAGGTTTTTCTCTCGATCGTCAACCGAGTGCAAACTCTGATATCTTTCGTATTACCCTTAATCCTGGTGCTGTTGTTACATTTGTAGCCGAACTTAACTCTGCAAATCTACCGCAAATCTATTTATGGCAACCTGAAGCTTATAAAGATGCAATTAATTCTTATACGCTTTATCATGGTATTCTTCTTGGTATATCAGGTCTCTTAGCGCTTTTGTTAACTGTTCTCTTCGTCGTCCGTGGGACAGGACTATTTCCTGCAACAGCGGCTGTCGCTTGGGCAGTGCTTTTTTATATTGGTATTGACTTCAACTTTTTAAATAAATTCTTTGCAGTTACACTTACAACACAGCCAATCTGGCGTGCTGGTACAGAAGTAGCACTTGCCGCTACACTCTTCATTTTTCTTTTTACCTACCTCAGCCTTAATCGCTGGCATTATCATTTTAGTTATGGTGCTATCGCTTGGACCATTGCCCTTTGCAGTCTAGGAGCCTTTGCTATTTATGATCCAATCAGAGCCGCTGGAATTGCGCGTTTGTCTTTTGGTCTTACCGCTGTTCTTGGTATCATGTTAATCATCTATTTCTCAATCAGAAGCTATGACCGCGCAATTATGCTTATTCCAACATGGCTGCTCATTAGCTTTTGGTGTGTTGGAGCTTATGCCTGCATAGCAGGACATTTAAACAATGATATTATCCAGCCAGCATTAGCAGGGGGATTAGTGCTTATTGTTCTTCTCATTAGCTTTACTGTCTTGCAACAAACTTTTTCCAATGATGCTTTTCATGAAGGAATATTTTCCGACCTTGAACAACAAGTACTGGCAGCAAAGGGAGCTGGAAATATTATTTGGGATTGGAATATAGAGCGTGACCGCATTGTTGTCCATCCAAACATGGCAACCCTTTTTGGTACTGAAATTCATAATCTCAATGGACCTATGCGCAACTGGATTTCAGCCTTGCACCATGATGATCGTGAACGCTTTCAAGCCATATTGGATATCATTCTTAAAAATAAAAAAGGGCGCATTGATCAAATTTTTCGGCTTTCTTCTGGGGGGGGGTATTATCATTGGTTTTCTCTTCGCGCACGTCCAGCTATGCAAAAAGATGGAAAAATCACCCGTGTCATTGGAACTATTGTCAATATTACAAATCATAAAAAATCTGAAGAACGCTTATTGCATGATGCAATCCACGACAGCTTAACCGGACTTCCTAATCAACAAATTTTCTTTGATAGACTACAAAACTATACCTCTTTGGCTAAAGCAAATATCAAAATTAGACCAACCGTCTTTATGATTGATTTTGATAATTTTCGCCAAATTAATCGCAAATTAGGTATCGCTGTTGGAGATACTGTACTTCTTATAATCGCACGTCGTTTAAATCGTCTCATTAATTTTCAAGATACCTTATCGCGCCTTTCAGCAGACCGCTTTGCAATTATTTTACTCAGTGAAACTGAACCACAAAAAATTGCAGCATTTGCAGATCATTTGCACAAAACAATTTCCGCTCCTATTTCACTTTCAGAAAATAAAATAATCCTTTCAACATCTATCGGATTGGTTACATGGAGTGAAAGTCGATCAACTGCTAAAGATATTTTTAATGATAGTGAATTAGCAATGATTCGCGCAAAACAAATGGGTGGAAATCATATTGAACCTTTTCGTCCTAATTTTCGCACTCTGGGTCTCGAACATAATACTCTGGAAAAAGATATTCATTATGCCATAAGACGTAATGAGATGAAAATCCTTTACCATCCTATTCTGAATTTATCAGATGGACATATTATTGGTTTTGAAACAATTGTAGAATGGCATCATCCAACTTATGGAAATTTAAATGTCTCTGATTTCATAAAAATCGTAGAAAACGAACAAATTGTTATGGATTTGTCACAATTTATCATCGATAATGCCATTATCGATCTTATAAATGTACAAGAAAAATTTTCCCAACAATCTTTCTTTATTTCAATTAATTTACCAAGCGCAGAAATGCTTCATCCTCGTTTTATTAGTCAATTGCGTGCCGCTTTGCTTCGCCATCCGCTTCACAAAGGACGCTTAATGATTGAAATATCTGAATTTGTCTTAAGAAAAAATCCTGAACAATCAGCGCACTTTCTTGAACAAATTAAAATACTTGGAATGAATCTCGCACTCGATAATTTTGGAACAGGTTATTCGTCACTGACCTATCTTGTACGTTATCCATTTGATATGGTTAAACTTGATCGCTCACTTATCTCAATCGACTCTCTCAAGAAGAAACTTGTTCTCAAGTCTATCATTAATATGGCAACAGATCTTAACTTGCAAATTATCGCGGAAGGTGTAGAAAGTGAAAAAGAAGCGATCTTCCTCCGTCAAGAAGGCTGTAAATATGTTCAAAGCACACTTGTCACGAAACCAATTACCATAGAAGAATTAATCACTCTCGTTCAGAGCCATTTCCCTTATAAAATAAAAACATAAGGAATAGAATAACATGTAAAGTTAAAAAACTCAGAAAATAACAAAACTCTATGCATGTCCCATTTCAGAAGCAAGATAGGTTGGATTGATCCCCATGCGCGTTAAACTTTCGTCATACTTGCGACTTAAATCGCTTTCAAAAAGAAAACTAGGTGATGTAGAACTGATTAGCCAACCATTCGTAGAAATTTCAGCCTCAAGTTGTCCTGCTTTCCATCCAGCATAGCCTAATGCTACCAGTGCATGCTGCGGACCTTGTTCACAGCTAATCGCTTTTAATATATCAATTGTCGCAGTAAAACAGACCTTCTCTGCAATAAAAACAGTTTCTTCACAAGCATAATCATCTGAATGAAGGACAAAACCACGTGAAGGATCAACAGGACCACCATAGCGAACTGGAAACTTTTTTATCGGTTCAGAAAGACATTTTTTTTTGCCACTGTCTATTACTCCAAGGTGAAGCAAAAGCTCTGGAAAATCAATATGGTGTAATTGATTGAGAATAATGCCCATCGCACCAGCATCAGAATGCGCGCAAATATAAATAACAGAACGAATAAAGCGTTTGTCATTCATTCCAGGCATTGCTATGAGTAATTGACCACCCAAAAAGCCATTACACTGCTTCATTAATCTGTTATTCTCCATAATTTACATGATAAAAGTTTGTTCATTTAGTACACTAGGAAAATAAAACTCCAATGAAAAAAAGTCACATATTTACAAATTTACAAAATATCGCAACTTTCTTTTATAAAAAGCTTTTAGTTACTTTATGCTTAACATTCCTAGTTTTAAAATTACTTAACATTCCTGTAAATGCTCAAAAAGAACAAAAACTCCAGCTTTTCGCAACATCTTGGTATGAATCAGAGGGTGGTCGTATCCGATTAGCAATCACTGAACCTTCTCTTTCTGGAATAAGAGAAGGCATTATTGAAATTGTGCTTAAATCAGGATGGAAAACTTACTGGCGTAATCCAGGTAATTCTGGCATGGCACCATTTTTTAATTTCAATCAACACGTTTCTTATGAAATCTTTTATCCGACGCCACAGCTTTTTGAAACAGAAAATGATTGGTCATTAGGCTATAAAGATAAAGTGACATTGCCCTTCAATCTTTCTAGTTCAAGCAAAAATTTAAGTGGGGCTTTCACTCTTGGACTATGTAATAAAATCTGTCTTCCATTGACTATTAACTTTGATTTTTCGCCATCTGTTCTTAAAAACAAACATCTTCCCCTTTCCTTCTTAAAAAATGCCCAAAATTCTTTGCCTCGCATGATGCAGAATGCACTCAAAATAAGCGCCGAAAAAAATAACAATACTCTTCTTCTAAAAATAAAAAATAACGACAAAATCACTCCTTCCTCTCTCTTTTTAGATGGAGGAGAAATGCAAATTGGGGCAGCAAAAAAAGTCAGTGATAACGCGGAATATACGCTCTTTAGTGCTCCGCTCTATTTCGTACCAGAAAAAATAAACCAAAAAATTTTTTATACTGTTTCTTTTAAAGATCACGCCTTAAGTGGAACATTCATATTCCATACGCAGCCCCCCTCTCTTGCAACTCCGTGATAAAAGAAAAAGGCTCTCAAACAGCAATTATGCTGGAAAATGTCCATTGTCGCGATATTGAGTAATTGCTTTGCGAGCAAGTGCATCAGCGCGTTCATTTTCAGGATGTCCCGCATGCCCTTTTACCCAGTGCCACCTGACTGTATGACAAGAACAAACATCCTCAAGAGCTTGCCATAGCTCCATATTTTTCACAGGATTTTTTGATGCGGTGCGCCAATTATTCTTTTTCCAATCTTCAATCCACTTAGATATCCCATTACGTACATAAACTGAGTCTGTATAAAGGTCGACCAAACAGGGCTCTTTAAGCGCCTTTAATGCATAAATTGCCGCCATGAGTTCCATTTGATTGTTTGTCGTATGGACCTTACCGCCATAAAGCTCACGTTCATGACCATTCCAGCGTAAAATTGCTCCCCACCCTCCAATTCCAGGGTTCCCTGAGCAAGCACCATCTGTATAAATTTCAACGACTTTTTGTTGAGTTGCCATAAAATTTAAAAACCTAATTCACTTAGAGAATTTACATTACTGAAAAAACAAAGCTTGTGCCAATACTCCCATGGATCTTTCTTAATAACAAAGCTATTAGGCGGTGTATTAAACCAATCATAAAGGCGTGTGAGTAAGAAACGTAAAGACGCACCACGAGCTAATAAAACAATCTTGTCCAGTTCTAAAGGGATCAATGGTCTTATTTTTTGATAATTTTCCAATAACTTACGTGCTTTGGTAAGATTATAGGAATGATCAGGCTCAAAGCACCAAGCATTTAAACAAATCGCTAAATCATAAGCCCAAAAGTCATTACAAGCAAAATAGAAATCTATCATACCAGAAAGACGATGATTCACAAAAAAAACGTTATCATTAAATAAATCCGCATGAATAATGCCTGTTGGTAAATTTAATGGCCAGTTTTTTTGTAAAAAAACCAATTCCCACTCAATTTTTTGTCCAAATTCTTTTAATAATGCATCTTCTTTTGTTTGACAACGTTGCCACAATACCTGCCAATCCATAATAGAAAGAGTATTTTTACGACTGAGTGTAAAATCCTGTCCTGCTAAATGCAATTGTGCTAATCCCGTCCCCACTTCGCCACAATGATCTATATTGGGCTGGCGGATCCACTCTCCTTCCAGAAAAGTAATAATAGCAGCAGGACGTCCTGCTAGTTCACTGATCATCATGCCATCATTTTGAATAACGGGTTGAGGACAAGGAATTTCACGCTGTCCTAAATGCTGCATTAAGCTACAAAAAAAAGGTAAATCATCTTTTGAAATACGCTTTTCATAAAGTGTTAGAATAAATCGTCCTTGTGTTGTCTCCAACATAAAATTAGAATTTTCAATCCCTTCCTCTATACCTTGATAAGACAAAAGCGACCCTATTGCGTAACCTGTTAAAAACGCTTTTAAATCATTTGGATGAATATCTGTATAAACGGCCATTATTCTGCTTTCGTTTTAGACATGTCTGTATCTTGATGTTCATTTTTTGTACTATTTTCTTGACCATTAACAAAAGCCATATCTTGAGAGGTTAAAATAACATCACGTAATTCGCGACTCACTAAAAATTTTTCCGTTTCTACCACTGTTTCAGCCAATTCTATTGTGACATCATAACGCTCACGAAATGCTGAAATAATTTCATCAATAATAATTTCAGGAGCGGAAGCCCCTGCTGAAAGACTGACAACAGAAAGAGCTTTTAGGTTTTCAAAATTAATTTCATCAGCGCGCTGTACTAAAATAGCTTGTTGCGCACCAGACTTTTCAGCAACCTCGACTAAACGTCGCGAATTAGAAGAATTTGGTGCTCCAACAATCAAAAACAAATCACTCCCTTTTGCCGCTGCTTTAACCGCATCTTGTCGATTCGTTGTCGCATAGCAAATTGACTCAGCCGCTGGGGCTGCTAATGTAGGAAAACGTTGTTGTAATATATCGATAATTCCTGCAGTATCTTCAACAGAAAGCGTTGTTTGTGTCACAAATCCTAATTTATCTGGATCCCTTGGTTGATAATGCAAAGCATCTTCTATCGTTTCAATGAGCGTCACAGCCCCTTCTTCAAGCTGTCCCATCGTTCCTATCACCTCAGGATGACCAGCATGACCAATCAATATAACATGACGACCGTGACGTTGATGCCGTATCGCTTGTTTGTGAACTTTCGAGACCAACGGACATGTTGCATCAAGATAAAACAAATTATAGCGTTGTGCTTCTTTTGATACAGATTTTGGTACACCATGGGCAGAAAAAACAACCGGTTGAGTGCGATATTCTTCTGGAATCTCATCAAGTTCTTCAACAAAAACAGCTCCCCGTTGCTGCAATCCCTCAACTACATAGCGGTTATGTACAATTTCATGACGAACATACACTGGAACACCATATTTTTTTAATGCAAGAAGAACAATCTGGATAGCACGATCAACCCCTGCACAAAATCCACGTGGACCACAAAGACGTATCGTTAAAGGGGGAAGTCCAGACATAAATCATCCTTAATCTCTATAGCTTTAGTATCATAGTCAAACAACCTATCCTTATGCACGAATAATCAATGCAAAAAAACTAGCAATACCATCTTTTACATAAGAACATATTTTATAGTATCTTCTTGTAGGAAAGCTCTTTTAAAATTTGTTTTTTATATTTTCACGCTCCTAAAGAGCGATAAAATACCAAACAAGAGATTCAATCAAAAGAAACCCAAAGATAGCTGCCAAATAAAGTAATGAAAAGAAAAACAGTTTTTTTGCCATCAAAATAGTTTCATTATGTGTATCAGCTTTCCACAAACGATAGGCAAAGTAAACAAAGATAATGCTTAAAATTGTTGAAAAAATACCATAAAAAATTCTGCCAAGACCAGTAAAGAAAGGAGCAGCAGCGCATAATGCCATCAAAATAGTATAAAATAAAATCTGTTTTTTTGTTGAATATTCACCTCGTACATTAGGCATCATAGGAATACCTGCAGCCTCATAATCAAGAGATGAAAAGAGAGAAAGAGCCCAAAAATGAGGAGGAGTCCACATAAAAATGATTAAAAATAATAAAAAGCTATCAATACTCACTGTCCCTGTTGTCACAGCCCATCCAATCATTGGTGGAAAAGCTCCAGAAGCACCACCAATAACAATATTTTGGGGTGTGATACGCTTTAACCAAATTGTATAGATAACGACATAAAAGAAAATTGTAAAAGCAAGAAAAAACGCCGCAAACCAATTAATGAAGCTCCCCATAACCAATACCGAAAGCATAGAAAGAACCATACCAAAAATAAATGCCTTTCGGGGGCTTATTTTACCCGTAGGAATGGGGCGCTTTTGGGTCCGTTCCATCACGGCATCAATATCAGCATCATACCACATATTAAGTGCCCCCGCACCACCGCCACCAGCAGCAATACATAAAATTGCTAAAAAACCATACCATGGATTGATAGGAACAGGAGACACCACCAAACCAACCAAAGCCGTAAAGACCACAAGAGACATAACACGTGGCTTTAATAATGTGATATAATCACTAATAATGGATTTTGGTGGCGTTGACTTGCCATTCGCAACTGATAACTCTCCTGAAACTGACATGCCACTTAAAACCCTTTTCCATTTTTGTCATTCACAAATCAATATTATTTGGCAAATATTATCTAACATATGAGAATGACCAATTAAGACCAATCTATTTTTGAGAAAATGTGCGATAGCTCTGTTGTATGTACCCTCTAAAATAGATAGAAATATTTGCAACAAAAATATATTTTTTCAATCAACATTCTATCGTATATTACAAATGTATCATAAAAATGTATCCTACCAAACATCATAAAACCATGCTGAAAATTTATCTCTTACAAAATGCTCCTCGTTCTCATTTTCTTTTATTTCTAGCATATGGATTAATATATTTGGGTGAATACTAGTTTTGTGTTATAGTTTTTATATGGAGAATTCATTTTTTATGCAAATCTATGTATGATTGTGTATGTTGAATCGGATAGGATTTTCTGTGATATTTTATAGATTACTCAAAAAAACTTTTTTTATTAGTGCTGTTCTTTACACACTTTATAGTAGTGTTATCAATCATGCTTTTGCACAAACACCCTATGCGCAAAATGTCCCTGCTCCACAAACCTATGGTGCATGGACAAAAGTTTGTTCTCTACCACCAGGTACACCTAATATGCAGTGTGAAGTTGTACAAAACGTCCATACACAAGGTCGTCACGATATTACCCTCCGCGTTACCTTTTATAAACTTCCTCAAAAGCAAGGCGCTTTGATGCGTGTTTTTGTTCCGATTCGCGTTGAGTTACGTCCTGGTGTTGGCATTAAAATTGACGATAAAGATATGGGAAGAATGGAATATCGTCGTTGTCTTGGTGATAATTGTGTTGCTGAAGCTTTTCTGAAAGAAGACATATTACAACTCTTTTTAAAAGGAAAAATGGCAACCTATTTTATCTTCACAACCCCAGAGCAAGGAATTGGAGGTCTGGTTGACCTTCAGGGTCTTAGCGATGCCTATGCAACCTTACCAACATGAATAAAATCGACACACATTGGACAATTAAAATCTCATCGTATATTTTGAGAGCTCCTTAATTAGATCAATAAAAATCTTATCATCCCCATAACAATAGGATAATTCTTATGAAATCGCTGATTGATCATTTTGATATTGCTTCCTCTAAAGTGCAGTCTCTTGTACAGGAAACGCTTCATCATGCCGATGATGGCGAACTTTACCTTGAGTATACAGAAAGGGAAGCTCTTTTATTTGATAATGGACAGCTTAAAAACGGCTCTTTCCATCAAGATATGGGGTTTGGTCTGCGTGTCGTTGCTGGAGAAGCTACGGGATATGCACATTCTAATGAATTATCAGCTGCTGCACTCAAGCATGCTTGTGAAGCAGCTAAAGCTGTTACCTATAATAATCATGCTGGACCTTATAGCGTAGCACCTCAACAAACAAACAAGAGACTTTATCAACCGCATAATCCTCTTGATACTCCGTCATTTGAAGAAAAAAGTGCTCTTTTGCAAAAAATTGATGCCTATTTGCGTGCGAAAAATGATAAATTACATCAAGTGACTGTTTCTCTTTCCGGCTCGCTACAACATGTTGAAATTTTACGTGCAGATGGATATTTGGTTCGTGATATTCGTCCACTCGTACGACTTTCTATATCTGTGGTCGCCGCTGAAGGCAATCGACGTGAAAATGGTTTCTATGGATGTGGGGGGCGACAAACATTTAACCAATTTATTCGTGAAGAAAATTGGAAAGAAGCTGCGGATGAAGCCTTACGTATGGCTTTAACAAATTTAGAAGCAGAAGCAGCACCTGCAGGATCTTTTGATGTTGTCTTAGCCAATGGATGGCCTGGCGTTATGCTCCATGAAGCCGTAGGTCATGGTTTGGAAGGTGACTTTAACCGCAAAAAAACATCTGCTTTTGCTGGACTTTTAGGACAACAAGTTGCGGCAAAAGGTGTTACAGTTGTTGATGATGGAACAATTCCACAACGCCGTGGCTCTCTCACTGTCGATGATGAGGGAACCCCTTCAGGATATAATGTTCTCATTGAAGATGGAAAACTCGTTGGTTTTATGCAAGACAGGCTTAATGCACGGCTTATGGGGGGTAAATCAACTGGAAATGGACGGCGTGAATCTTATGCTTATGCACCAATGCCGCGAATGACCAATACAATCATGCTAGGAGGAGATAAAACACCTGAAGAAATCCTTTCTTCACTCAAACATGGTATCTATGCTGTTTCATTTGGTGGAGGACAAGTTGATATTACTTCCGGAAAATTCGTCTTTGAGTGTACTGAAGCATACCGAGTAGAAAATGGTAAAATTGGTGCACCAATTAAAGGTGCAACTCTTATTGGAAATGGACCGGATGCTATGAAACGTATCACAATGATTGGAAATGATAGTAAACTGGATAATGGTATTGGTATGTGCGGAAAAGCAGGACAAAACGTTCCTGTTGGTGTTGGACAACCTCATCTGCGGATTAATAATATGACAATCGGTGGAACTGCGTTGAAATAAGCTTGCTCATTCCTTCCCAATATTCAATATTGCCCCTTCTCGTTTATCAAGATGGTCTTGTGAAGGGTGAATTTTTGTTACAAACATTGATTTATAAAGATAATTGAGCGTTATTCATATTTAAATTAAAACCTTGAACACCGTAAGATTTTCTCATTTTGAATTTGTGTCTGTTGAATCAATTAAGATTATTCGTTTGTACGTTACAAGCGGAGGGGGAGATGCATGGAGTAAAACTGTACAAGAAAGAACTAAAAATACCTATAATGAACCATCTCAAGTACCAAGAGCTGTAGCTAATATTAGGAGGTGGCCAATATTACGATGGTGTTGGCTTGCTTAAATACACCTTCTTCATGATACGTTCGTCTTTTGTATGGAGTAGTGGAGCAACTATCTTTTATGTTTTATAATAAAAAAGTTTCAAATAAAAAAACTTCCTGTATTTCAGTGCTTTCATTCAATAAGAAAAGAAAAAGATTATTATTGTAGATAAATTTTAGAGAGATTTTATAATAATACTCAAATGAACTATGTCAAAAAAACTTTCAGGCTAAAGCTTCCAACTTTTCTTCTTTTTATTTTTGCTCAAAACAGCAACAACTTCGACATGTGGCGACCATAAAAATTGATCAATTGGTATGATTTTTTCTACTGTATACCCCCCTGCAACAAGAAAAGATAAATCACGAGCAAATGTAACGGGATTACACGAAATTGCCACAACACGTGATATTGTTGCCTTTGCCAGTTCATGTACTTGTTCCTCTGCTCCAGCGCGAGGAGGATCAAAAACAACGCTCTCAAAACACTCAAGTTCCTTTACAGAAAGTGGATGGCGAAAAAGATCACGTTTTTCACAAGTGACTGTTTTTAAACCAGTTGCAAAACGTGCTGCTGTATTTAGATTTCTTAATGCATCTTCATTATTTTCTACTGCATGAACATTCATCTTTTTTGCCATACGCAAGGCAAATGTTCCTACCCCTGAAAATAAATCAAGAGCATTCTTTGCTTTTTTTAAATGAGTCAAAATAATATCGCCCATTATATTTTCAGCTTCACAAGTTGCTTGAAGAAAACCACCAGAAGGAAATTCAACACGGACATCTCCAAAATAAACCAATGGTTTTTCTTGTTCAACCAAAACTTCTCCGTCAACAGATAAACGTATAATCCCATATGAAAGAGCAGCACTGATCATTTTCTGACGAACACGCTCATCGCGTATAACACAATCGCTTAAAGCGATATCTAAACCGTTTTCAACAGATGTTATCGTTATATGAAACCGTTTGGCATGATTGCTTACAAGAGCACAAAGTGACCTGATATCATCTAGTTTAGACATAATCTCTAAACGCGTCACTGGACATTCTTCAAAAGCTACAATCTCATGAGAGAGATAACGATTAAAACCAACTTTTTGCCCCTGTGGGGTCATGGATGCTGTTAACGTCATCCGACGTCGGCTATAGGGTTTACATTCTATTAAAGGCGCAACAACATTATTAAGTCCATACTTTTTAAGTGCATCAACAACTAATTGTCGTTTCCATACGCAATAAGCATCAGTATGCCAATGCTGAAGAGCACACCCTCCACATTCTCCAAAATGCTGACAAAGAGCATCAACACGTTCTGGTGATTTTTCTTTTAATGCTATACATGTTGCATATTTTCCATGAACAGTAATTTCAGCACACTCTCCCGGTAAAGTAAAAGGAACATAAATAAAACCGTGCGACGTCTTGGAAGTACCATAACCATTTGCTCCAATATAGTCGATTATCACATTATCGTTCACTCTTGTTTTTCTCCGAATAGTAAATATTCCACATTGCCATCACCACCTGTAATGGGTGAAGGAAGTAAACCTTTTGCACGCCACCCCGTTTGAGTATCTAACCAGATAAAAAGTGCCTCAGCGGTTTTTTTAGCACTTGATGGATTTAATATTCCTCCCTTTCCAAGGTGCTTACGACCAACCTCAAACTGAGGCTTTACCAATAAAACAGCTTGAGCACCCTTCTTGGCTAAAGATAAAACGGGAGGCAATGCAAGTTTAAGAGAAATAAAGCTGACGTCGGAAACGATAAGATCAATTTCCCTACCGCCTAAATGTTCCTGTTGAAAATCTCTAACATTTAAGCCTTCTAATAACGTTATAGCCCTGTTGCCCAATAAACGTGTATCAAATTGATGATGCCCAACATCAACCGCAATGACATGGGCCGCTCCACGCTCTAAGAGAACTTGAGTAAAACCACCTGTTGATGCCCCAACATCAATGGCTGTCACTTTATCTGTCATAATTGGAAATGCATCAAGTGCAGCAATCAATTTTAACGCGGCCCGAGAAACATATTTCTGCGCTGGATCACAAACGGTAATCTCTGCATCATCAAAAACGATTTGCCCAGCTTTAAAAACGATTTCTCCATTAACTTTAACAGTTTGGCGCATAATTGCATCACGTGCGCGTGAACGTGTCGTAAAAAAGTTTTTTTCAACTAAAAGAATATCGAGTCTTTTTCTGGAAGCCATCTCATACTCGAATTTTCTATCCTGTTCGAATCTCGCGTCCCAAAGCAGTAAAAACCGTGTTTAAAATACCCATAGCATCAAGTCCGACACGTGAAAGAACTTTTTCTGGTGAACCATGACTCAAATATTCATCAGGAAGTTTTAGTGTACGAACTTTCAAACCATGCTCTAAGAGCCCTTCTTGCGCTAAAAATTGTAATATGTGTGCTCCAAACCCACCAATTGCACCTTCTTCAATTGTCACCAAAACTTCATGCTCATGTGCCAAACGACGCATCAAATCCTTATCTAAAGGTTTTGCAAACCGTGCATCTGCAACTGTTGTAGATAATCCTTCAGCCTCCAACGCATCAGCAGCTTGCAACACTTCTGACATCCGCGTGCCAAAACAAACCAAAGCAATCCTATTTCCTTCACGCAGAACGCGCCCTTTTCCAATTTCTAACAACTCACCACGTTGCGGTAAATCTATACCAAGACCCTCACCACGTGGATAACGAAAAGAAATGGGACCCTGATCATAGGCTGCAGCTGTACGCACCATATGCATCAATTCAAGTTCATCAGAAGGTGCCATAACAACAAACTCAGGAAGAGTGGACAAAAAAACAATATCAAAACTTCCAGCATGTGTTGCACCATCTGCCCCCACAAAACCTGCTCGGTCAATAGCAAAACGTACCGGTAATTTTTGAATTGATACATCATGAATAATTTGATCATAAGCACGCTGTAAAAAAGTAGAATAAATTGCAACAAAAGGCTTATACCCTTCACAAGCAAGTCCTGCCGCAAAAGTTACGGCATGTTGCTCAGCAATACCAACATCAAACATTTTTTCAGGAAATTTTTCCGCAAAAGCATCAAGGCCTGTCCCTGTTGGCATCGCTGCTGTTATGCCCACAATCTTATCATCATGGCGCGCTTCTTCTGATAAAGCTTTAGAAAATACCTTGGTATAGGGTAGAATATTACTTGATACTTTAACCTGTTTTCCTGTCGTAACATCAAAACGATTAACACCATGATATTTATCAGAAGATGCTTCTGCAGGTGGATATCCCTTTCCCTTATGGGTTACGACATGCACCAAAACTGGACCATTAGGACATTCACGAATATTTTTTAAAACGGGTAATAAATGCCCTAAATTGTGCCCATCTATGGGGCCCACGTAATAAAAGCCAAGCTCATCAAATAACGTTCCCCCAACCAAAAAACTACGCGCAAATTCCTCTGAACGGCGTGCCTTATCCAAAAAAAACTTTGGCAATTTTTCGCTCAACATCTTTACACGTTCACGCAAATGACGATAAGCAGGACGAGAAACTAGTCGTGCAAGATGTGCACTCATAGCACCTGTAGGCGGTGCAATAGACATATCGTTATCATTAAGAACAACAATCAAGCGCGCATCCAAAGCACCAGCGTTATTCATTGCTTCATAAGCCATGCCCGCAGACATTGCACCGTCACCAATAACAGCGATAATATTGCGTCTTGTCTCTGCCTTCAAAGCACTCGCTACCGCCATGCCAAGCCCCGCCGAAATAGAAGTAGACGAATGGCCCGCTCCAAATGGATCATACATACTTTCTGAACGTTTTGTGAAACCTGATAATCCTCCCTCTTGACGTAATGTACGTATTTTTTCTCTACGCCCCGTTAAAATCTTATGTGGATAGGTTTGATGACCAACATCCCAAATAATCCTATCCTCTGGTGTATTAAAAACATAATGTAATGCAACAGTGAGCTCAACAACACCAAGTCCTGCCCCAAGATGACCACCTGTTACAGAAACCGCATCAATTGTTTCTGCCCGCAACTCATTAGCCAACTGTACCAAATCAGACTCAGGCAAAGCCCGCAAATCTTGCGGGAAACAAACACGGTCAAGCAATGGTGTTAAGATATGAGACAAAAAAACTCCCTCCTATTACCTTAACTCAAGAGAACGCAACGATAAAAATACATCTTCTCTACTCTTTTATTGACAGTTTTGCATCTTTTTTACTGAAAAATCTCTATTTGAGATGATTTATGATTTTTCTCATTTTTAACTTATTTTATAAAAAAGAAACCAATAAAATTTGCTTTCTATAAATAAGGTTATTGCACTGCTTAATCCCGCAATAAATATCCAAAAATAGTTTAATATTATTGAGCATCAAGTGGTTCTACTCCTTCTGGAGAACCTCCCTCTGAAAGTTGAATTTTTTCAACTTTAGCTTCAGCAACTTTCAAGAGTTTTTCACAATGTTTTTTAAGCGCTTCACCACGTTCATAAATATCTATGGATTGTTCCAAAGGCACATCGCCACGTTCCAAATTTTCAACAATAACTTCAAGTTGCTTCAGCGCTTGTTCAAAACTTAAGGTCGTAATATCCCCCTCTTGTATTTCTTTTTTCATATGAACCTCACAAAATATCTATTCTGGATATACGAATTCCAAAACCTTCTAAATCTACATAACGACGCTCTTTAGAAGCGTAAACAATAACAGAACTGATTCCTAAATGTTTCAAAATTTGTGACCCTAAACCAATTTGGCGCCATTCTTCTTCACGTTCAATTGCCTGTATATGGTTTTCTGAACCGTCTTTTGCCATTTCCTGAATGCTCATAGCTGATTTTTCATCAATACCAACTGATCCTTCACGTAAATAAACAAAAACACCCCGTTTTTCTTTTTCCATCATACGCTGCATGATAGCGGTAACATCTGACGCTTGACCAAAAACATCATTCATAATGTTTTCACGATGCAAACGCACAGGAATATTCTCACCATCACGAATATCACCAAAAACGATTGCAACATGCTGAACTGCTTCCCAAGGAAGTTGATAACTTTGCACAACAGCTGGGCCTATTGATGTTTCGATAGGCATTTCTCCAATATGCCTGATCAAGATTTCTTTACGCTGACGATAAGCGATTAAATCCGCAACCGTTATCATATGCAATCGATGTTCTTGTGCAAATTTTGTAACTCCATCTCCATGTTTAACACTGCCATCATCATTAACCAACTCACCAATAACACCAACTGGCGGTAAACCAGCTAATTTACATAAATCAACAGCCGCTTCCGTGTGACCTGAACGCATAAGAACACCCCCTTCATGCGCAATCAAAGGGAAAATATGTCCTGGACGAACAAAATCATCCGCGCTTGCATCTGAATTCGCAAGATTACGTACAGCTAATGTACGGTCATGCGCTGAAATCCCTGTTGTTATGCCGTGTTTAAAATCAACAGTAACAGTAAACTGAGTCCGATGTGCTGAATTATTATCTGGCACCATAGGAGCAAGATGAAACCGTTTTGCTTCTTCTTTTGGCATAGGTGCACAAACAATCCCTGTTGTGTGGCGAATGATGAATGCCATCTTTTCTTCTGTACAATGAACAGCAGCAACAGTTAAATCACCCTCATTTTCACGGTCATCATCATCTGTCACCACAACAATTTCACCGCGTTCAAAAGCTTTAAGTGCAGAAACAATTTTTTCTTCATCATACACCATTATTCACCTTTTCAATCACCCAACTTGACCGCGATGTCTTAGATAATGGTCAGCAATAGCACAAGCAACCATCGCTTCACCAACAGGAACAGCGCGAATCCCAACACATGGATCATGACGTCCCTTCGTTATAACATCTACATCATGACCATCAACATCAATAGAGCGACGAGGCGTTAAAATTGATGAAGTAGGCTTGACAGCAAAACGTGCAACAATTGGCTGTCCACTCGATATTCCCCCTAAAATACCACCAGCATGATTGGATAAAAAAAGTGGTTTTCCATCATTTCCCATCCGCATTTCATCGGCATTTTCTTCTCCCCTCATGCGGGCTGCCGCAAAACCATCCCCAATTTCAACTCCTTTTACTGCATTAATCGACATAAGGAAGGATGCAATATCTTGATCTAGTTTTGCGTAAATAGGTGCTCCTAAACCTGCCGGAACATTTTCTGCAATGATCTCAACAACAGCACCAACAGATGTCCCCTCTTTACGGAGTTTACTGATATAATCACTAAAAATGTGAACCATCTCTGTGTCAGGTGTAAAAAAAGGATTCTTATCAACCTCTGACCAATCCCAACGATCACGATTAATATTATGAGGACCAATTGCTATCACTGCTCCTCGAACCACCAAACCAGGAACAATTTTACGTGCAAATGCACCCGCTGCAACACGTGCTGCTGTCTCCCGTGCCGAAGAACGCCCTCCTCCTCGAAAATCACGAAGGCCATATTTAATATCATAAGTATAATCCGCGTGTCCTGGACGATATTGATGGGCAATCGAGCTATAATCCTTCGAACGCTGATCTGTATTTCTAATCAACAGAGAAATTGGTGTACCTGTTGTAACCAATGCCGTCCCATCGTCCTGAGCGATAGCTCCTGAAAGGATTTCTACTTGATCCAATTCGCGTCGCTGCGTTGTATATACGGATTGTCCTGGTCTCCGTTTATCAAGATAAGCTTGAACTTCTGCAAGAGTAAAAATAATTCCAGGCGGACAACCATCAATGACACAACCAAGAGCAGCACCATGACTTTCTCCCCATGTGGTTACACGAAACAAATGACCAAATGTATTATGCGACATGAAAAAAGATCCGTTTCTCTGTCAAATATATGCCAACGACAACATATGTTGAGTTATACACAAGACAGCTCTTTGTTCCAAAATACTCTCAGCCGCTTTTAATTTGGTCAAATTACCGCTGTTCAATAAAACCCTATAAACCAAACTTTATTCTTTAACGACAGAAATGTCTGGTGCATCAACTGCTTTCATACCTATGATATTATAACCCGAATCGACATGATGAACTTCACCAGTAACAGAACGAGACAAATCTGAAAGAAAATAAAGAGCAGAATCACCAACCTCTTCAATTGTTACTGTACGGCGTAATGGAGCATTATATTCATTCCATTTTAAAATATAACGGAAATCACCAATACCTGAAGCTGCTAACGTTTTAATCGGTCCAGCAGATATCGCATTAACACGAATATTTTTGGGACCTAAATCTACCGCTAAATACTTCACGCTCGCTTCAAGAGCTGCTTTAGCAACCCCCATTACATTATAATTGGGAACAACTTTTTCCGCACCATAATAGGTCAGTGTCAAGATTGAACCGCCATCCGGCATCAACTTTTCTGCACGCTTTGTTAGAGCTGTTAGGGAATAAACGGAAATATTCATGGTCATCATAAAATTTGATTCGCTGATATCAACATAACGACCACTTAATTCATCTTTATTAGAAAAACCAATAGCATGAACTAAAAAATCGAGTTTGCCCCATTTCTTCTCTATGGCTCTAAAGACTGAATCAATAGAAGCACTGTCAGAAACATCACAATGTCCACAAACAAATCCCTTTAATTCTTCAGCCAAAGGCTCAACACGCTTTTTCATGGCTTCACCCTGATAGGTGAAAGCAAGCTCTGCCCCTGCGCTACTCGCCGCTTTAGCAATCCCCCAAGCGATGGAGCGATTATTGGCCAACCCTAAAATTAAGCCACGCTTACCGTACAACAAACCATTACCCTTAGCCATTAGCACTGCCCCATTGTTACTTAAAATTAATATTATTCATTTGCCTATGACACAGGTCAACTTTTTCTTCAAGTAATTGGTTTAAAATCAAGCAAAAACTATGCCTTATATATAAATTTTTTAAAATTAATCTTTTTGCATTTGCAAAAACTGTTCTAGCGCAGCATTTTCACCTTCCGGCAACATAATACGAACATGCACATAAAGATCATCTCTTGTACCATTTTTTAAACGAAGTCCTTTTCCTTTCAACCGCAAAACGCGATCAGAACTTGACCAAGCAGGAATCGTTAAAACCACACGTCCCTCCAATGTCTCAACTTCTTCTTTTGCTCCCAAAACAGCATGTTTAAGAGAAACTGGTAAATCAAGATGAAGCGCCCTTCCTTCAACCCGAAAACGAGGATGTTTTTGAATCTGAATGGTTATCAATGCATCTCCTGCTTGCCCATGAGGAACCTCTTCTCCCTGACCTTTTAAACGAATAGTTTGCCCGTCTTCAATATAATCTGGAAGTTTAATTTTTAACTTTTTTCCATTAGGAAAAACGGCTTCCACCTTTTCTGCGCCAACCATCTGCTCTAATGTTATGGCAAGATTAGCACGAACATGTGCTCCTTGTTGAGAGCGATTATAGTGTGTGGAATTCGAAAAGCTACCGCCTCCCCCAAACAGATCGCGAAAAATATCACTCGCATCAAAACTTGCACCACCTGAAGAGGCAAAATCAAATCCTCTCGCTCTTCCTGAAAAAGGATTTTGTTTATTGTTAAAATTCTCACCAGCACCATAGGCTTGATAAAGCGGTTTTCCTTCCATATCAATTTCACCGCGGTCAAATTGTGCTTTTTTATCTTTATCACCTATAATTTCATAAGCTTGATTAATTTCAGCAAACTTTTCTTTAGCCTTTGCATCATCTTTATTGTGATCTGGATGATACTTCTTTGCTAATTTTCTAAATGCTGATTTAATCTCTTGCGATTTTGCGGTACGTGCCACACCCAGAATCGTGTAGGGATCACGCATATTGCCCTCTTTTCAATTTTTTCGTTTTCAAAATATCAACGGATATGTTTTCAATATCCCTCATAGCTTTATCAATCTATTCTAGAGAATAATTTCTTCTTTCTTTATATGTCTATCAATAAACTAAAATACCAGATAAAATGAGATATTTATTTAATATAGCTCATTATCGTCTATGCTAAAGACAAAAATAATGAAACCACTATAAAAATACACGATAGCATTGACTTTTTGAAAATAGGAAAAAATGCTACTTTACTTCGAGATGACAAAGTAAATAAGAAAATGCCTTACCCATGCTCGCTGACATTTGGAGACACTATGAGCGATAAAATACCAACAGATGATCATTTTATGCAAATGCAAAAACCTTTTGAACTTTTTGCAAAATGGCTTGAAGAGGCAACAATAAGCGAAATAAATGATCCGAATGCTATGGCGCTCGCAACAGTTGACGAAACAGGACTTCCTAATGTTCGTATGGTTCTCCTCAAAGACTACAGTCCTCAAGGCTTCGTCTTCTATACCAATTATGAAAGCTGTAAAGGACAAGAAATTTTAAAATCAATGAAGGCATCCTTAGGTTTTCATTGGAAATCGCTCCGTCGTCAGGTCAGAATTAGAGGCATTGTTGAAAAAGTAAGTCAACAGGAAGCCGATGCCTATTTCCAATCGCGACCACGTGGGAGTCGAATTGGGGCATGGGCATCTAAACAATCTCAACCATTAGACAATCGTTTTGTGCTCGAAAAAGCAATTGCTCAATATACTGCACGTTATGCAGTAGGCAATATTCCACGACCACCGTATTGGTCTGGTTTTCGTGTTAAACCCCTTTCTATAGAATTCTGGTGTGATCGCCCATTTCGTTTACATGATCGTCTGCTTTTTACGCGTGATTGTGTTGAACACAGCAATTGGAAAAAACAAAAACTTTATCCCTAATCCTTCAAGCTTTATCGTTATGAAGATTTTGTCTTCCTAAGGGTTCAATGACTATTTTCTATTTGCAAATTTCTAAAACAAAATGATTGGTTTCCATTCAATAGAAAAGTTTTATTTTCACTATAAAAGTTGGTTGATAATATCTCCTACTGCATTGCTTGAAGACAATAGATGAGCAACAAGCTTATTTAAGAGAAAACACGGTATTCAGCAAAAATTATGATTTTACTTTTGTAATTTCTGATAAGAGAAAGTGCACTTTCAATTAAAAAAGTTGTTCATTCCTCCTAAAGTCTATTTTTATTTCAATAAAATTTGAAAAAATCGTTATTTCAAACCAGAAAGATCTGGAATAAAACTAATCATAAAATACAAAAAACTTTGAACATGAAAAAATAATACACTTTAAAATTAATGAAAGTATCTTTGTATTTTCATTCCTCTCCTCATCATCAGAATATATGATTTTATCTAATTTGTTGTTAAGCTGTAGGATAAAACATCATCCATATACCACCACATACTAAACCAGCAAAAATCACAAGACCAATAAGCGAATTAGATTTGAAAAGCCTGAGGCATTGTGCACTGTCATCTATATCAATAACTTTAATTTGAATAAACATATGGATACTTGCCACAAAAATCCCCAAAAAACTAAGAACAGGGACTTCAGCTAAATAAAATGCTAAACTCACGAACAGTACAAAACCACCATACAAAAATACTAAAGCACGCTTGGTTTCTTTACCAAAGAGAAGTGCTGTAGAACGC
The DNA here is from genome assembly GCF_042196465.1 of Bartonella sp. AD13SXNS. Taxonomy (NCBI): domain Bacteria; kingdom Pseudomonadati; phylum Pseudomonadota; class Alphaproteobacteria; order Hyphomicrobiales; family Bartonellaceae; genus Bartonella; species Bartonella sp. AD13SXNS. The sequence goes on from NZ_JBHIQI010000002.1 coordinate 204,989, forward strand.
ACACCAACCGTAGCGTCATCTTCTTTATCTTGATGGGCGTAGATTGTATCATATCCTATGGTCCATAAAATTGATCCCACATAAAGCAAAATCGGTGACCAGCTTAAACTTCCAAAGACAACAGCCCACCCCATTAATGCCCCCCAATTAAATGCAACGCCTAAAAAAAACTGCGGCCAATATGTTACGCGTTTCATAAAAGGATAAAATGCAACAGCTATCAATGACGAAATACCTAGAAAAAAACTAAACCTATTAAATTGTGATAAAACGCCTAAACCAACCAAACATTGCACAAGTATAAAAACTCTTGCTTGAAACCGACTCACATGACCTGTCGGCAATGGGCGAGAACGTGTTCTTTCTACCTGAGAATCGATTTTATGGTCAATAAGATCATTCCAAGTACATCCTGCCCCTCGCATAGCGATGGATCCTAGAAAAAAAAGAAAAAGATACCAAACCCAATGAAGCAACATTGATGAAAGAGTATCATAATGCATTTCATAAGAGAGAAAAGCCATTGTTGTTGACCAAAAACAAGGCCACATCAACAATTGCCATCCAATAGGCCGATCCCAACGCGCCAATTGCGCATAAAACCATAAAGAACAGGGAAGTAAACTGTAGACCCATTGTTTGGAAGATGCATCCATAACCCGTCCTTGGCTATTATAGGACTGAACAGGTGCGATATTTTTATTTTTTTTCATCAAATGATTTACCTTTAGTCTTGCGATAGAGACATTTCATTCTTATGAGAAGGAGATGAAATTAATCATCTTCTATGAGAGGAGCAAGCAATGAATATTCTTCTTATTGGCTCAGGTGGACGAGAACATGCTTTAGCATGGAAAATAGCAGCATCACCACTGTTAACAAAGTTATATTGTGCTCCTGGAAATCCTGCAACAACAGAATTTGGTGAAAATATTAATTTAGACATTGATGATCACCCCCTTATTATTGATTTTTGTAAAGCACATTCTATTGATCTTGTGATTGTAGGACCAGAAGCACCATTGGTTGCAGGTATAACAGATTCTCTTAATAGCGCTAACATCTGTGTATTTGGTCCTACTCAAAAAGCTGCTCAACTAGAAGGTTCAAAAGCTTTTACAAAAGATTTATGTCATAAGAATAACATTCCTACAGCAAGTTACCAATGCTTTAATGATGCCGCTAGAGCCAAAGCTTACATTCATCAACAAGGTGTTCCCATTGTTATTAAAGCTGATGGCTTAGCTGCCGGCAAAGGTGTCGTGGTTGCAACAACTATAGAAGAAGCATTTAACGCTGTTGATGCCTGCTTCAAAAGTGCATTTGGGGATGCAGGAAACAAAATTGTTGTAGAATCTTTTCTGGAAGGTGAAGAAGCAAGCTTCTTCTGCCTTTGTGATGGTAAAGTTGCTCTTCCCTTTGGATCTGCTCAAGATCATAAGCGTGTAGGAGATGGAGATACTGGAGCAAATACCGGTGGTATGGGTGCTTATTCACCAGCACCCATCATGACCCAAGAAATAGTGTATCGTACCCTTAAAGAAATTGTTGAACCAGCTTTAAAAAGCATGAACGAAATGGGCGCCCCCTTTAGAGGTATTCTCTTCGTCGGCTTGATGATAACGCAAAAAGGACCCGAATTAATTGAATTTAACGTACGATTCGGGGATCCTGAATGTCAAGTTTTAATGATGCGCCTTAAAGATGATATTCTACCAATTTTTCTTGCCGCAGCTCAAGGAAATCTTGAAAATAAACCTCTTCAGTGGTCTGAAAAGACTGCTCTCACCGTTGTTATGGCTGCTAATGGTTATCCAGACTCTCCCCAAAAAGGAACTGTTATTCGTAACGTTGATAAAGTAGATACTCTTCCCGATGTGAAAGTTTTTCAAGCTGGTACAGCATTACGAAATGGACAACTCATTGCAAATGGTGGACGTGTTCTCAATATAACAGCAACAGGAAAAACGATTACGCAAGCACAAAAACGTGCTTATGAAGCCGTTGATTATATTGTTTGGCCAGAGGGTTTTGTTCGTCGCGATATCGGATGGCGAGCTATTGCGCGAGAAAATTAAATCCTTTGACTATTCTTTTTTACGATTTGATGATTTCACGTAAGAGCATGACACACAAATTTTCTCACTGTTTTACGTTGACCATAATTTTGAAAAAATGAGTGTGCTTTCTTTTGAACAATCAAATATTGTAAATAGGATATCTACTCATGATAAAATAGGAAAAATTTCTGAATCTGAGAATGTAATATAAAATGATCATTTTACTGTTGTATTTACTTTAAACGTATTTTCTCATCATTTTTATAAACACTTTCTTTCTTATAAAATCCTGAAGAAAAACATATATACTATCATTTCTTTTATCTATCGCGTTTTTTAATGAAATTCCGCTTTTACGAAAAATAAAATGCCCAAAAAAGATAGTTATGTTATTCACATACAAACTCTTAAACAATATCTCTCATGCTCATCACTCCCATTTTACGACACTACCTGCAAATAGTATAAATCCATTCTGCCATCTTTCTGGAATAAAGATAAAAACCGATACCATCTTTGTATTTTCCAACTCTCAATATTACGATAACCCTTTCTATCTAAATGATTTTGATTATAAAAGAGAGATGAAATAAGAATGTTCTGCAATATTCAAAGCTCTCATTCAAAATGGAGAAATGATTTATTAAAAAAAATTCAAAAACACTTCCAGTAATTTTCTAATGTTTTAATAATGTGGCAAAAACCCAAAATTATACCGCAAAAAACAGTTTCTATTGTTACGAAAGCCGTTTTCACCTCTCCGAAAAAAGCGTTTTACATAATAGATTTCTGCTGCCAATGTATGGTGTCAAAAAACTCTCATTTACAATCATTGACTTCCTCTTTGTTTTCAAGAACCAAAAGTCACACCAAATCCCGTCTGTAAAAGTCTGGATTCTCATTGAGCGGGGTCCTCTTGCTTCCCACTCATATGCTGCACTTACACAAAAACCGACAAGCAAACTTAAGAATATTCGCCATATCTTCTAAAAACACTTCATGTGCGAAGTTTACACCCCTTATGTTACCGCCCCAAACAACGATGTTTTACGGCACAACAAGATAAATGCTGACGGTAGTACAACAATGAATGCATGTTAATATTACTGGAGTGCAATTCGATTCGCAATCACCAAACGCAAGCCTAACGGATTGCCATAACGAAGTAAAAAACGCTTTTGTCTAGAATACGATGTTGTACAAAAAAATCGATGTAAATCAGAACGATCTTTCACAACCACAATGCGATTATTTTCATTAATCATAAGCATGGGAAGGCTATAAGTATCCGCCCATAATCGCCAATCCAAAAGAACATTATTCAAATCTCTGGAAACCAAAAGCGGGATACAAGCTTCCTCATCTGCATGAAGTAACTCTAATGCAACGGCTCTTTCTCCTGAACGCGTTTTTACGGTGCGTGCTGCAATTCCTTTGAAATGATAAGGGGGTATTAAATGCGATAAGCTTGAAGGCATATCCGTTTTAAAAGAAACACCACGCTCATTTAACGAACAAATAACCTGATTGCCCGTTTTGGATGAAAAATATGTCGTCGTTTGTGGCAAATGGCACGGATCTAACCGAAATTCAAGCACCGCTTTTGCCTGATTAAAGCATTGATTAGCCATATACATTATCCCAATTTATTAAATAACATACACCCTTTAGCAGCTTTTTCTCATTGGATTATTAAAAGTTTGAATAAAAAACAACTGGTTTCTTTTTTGGTTATTAAAATCTAAACAAAAATAAATGATAAAATTCACCATTCTTGAATTATAATACTTTTCCGGGATTCATTATTCCTAAAGGATCGAGCGTTTCCTTAATTCCTTGCATAATATCTAATGCGACCGATGATTTAAAAGAACGAAGTTCTTCGCGCTTAAGCTGACCAATTCCATGCTCAGCAGAAAATGCACCTTTATAATCCATCACTAAACTATGAATGCGATGGTTCATTTTTGACCATAACTGCAAGAATACTGTCGTATCAACTCCTACAGGTTGTGTAACATTATAATGCAAATTTCCATCACCCATGTGTCCAAAACAAACCACCCGTGCTCCTGGAGAAATATCTTCAACAATAAGTGCTGCTTCAGCAATAAAATCAGGAATGGAAGCAAGCGGTACTGCAATATCGTGCTTAATAGATCCTCCCGCCAACTTTTGTGCCGATGATATACTTTCTCGCAATTGCCAAAAAAAATCTTGCTGTTTTAAAGATTGCGCAACAACTGCATCTTCTATCACCGCATTCTTTAAAGCTTCTTCTAAAATAGTACTCAATACCGATAACGCCTCATCATTGCCTTGCAACGATGAAATGTTCATTAATACATACCATTCATGTTTCTGCTGGAGAGGAAGCTTCTCACACATCTTATAATCTAAAGCCATTTGCAAACTGAGCTTTGACATAAGCTCAAAACCTGTCAACATCCCTCCTCCATATTCTTGAGCCAGAGATAAAAACTCTAAAGCCTTCGCCGGACTATATAATCCCACCAAAGCAACTGCTTTTCCTTTTATTTTTGGAAAAATCTTCAAAACGGCTGCGGTTATAACGCCCAATGTGCCTTCTGCACCAATAAAAAGATTTTTTAAATCGTAACCGCTATTGTCTTTTTTAACAAAACGCAAATCATCTAAAATCCGCCCATCCGGTAAAACAACTTCTAAACCAAGACAAAGATCACGCATATTGCCATAGGCTAAAACAGCTGTCCCTCCAGCATTCGACGAAAGATTTCCTCCTACTTGGCAAGAACCTTCAGATGCCAAAGAAAGAGGGAAAAAACGACCTGATTCATCCACTTTTTTCTGTAAATCCTGTAAAATAACACCAGCCTCTACAACAACAAAATTTCCTTCAATATTTATAGCTCTAATCTTATTTAATCGCTCCATGGATAAAAGAACGCTCCCTCCTCTTTCATCTGGTTGTTGTCCCCCCACAAGCCCTGTATTTCCACCCTGTGGCACAATCGGTGTGCGCGTTTTGCTCGCTAACTGCATAATCGAAGAGACCTCTGCGCAAGAAGATGGGCGTAAAAGTAAAGGTGTTTTTCCATGAAAAAGCCCACGCTCTTCAAGCAAATACGGCGCAATAAACGCTTGATCTGTTATAGCATGCTTAGCACCAACAATTTTCCTAAACCCCTCAATTAATTCCTGCTCCATGTTCATTTCTCCTTTGGAGCCGCAGCCCGTATAAGACGATCATTGATAGCCTCTCCTAATCCGTATGATGGAATAGGTTCTACTGCGATACATTTCACTTTAAATGAATCTAATTCCTTCATATATTGAAATAAATGAGAGGCTGCCTCTTCCAATTTTCCATCTTCGCTAAGGTTTAAAATAGAAACAGCATTTTCAGCCCCCATAACACGCTTTGAACCAAATGCTAAAAGCGCTTCACCACTTTCCACCTTTTCTACATTCAAACGAACCGTGGCATTGGGAGCATAATGCGACTTTAACATCCCAGGAGCTTCAATCGCTGCCCTTTGATCTATCCGTTTTAAAGACTTCCCCACAACTTCTTCAATTTCATCAGCCGCAAGCCCCCCTGGACGCAAAAGATAAATATTTTCACCACAAATCTTAATAATCGTTGATTCAAGCCCTATTTTAGAAGATCCTCCGTCCAATATCAAAGAAACAGATTCCCCCAAAGATGCAAAAACAGCCTCAGCGGAAGTAGGACTAAGACGTCCTGATTGATTCGCACTAGGAGCAGCAAGTGGGCGTCCAAAATATTGTACAACTTCCGCAAAACGACTGTCTGGAAAACGAATAGCCAATGTATTCAAACCGGCAGTCGTTAAAGGATGGATATTATGCTGTTCCTTTAAAGGCAAAACCAATGTTAAAGGTCCTGGCCAAAATTCCTCCATTAATTGGCGTGAAAGAAAGTCAATTTTAACATAACGTTCCGCCATTTCGATGCCGCTGACATGCGCAATAAGAGGATTAATTTTCGGACGACCCTTTGTAGAATAAATAGAAGAAATTGCCCCCCCATTGGTCGCATCGCCTGCTAATCCATAAACAGTTTCCGTTGGTAACGCTACTAACTTCCCTTGTTCAAGAAGCGCTATTGCCTCTTTTATCGAAGCACTATTGAGTGGTAGAATCGTCATGATACATCATTCCTATAACGTTCTTTTAGTGGTGCAAAACTATAACGATGTAATCCTACGATTGGACCATATTTATTAAGAACCGTACGATGAACTAACGTTGCATATCCTACATGCTTCTCTAAACCATAGCCTTTATAAACTTGTCCTGCACATTCCATCATCCGGTCACGCGTTACCTTCGCAATAATAGATGCGGCTGCAATTGAAACCGAACGCTGATCGCCCTTAATCAACGCAATTGCGGGACAAGACAACCCAGAGGGAATATCACGTCCATCAACAAGTACATAGTGGGCTGAAACAGCTAATCCTTTAATACAGCGACGCATTGCTTCTAAAGTTGCTTGTCTAATATTAGATTGATCAATTGTACGAGCGCAAACACTAGCAATTGAAACCGCCAATGCACTTTGCAAAATTTCATGATAAAGTCTACTCCGTTGAAGAAAAGAGAGTTTTTTTGAATCATTTAATCCATCAGGAATATGATCTTTATCCAAGATAACTGCTGCCGTTACCACCGGTCCAGCGAGAGGACCCCGTCCTACTTCATCAACACCAGCTATATGAAAAAACCCCTGTTTCTGCAAATTCAATTCACACGAGAAATTTGGCTGAAGCGGCACATTAAACATCTTTGATAAATCACAAATACAACAAATATACACTTATTTCTGTAGCCTGCTTATTTTTTGCAAGCATTACAGTTTTAAATGGTTCTTCAAACATTCTGCGAATTCTTACACAAAAGATAAAAACAAACCATGAGATAAAGAGTATCCTATTGTCCATTTTTCTTCTAAAAAATTATTCTAGCATGTATTCATTTTGTTTAAAAAACAAAAAGTAGATTTCTTTAGTTACCCTCTTCATTATGTATAGTAGAATCAGGACAAAACAAAAGTTTTTATTTCTCAAATAGTTCCTAAAGTCATGATCGGTTTTACAAACCAATTTGGGTACATTGATTTGATAAAAAGAGCTGCCTTTTGCGCTGCTTGTTGATTTTTAAAAATGCCAAAACAAGTTGCCCCCGTTCCAGACATACGAGAAAAAAGAGACCCACATTCATCTAATACAGATAACACTTCGGCTAACTGAGGTGCCATTTTTAATGCCGGAGAAAAAAGATCATTACGCGTTTCTTGTAAAACCTCAACCAATGAATCAACAGTCTTTAAAGCGACTGAATCAATTTTTAAAGAAGGATGATGACGCTTCTCTAACGCTTTAAAAACAGCTTGTGTTGAAATTTCTTGTCCATGATTAACCAATACCATTGCCAGTGAACAAGCCTCTTGTAATCGTATGATCTTTTGACCAATCCCTTTAACCAAAAGTGGCTGCTGATATTCTAATGCAAAAAGACACATGGGTACATCAGCACCAAGAACTAAACTCATTTTTGCTAATTTTTCATAAGGGCAATCAAGATTCCACTGTTGATACAACATGCTTACAACCCCAGCAGCATCACCTGAGCCACCACCAATACCTGAGGCAACAGGTAATGTTTTTACAAGTCGAAAAAACGCAGGTTGAGCACTTTCAGGAAAAGTCTTATGCATAAAATCCCGTGCACGAATAACCAAATTATCTGAATGAGAAACAAGCCCTTTTGCAAATGGCCCCGTTAAAACAAACTGGTCACTTTCACAAGACGCATAGTGTAAGCAATCACCGCTAAGACTAAAATAAACCAAACTTTCTATTAAATGATAACCATCAGCACGTTGCCCCACAACATGCAAAGCTAAATTCAATTTAATGGGTGTAAATACATAAGAATGTCTTTGGATCGAAGCTTTTACATGTGATATCATATGACGTAATATTAACCTATACAGAGTTCTTTTATAAATATGCCCCTTTCATTCATACCTGTAGCATAAACCCTATAAACAGCTTGAAATATTCTTAATCGTTTTCTAAATAAGTAATAAATATGGAGAATTCTTATACAAAATAAACTTTCGTATCATTTCAAGCCTTTTTTCTTCTATCATCTGTTTTTAGATAAAACCTCCTCTCGAATGATTTTTGGCCTCACAAACCGTAACGCTGCCAAAGTGCCCGCTCTTCTGCTGCCATCAACGCACTGTCAACTGCTGTATAAACTGTATGAGCAGTCACTCCTGAAGGCGTTTTAGGGCTTAAAAAACTTTTTGGAGGCGTAATAAGTCGAAGTTTTGCATCATTACCAAAGCGCTCCTTAATAACAGAACGTACATCATTCAATCCGTCAATCAAACCAAGTTCAACGCCTTTTTTTCCACTCCAAAACATTCCTGTAAAGAGATTCAAATCATTTGATAATTTTGTAGATCGCCGCTCTTTAACTAAATCGATAAAAGTTTGATGTACTTCCAGTTGGAGAGATTTCAAATGCTCAATATCCGCTTTTTTTTCAGGCTGAAATGGATCTAGTGTAACCTTGTTTTTTCCTGCTGTGTAAACGCGCCGCTCCACACCAATTTTCTTTAAAAGTTCCGGAAAACCAAAGGAAGCTGAAACCACCCCAATGGAACCAACAATCGAAGAAGGATCTGCAAAAATTTCATCTCCTGCACAAGCAATCATATAACCACCGGATGCTGCTATATCTTCAATAAATACAAGAACCTTTTTATTTTTTTCTTCTGCCAAATCACGAATACGCTTGAAGATTAAACGCGATTGTACAGGTGAACCTCCAGGAGAATTGATAATAAGGGCAATAGCCGGTGCTTTTTTGTACGCAAAAGCCTTCTCTAAAAGACTGGCACATCTACTGAGGGAAAGCGTACGAGATATAGATGCTGACGAATCCATAATCGCCCCTTGAAGGCGAACGACAGGAATTTCTAATTTATTGGAAGAAAAACGATGGGGAACAAGTTTCTTGATAACGTCAATCAAAACAAAATCTCCTTATAAGTTAAGAAAAATTAAAGAGGAAAGAACAACAAAAAGGAACAACGCGATACCATCCAAAAGCGCCAATCAATCCCCACATTACAACCAGAAATATAATTTCATCCAAAAGCTAAACCTCCCTAGTAACAAAGTGTAGACTTTAAAGAATAAACTGAAAAACACAAGATACCATTACAAAAGTTCCCACAAGCTTATATATCCATTATTAATTGCATCAATCCGTGGTGAAAAAGTATGACCATTATCTTCATGTATCACCAGTGCCGGTAAAATAGATAAAGCTGCTCTACTTCCTCGTTTTGCGTAAAATAAAAGACGAATTGCTGCTGTTTTTGCACGTGCATGCACAGGAATTATACAAATACCACCAAAACGCCCTTCTAAAGCACGCAAGATATCTGCCAGCGATTGTGGTCGTGCAATTAGCCCTAAATATCCACCTGGCTTGACAATCGCTGCTGCACTCCGCAACCAATTATCAAACATCGCTTCAGGCATAACGTGTGCTTCAGATTTTTGTTGATCAGGTGTCTTGCGATCAGTAGGATTATTAAAAGGTGGATTCATAATCGCAAAATCAAAGCTATTATCTATCAAACCTGCTTTTATACGTTCATTCCCCTTGAAAGTAACATCTGCTTCTAGCAAACAAATGCGGCCAGTAAATTGTTTATTTTGTTTTAGCATAAGCGTTTTTTGAGCGTACGATATCATAAAAGCCGAACGTTCAACTAAGGTAACATGAACTTTCAGACAACGTGAAGCAACAGCCAGCCCTGCAGCTCCAGCACCTGCACCTAAATCAACGACCTTGCCCTTTAAATCACTCGGAACCAAACTAGCTAATAACATAGCGTCCATCCCAGAACGATGGCCATATTTATGAGGTTGAACCAAATAAAATTTCCCGCGATGAAAACTGTCAATTGTTTCACCACTTTGATTCGTTGCTTTATCCATTTAAAAGTCTAATGTTCACCTTGTATAAATTGCACTTTCGCTATTCAGCTACCATTTTAATTTTTTTTATCATTTTATAACAACAACATTACACTTATTAAAGAACATTTCTTGACAAGATCTATCAAAGCTTACACTTCAAAGCCACATCAAAGGCTTGAGTCAAAATAAAACCCCCTTTATGCTAACCAATAAAATAGAATTTATACATGTCCATTGCAATACTCTAGGAGTAAATACATTGAGTGCAGCCATCAAACCAGAACAAATAAGAAATAATCAAATTTCTCTTCAATCTCTTATCAATCTTACTCAACAAGATATGAAGCGCGTAAATCAATTTATTCTCTCTATGGCAAAATCAGAGGTTGAGATGATTCCTGAAATTTCTAATCATCTTATTTCATCAGGGGGAAAGCGGTTACGACCAATGATTACTCTCGCTTCTGCTCATATGTTCAATTATCAAAGTGACGGGCATATAAAACTTGCAACAGCCGTTGAATTTATGCATACAGCAACATTACTGCACGATGACGTGATTGATGAAAGTAATTTACGACGTGGAAAATCTACGGCACGGATGATTTGGGGAAATCAAGCAAGTGTGCTTGTTGGTGATTTCTTATTGGGGCAAGCTTTTAAAATGATGGTTGATGTCGGCTCTATAGAAGCGCTCTCTGTCCTAGCAAACGCTGCTGCAATTATTGCCGAAGGAGAAGTTATGCAACTTTCTGCTGCAAAAAATATCAAAACCAGTCCTTCAGACTATCTCAAAATCATCAATGCAAAAACAGCGGCACTTTTTTCAGCAGCCGCCGAAGTAGGACCCATTGTTGCTGGCTATGGAGATAAAGAGCGTTCTGCATTACGTGAATATGGAACATCTTTAGGTTTAGCTTTCCAATTGATTGATGATGCACTTGACTATAGTGGTAGTGCCCAAAACTTAGGAAAAAATATAGGAGATGATTTTCGAGAAGGAAAAATCACGATGCCTGTTATTCTTGCCTATGAGCGTGGAAATACGGTAGAAAAAGCTTTCTGGAAACAAGCACTTGAAGAGGGTAATGCCAATGATGAATCCTTCGAATACGCGCAACACTTAATGGAAAAGTATGATAGTATCACAGATACAATAAAACAAGCACGTGTCTATGGAAAGTATGCAGTTGATGCTCTTGTTCCCATGAACGAAAACCTTGCTTACAATGCTCTCCTTGAGACTGTTGAGTTTTGTATTGCACGTATAAACTGATTCTTTGAAAGAATCGCAATATTTTTCAACAAAGTAATGAGATATGATTTATAAATTACATTATCGATTGATTATCTTGAAAAGGATTAGCTCCATGTGCTCTGCAACGGTATCCCGACTTTTTACCCTCTTTATCGTGGGTATCATGATGATACCATCCCTCACCTACAGTAAAATAAGCTCTGCAATTCATACAAACTCATTTACAGGTGCTTATTTAGCTGGAAGGGTTGCAAATCATGAAAATAAAACAGATCTCGCCATTCATTATTTTAAACAGGCACTCGTTTATCAACCCGATAACGTTGAAACACAAAAAGAGCTCCTTGAAGCTATGCTCTCGGTTGGAAACTTTAAAGAAGCGGTACAACAGGCAAAAAAACTCAAAAAGCAAAATGTTATAACACCTTTTGTTTCCTTAACGTTATCAGTAGAAAGTCTCATCAAAAAAGACTACAAAAATGCCAAACTTCTTCTGCAATCAAAAGAACTTCCTACATCCAATAATCCAATACCTGAATTAATTAGTGCTTGGATTACATTTGGATCTGGACACAAATCTCAAGCAATCGCTGATCTTAAAAAGCTCAAAGGTCCTATCTGGTATGACCTTTTTATATCTTATCATTTAGCACTTATGAGCGACCTTGCAGAACGACCACAGGATGCAAAAAGATATTTCATTAAAGCACTGAATAACAAACAGGGAACTCTTATCGCTCCTAATACTTATGAGCGTATTATCATAGCCTATGCCTCATTCCAATTGCGCCGTAATATGCGCAACCAAGCTCTGCAAACAGTCCAGCATGGCGAACAAATGTTGTCAGGTCGAGAAGTCCTTAAAAATTTTCGAGAAAAAATTGAAAAAAATGCTTTCTTAGAGAGGGTTGTTAAAACACCCCAACAAGGAGCAGCCGAGGTATTGTATAATTTTGGAACTGCCCTAAACTATAAAAACTCAGGACGAATTGCACGTATTTTCAAACAGTTAGCTTTCGCTTTATACCCTCAAAATGATGCAACATTGTTTCAGCTCGCACATATTTCTGCTAAATTAGGCGACCCTTATCAAGCAATTAAACTTTATCGCGCTTTATCCCCTAAATCTCCCTATTATAAAGATGGGCAACTGCATCTTGCTTTCCTCCTTATCAATAACAATAATTACAAAGAAGCAATAAAATTACTCACATTGTTAAATAAAAAATTTCCCAACGATCGTAACATTTTGATAACACTCGTTGCTTTCTATATGCAGGACAATAAATTTCTTGAAGCCACTAAAACTCTAGACCACGCTATTGCCCAGATAAAAAACTTTCAACAGGACGATTGGAAACTCTTTTATCAGCGTGGTATTGCTTTTGAACGTTTACAACAGTGGCCAAAAGCAGAAATTGACTTGCGAAAATCACTTGAATTTTTCCCAAACCAACCGCAAGTTCTTAATTATTTGGCCTATTCCCTTGTGGAACGTGGTGAGAAACTTGAAGAATCTCTCCATATGCTGCAAAAAGCTTCTGCTTTGCAAGCGCAAAACAGTCATATCCTTGATTCTCTAGGATGGGCTTATTATAAACTAAAAGAATATAACAAAGCAGTCCAAATATTGGAAAATGCTATCAGATTACAACCTGAAGACCCAACATTGAATGATCATTTAGGGGATGCCTATTGGAAAGTTGGACGTAAACGTGAAGCAATCTTTCAATGGAACCACGCAATTGACGGAAAACCAGAAAATTCTAAACAAATTCAAGAAAAATTGAAATTTGGTTTGCAATAAACAATGCTTAACCGTAAACCACATGAAATAATAAATAGAGAAACTAAAATTACTTTGGTTTTTTGTTTAGTCCAATATAAAGAGTATAAAGCGTGAAACTGCCTGAACATCTTAATCCCACACGTTCTTTTCAGGGACTCATATTAACTTTGCAAAATTATTGGGCGCACTATGGATGTGCGATTTTGCAACCTTACGATATGGAAGTTGGAGCTGGGACTTTTCATCCAGCAACAACATTACGCTCTCTAGGTCCACGCCCTTGGAAAGTTGCTTATGTCCAACCCTCTCGACGTCCAACAGATGGCCGATATGGTAAGAATCCAAATCGTTTACAACACTATTATCAATTCCAAGTGCTTCTCAAACCCTCTCCGCTCAATCTACAAGAACTTTATATAAAGTCGCTACAAGCTATTGGACTTGATACAAAATTGCATGATATTCGCTTTGTTGAAGATGATTGGGAAAGTCCCACTCTTGGTGCTTGGGGGCTTGGATGGGAATGCTGGTGCGATGGAATGGAAGTTTCTCAATTTACTTATTTTCAACAAGTGTGCGGCATTGAATGCGCTCCAGTTTCAGGGGAACTTACATACGGTCTTGAGCGTCTAGCGATGTATATCCAAGGGGTTGATAACGTCTATGACCTTAACTTTAATGGTTTGGAGGGAGAAAATAAAATAAGTTATAGAGATATTTTTCTACAGGCAGAACAGGAATACTCATATTACAACTTCGAATTTGCTGATACAAAACTGCTCCATCAGCACTTTATCGATGCAGAACGCGAATGCAGCGCACTTCTTGATGCTGGAAAACAAAATAAAGAAAATGCATTCCATCGCTGTGTTTTTCCTGCATATGATCAATGTATTAAAGCGAGCCATATCTTTAATCTTTTGCAAGCACGTGGCGTTATTTCTGTAACCGAGCGGCAAAATTACATTCTGCGCGTTCGCGATCTTGCACGCCGTTGTGGGGAAGCCTTCTTACTCACAGAAGCTGGACAAATATACACGGGAGAAGCCTAATGTCTGATCTTCTTCTTGAACTTTTCAGTGAAGAAATCCCCGCACGCATGCAACGAAAAGCTGCTGCTGATCTTAAAAAAGCTGTTACGGATCAACTTGTGAATGCTGGATTAACCTATAAAGCCGCTCGTGAATATTGGACACCTCGTCGACTAACATTGGACGTACGCGGACTTTCTATACGCTCAAAAGATATCCATGAGGAACGCAGAGGTCCCAGTACAAAATCACCACAGCATGCCATTGATGGTTTTCTGCGTGCAACGGGGCTCAACGATATTTCTGAAGCATATCTTGGACATGATGATAAAAAAGGCGATTTTTATATTGCTAAAATTGTTAAAAAAGGTCAGCCTGCAGAAAAAATTATTGCCGATATTTTACCAGATATTATCCGCAACTTTCCGTGGCCGAAATCTATGCGTTGGGGAAAAGATTCCGCAAAAAGTGGTGTTCTGAAGTGGATTCGACCTTTACAAAATATTCTTTGCATCTTCGGACCAGAAATTGGCGAAACACGTGTTGTTCCGTTTACAATTGGTTCTCTTAAGAGCAATAATCTAACTTATGGTCATCGTTTCTTAAGTGACGGAAAACCATTCCAGGTGCGTCGCTTTGATGACTATGTTACTCAACTTGAAACACATAAAGTCATTCTGGATGCAGAAAGACGAAAGAATATTATTTTAGCTGATGCTCAAAATCTTTGCTTTGCAAACGGTTTAGAACTGGTTCAAGATAATGCCCTCCTAGAAGAAGTTTCTGGCCTTGTTGAATGGCCTGTTATCCTTATGGGTGATTTTGACAAATCATTCCTTGATATTCCTCCAGAAATTATTCGCTTGACCATTCGAGCTAATCAAAAATGTTTTGTCACCCGTAAACAAGGGGAAAAGATAAAACTTTCTCATCATTTTATTCTCGTTTCTAATATTCTCGCCAATGATGAAGGCAAAGAAATTTCTAAAGGAAATAGTAAAGTTGTCCATGCTCGTCTTTCTGATGCACTCTATTTTTGGAAAACAGATCAGCGTGATTTGCCCGATATTAAACAATTGGAATCTTCTATAAAAAAATTTGATCTTGATATAAAAAAACCTCTTGATCAAAGAATGGCGCGACTTGATCATTTGAATGTAACTTTTCACGCCAAATTAGGTACACAAGGCGCAAGAGTAGAACGCATCGCTACACTCGCACAAAAAATTGCACCTTTGATACAAGCAGATCCTCTCTTAGCGAAACGTGCAGCAGTTCTTGCAAAAGCTGATTTACAAACAGAAATTGTCGGAGAATTTCCTGAACTGCAAGGAACAATGGGGCAAAAATATGCCCTTCTTCAAGGAGAAGATCCTCACGTCGCTGTCGCAATCGAAGACCATTATAAACCTCAAGGACCAACAGATCGTCTTCCGCAAGAACCACTTGCTATAACAATTATGTTAGCCGACAAAATTGATATGCTCGTTGGCTTTTGGCTCATTAATGAAAAGCCAACGGGTTCAAAAGATCCCTATGCGTTAAGACGAGCAGCACTGGGAATTATTAGGCTTGTACTTTCGCGGGATTGGAAAATCAATCTTATGCCACTGTTTCAGTTGGCAACGAATCTTTTTTTACAACAAAGAAATAAAGATGAAAATTCTCAAAGGGAAAATCCACAATTGCAGAATCTGCTTCCAGAAAAGACAGAATATATTTTATCAGATCTGTTATTCTTTTTTCATGATCGTTTGAAGATCTATCTAAAAGAGGAAGGTGCTCGTTATGATGCCCTTGAAGCAGTTTTAAACAAAAAGTCTGATGATTTTTTATTGGTTGCACGTCATGTCGAGTCGCTTATTGCTTTTATCAATACAAATGACGGAATGCGCTTTGCAACCTCTGTAAAACGTACTGCCAATATTCTTGAAAATGAATTTCAAAAAAGCACAACAATAACGAATGAAATTAATCCTGAACTCCTTATTGAGGAAGAAGAAAAGCAGCTCTACCGTGCAATCTATGAGGTAGAAAGAAAGATTCTTGCCACCATCAATACAACAAATTTATCGCTCTCTCTTAGTGTGTTAGCGCCACTCGGAAAATTGATTGATATATTTTTTGAAAAAGTATTGGTGAATGATAAAAATCCAGATGTTCGTGCTAACCGTCTTGCTCTTCTCAAACGTGCTCACACTATTACACAATCGGTTGCAGATTTCTCAAAACTTGTCATTTAAAACTAAAATATCCTATCAATTAATAAAATCATGAAATTGATCTCCTCTCACACCTCAAAAGATGGAATTTCCTACCAGCCTCTAGCCTATCAACAGTCCAGCTTCTCTCGTCGTGTTCCACCTGCTGACCACTCATGCAATCCACTTTATAGGCACGACAGACACGCCCTACCCTGAATACTGATCACGATATTTAAAAATAACTTAATACATAAAGCTTATTGCCTTATATCACCCCTCTACACAACGGTATTTTACAGCACAACAAGATATTGATTTATAATGATCAATTTATCATTTTTCACATTCAATAAGAATATAGAATAAAATAAGAATCTCCCCCTTTAAACTCTCCGCTTACAAGAAATAACCGTATTCATAAAAGAGATCAATATGCAGATAAAAACTCTTGAGAAATGAATCAATGTGTTTCTCATAAACCACGCTAAATGTAAAAGCAGTTGCTAAATACAAAAGTAGCCACAAAATTTTAGAGAATAAGACAATAATGCTGCAGACTTATCACTTAATAATCACAAAGATGATGATACTTTCTATAGGTATTATAAATCATCACGAATAGAATCAAAAACAGAATCTAAGCGCGATAGCACACCTCTCTAAACTCAATGCAAAACCAATACAAAATTAGCCTCGCACCACAATTTAAGAGATAAAGCATTCAATCTTGAAAAATTACCCATCTAAAGAAGCAATTCTTTATCTTCAAGAAACCATTAATTAAGATATGTTTTCATTTTGATCAGTGATTCTTTCGCAAGAGACTCTGTAATGAGTTTATCTGCCTTGTTAGAATCTAATTCTCTTGCAATAAGGGTACGCGCTGTAGAAATTGCCAAATCGATAGCAGATGAAGAGACCATGCGTATTGCATCCGCTTCTGCCTGAGCGATTTTTTGCTCTGCCAATTTATTGCGGTTTTTTACATATTCTTCTGCTTTTGTACGAGCCTCAGCAATAACAGATTCAACTTCATGCTTTGCTGCAGCAATAATTTCTTGTGCATCTTTTTCTGCTTCTGCATGTTTGCGTTGATATTCAGCCAATATTCCCTGTGCCTCTTCACGAAGACGCAGAGCCTCATCCAGTTCATCTTTGATACGTTTCGCGCGCGCATCAAGATGGTGTATAATCCTCTGTGGAATTTGGAAATAGACTAAAAGAGCCAAAAAAAGAACTAACCCAACAAATGCCCAAAAAGTATCAGTCATCTTTGTCTTCCTCAATAATCCGCAGTTTTAATAACTAAACGAACAGCCTCTTTGCTGATATCAACGTCAATCAATTTTTTCACAATTTCAAGAGCTACTTCTTCAGCGATAGAACCAACATTTTGCATCGCTTTATCCCGAATTTTTGCTATCTGTTTTTCAGCATCTGCGAGTTTTTTCTCTAAACTCTCTTCAATTTCTTTCCGTTCAAGCTCCACCTTTTCTTTTAATTCTTCACTAGCTACCTGCGCTATAGCCTGCGCGTTCAAACGCGCTTCTGCTAATTTCCGCTCATAAGTTTCAACGACAATGTCTGCTTCTTGCTTCATGCGCATTGCCTGATCTAAATCAGATGCAATTCGATCTCGACGTGTTTCAATAACACCACCAATACGCGGCGCAATAACACGAGAAATAAAAAGATAAAAAAGCCCGAAAGAAATTGCCAACCAGAAAAAATGCGAACTAAAATGTACAAAATCAAAAGGTGGAAACACACGATCTGCTTTCTCTGCCACTTTTTTAATATGCTCTATCGACGTTTCAGTATTCTGTGCATAAGCGCTGGGAAAAAACATCTTCTTTCATCCTTTAAATAACTTATAAAGCCCTCTATAACTGATGATAACCGACTAACATCTCTCTGGTTAAGAGTAAAAAGGGTAAATCTTTCCTCACGTAGAGAACAGATATACCCTTTTGATGATGATCAAACCCCAAAAAGAAGTAATAAAGCAATGAGCAATGAAAAAATTCCCAAAGCTTCTGTTACAGCAAAACCAAAGACGAGACGCCCAAACTGACTATCTGCTGCTGATGGATTTCGTAATGCACCAGAAAGATAGCTACCAAAAATATTACCAAGCCCTAAAGCTGTTCCAGCCATACCAAAACAAGCAAGACCAGCGCCAATATATTTTGCTGCAAGCACTAATTCCATATTATTCTCCTTTAAAGTGAAATTGTATTATTCGACGGAAAACCGCCAGTTCTATTAATGTCCTGGATGAATTGCATCATTAAGATACATACAAGTTAAAACCGTAAAGACGTAAGCTTGAAGAAATGCGACCAAAAATTCAAGAGCGGTAATCGCTACAGTCATAATAAGCGGTAAAATCGAACCACCAACACCTACAAGCCCTACCCCAACCATTGATACAACAAACCCAGAAAACACTTTGAGCGTAATATGACCAGCAAGCATATTCGCAAAAAGACGCAGAGAAAGACTAATTGGACGGGAGAGAAAAGAAATAATCTCAATCATTGTCACCAGAGGCAAAACCACAACAGGAACCCCACTGGGAACGAACAGTTTCAAAAAACTGATCCCATGCTTATAAAAGCCATACCCAATCACCGTCAAAATCACCACCATTGCTAACGAAAACGTAATCATGATCTGAGATGTAACCGTATAAAAATAGGGAAAAAGACCAATAAAGTTAGCAACCAAAATAAAAGTAAACAAAGAAAAAACTAAAGGAAAAAACTGCATTCCCTGCACGCCAGATGATTCCCGCAGAGTTGATGCTACAAACTCATAGGCCATTTCTGAAAGAGACTGCATCCGCGTTGGAACCAATCCACGACTTGAGGATGAAATGAAGAGAAAAATAGACGTCACAACAACCGTTATAACTGTAAACAATGACACATTCGTAAACGATAAATCCATATTTCCTATGGAAATCTTAATCAGCCGAGAAACCTCAAACTGATGAATAGGATCTGGAGCGTGCGCTGTCACTTCAACCTCATTTATCGGACCTTTCATTGGTCCCTTTATTTTGTTCATCTTGGCGCAATACGCCTTTTTTCCCTAATTGGCTGGAGGAAACATACCCCACAGACCGAAGAATACTCAATACACCAGCAGCAAATCCAAGGAAGAGAAAAAACATCAATCCCCATGGCCATGAACCTACTAACTTGTCAAACCCTACCCCTAAAACAACACCAACTATAATACTTGCTAAGAACTCACTGGAAAGCCTAATTGCATCTGCTATCCTTCCTTGTGATTTTTCCCGCTTATTCTTACCTTCCCGCTTCTTTAATGCGAGCCTACGCACTAAAGCCATGCTTAAGTTCTTACTACGACATTCCAAATCTTCTGAATGAAAACACTCCTCTTGCTTCTTCTCTTCAGCTTCCTTGAAGCTTATAACGGGTCTTTCGCCCATCGCCATCATTGGCTCCTTAATCAAAAAGCAAAGAAAAATGCATCTCATAAAACCGTGCGTATCATATTGTTCCTGAATTTATTCGTCAAGATCCTAAAAGGAATCTATCACAATTTATCGTATAAATTTTATCGCATAAATTAACGTATTTTTCAATTTTTAACAAAGATATTTTTAGGCACCTAAATCGATTCCACAATAGCACCTGTGAATGTATAATAAAAAGTTCCCATGAATAATATAAAACTCATAAAGCCATCATCTTTATGCTTAACAAAATGTGTAACCCGATACCATCATACTATGTTTCTCATCTTTCAATGTTGTACTAATCCTCGTTTTTAAAGAAAGCATAAAAGGCATATTTTCAATCATTTTTAATCACATCCCCCCTTCTTGTGATGTAAAAACAAATAGTTTTGATTAATTCAATATGAATGCGTAAAAATATCTTAATACTCAGAGTTCTTATTCAAATCGAAAAATTATAAACTATCATTATAAATCAATACCTTGCACTTAAAAAGTGTAAGAATTTCATTAATAGCCATTTTCATTAACCCATGATGAGTAAAGCCTACGCAATTGATGCACATTCAGTGAATATATGTTTAGTATATTATGTTACCAAGAATAATGTTTCAATGATGTTTATAATTATCTTATTAAAGTATTATACGGTATATTTTATCTGTTTTGTGGAGATGAATTCATATACATTCAAAATATTATAAGTGATATCAATAATTATGATTTTGAGGGAAAGCAAAACAGCATCACATTTGTTTGCAAGCTAGAATGATTATGTGCAAATGTGTTCATGTTTAGTATTCTAAATTTAACAATGATTTGATTTATCAAGATAAATTATCATTTTTTATATTAAATTAAGAATGCCGAATGTCGTAAGATTCTTTACATTTCAAGCTTGTTCATATTACATCAATCAAAACTATTTGTTTTTACATCACAAGCAGGGGAGTGTGTGATTAAAAATGATTGAAAATATGCCTTTTATGCTCTCTTTAAAAACGAGGATGGGTACAACATTGAAAGCTGGAAAACAGTATGGTGGCGTTGGCTTACGTCTTTTATTTAAATAAACTCATACTTTTTATTTTAATGAAAATGAGAATACTCTGCGGATTTTATATGAACCTACTCGCAAGGTATTTTACATATACCATTACGGACATCATCATGAAATGAACCTGAAGGCATTAAGAGAGCTTTCTTTAAATACGAGATCTTAATAAATCTATGATTCTAAATAGCTCAGACCAATAGAACACATAATATTTGAATACGATCACCATATCGCTTTATACAATTTAATCCACTTGTTGAATCTTACCCTTTATAATTGAATATTGATAGATTCAGCAGGTATTTTTGCTTTTTATTTAGATAAACTATCGCAAGCAAAAGCGCTTATTCACACCCTTTATTTTTATGAAAAGATAATTTAATGTTTCTTTTCAAACAAGCACATAGTTATATTTCCCCACCCTCATATTGCATCTATTCTTTCATTTAAATAACCCATTAAGAGAATCGTGTGCTCTTTCTTAAATACTCCCCCTATTAAACTATTCTTATAACATGCGAATAAATAATTTTATCAAGAGATAATTAAAATGAGAGAACTTTATTTAATAGCAATATACTGATTTATAAAGATAATTCATTTTAAATAAGAATTCCGAATATCTTAAGATTCTCTCATTCCAAATCTCTCTATGTTGAATCAATCAAAACCATTCGTTTGTATGTTACAAGCAGGATTAGCGTGTGGATAAAAACATAGAAGAAAGGAGAAAAAATGCCTTTTATGAATCGTCTTAATTCAAGAGCTGTAACAATATTGGGAGCTTGCAAAGTGTGTGATGATACCGGCTTGTTACTCCATAAGCGTAAAAATGGGGCGGATCAATAGCGTTTATGATCAATGATTATTGATCAATCAAGATTTTAGCAAATAAAGAATTTTTTTCTTTTATGAAAAGCAAGATATTGTCTGTTGAGATTATTAATTCATTCTTATATTTAGAACGCAATAGATCATCAAAAAGCTTATTTCTAAGATTCTGAAGTAGAGATTTCTTTCACTTAAAAAATTAAAGCGCTATCTTTTCTTCTTGGAACTTGCCGCAAAAGGATTATCAGAGGCTCGTAAGGATATGCGAACTGGTATACCAGACATATCAAATGTTTCACGTAACCCATTGATAAGGTAACGTAAATACGACTGAGGCATAACTTTGGGACGCGAGCAAGAAATCATAAATCCAGGAGGACGCGTCTTAATCTGTGTGATATATTTAACCTTAAGTCGACGCCCCGAAACCGCAGGCGGTGGATGATGTGCCACAACAGTTTCAAGCCATTGGTTCAATTTAGCTGTCGAAATGCGACGATTCCATACACGGTGCATCATCATCACATTTTCCATAAGTTTATCAATTCCTTGACCATATTGTCCCGATAAAGGAACAGCCCTCAAACCTCGAACTTGAGGAAGAAATCGTGCACATTTTTCATGCAAATCAATCAATGTAGCCTGACTATTTTCAATAAGGTCCCACTTATTAAAAGCAATAACTGGCACACGCCCTTCACGAATCACAAGATCAGCAATTTGTAAATCCTGCTTTTCAAAAGGCATTGTTGCATCAAAAACAATGACCACCACTTCTGCAAAACAAATAGCACGCAAAGTGTCCGCAACGGATAATTTTTCTAATTTTTCTTGAATTTTCGATCTTCGACGCAAACCTGCAGTATCAAAAAGTTTAACATGACGACCACGCCATTCCCAATCTACAGAAATAGAATCACGCGTGAGCCCTGCTTCTGGTCCTGTTAACAACCGCTCTTGTTTCAGCATACTATTGATAAGAGTGGATTTTCCTGTATTGGGGCGCCCCGCAATTGCAATCCGAATAGGCTTATCTTCATCGTAAATAAGCCCCTCTTCTTCCAAATTGTTTATATCATCACCAACAGATGCAGACTGTATCGTGATATCTTCTTCTTTGTTTTTGTCAAAAGCGCGTTCTGACCCAACAGCATCTATAATTGCATCACGAAGATCACTAAGTCCCAAACCATGTTCAGCCGATATTGGACACGGCTCCCCCAAACCCAATGACCACGCCTCATACTCTCCTCCTGTTGCCGCTCTTGACTCAGACTTATTGGCAACAAGGACAATGGGCTTTCCTGATTTGCGAACCAATGAGGCAAAGTTTAAATCACTTGGTGTTATTCCACTCTTTGCATCAAATACGAATAAAATAAGATCCGCTTCATCGATCGCAGCTTTTGTATGAGCACGCATACGCCCTTCAAGTGTATAGTCACCTGCTTCTTCCAGCCCAGCCGTATCAATCACATCAAAACGTAGATCTTGAAGTTTTGCCGCATGAATACGCCGATCACGTGTTACACCTGGCTTATCATCAACCAAAGCCAACCTTTGCCCAACCAAACGATTAAAAAGTGTTGATTTCCCAACATTGGGACGACCAACGATAGCAATGGTAAGGCTCATCTATTTATTCCTTATTTGCCTTGCCCTCAGCCTGCATAAGCTCAAGCATCATTCGAGCCCGATCTGTTATTTTTGAACCCAAAGCACCTTCTTTAGAAATTTTCTTAAAATAATAAACCGCTTCATCCATTTTATCTGCTTTGTAAGCAGCTAAACCCAAAGCTTCTCTTGCCGACATACGCATAGGATCGACATCACTTGCCATCTCTTTGATGCGCTTTTTGACATCATCCAAAGTTCCTGTATCAACTAAAATATAGGCTGCTCGAATTTTTGCAACTTTCCGCAAAATCTGCGGTGCTTTCTCATCCGCTGCAACAGAATCAAAGATCTCCACTGATTTAATCATATCACCTTGCTCCATGAGTAAAGAAGCCTCCCGCAAACGAGCAAGAAAAGGATATCCTCCAAAGTTAGAGTCTTTAACACTCTCCAATTGCTTTATCGCTTTATCAAAATGACGTGTATCCGCAAAATTAAGGCTTTTTATAAATGCGTCACCAATATGGCTGGCTTTCTTTATTTGTGCATGATGATAAATTTGATAAATAATTATCATGATGATGAAAAGAAGGACTGCTCCAATAATTGAAAAACCATAACGTCTCCAAAAAGCAAGCGCCTTTTCCTGACGAAATTCAGCATTAACTTCAGCAATAAAACTATCATACGACATATATCATACCTTGTAAAAATTTACTCTCTGCGCTTTTACGCATAAATGGACAAAGATGGTAGCCTAAATCAACTAAAATCTTTAAATTACTGATTTATTTATTTCAAATCGACATGTAACCAAATCAATTGGATTTTTGCAACTGTCTTAGTCAAAAACGATGTAAACGTTCTTTGAGCTTACATCACAACTTTTGAATCTTATAAAAAAATCACTGCTTTAATATTATCCATGATTGCCTACCATCTTCAGCACCCTCCCCTCTATTATATGAGAGATATCTTTTAAAGTCTTTAACACAATCATTGTATTGTATTCGATTATAGGATTTTAATACTATTCTTTATTCATCTAGCTTACTGTATTTATATATCTTTTTTAATATGAGGGATGCGTAAATAAAAGTTGGGGAATAGAATTTCGCAATAGCCTCTACAAAAAGCATACTTCATGGAGTGTTTCTAACATTTTTTTTAAATCTGCTCACGCCCCTTAAAATAAGACATCTAAAAGTAGCATAAATGCAACAACAGTTTCATGTTGCAACGGATTAGACGGTTTGATTGTAAAATTCTTTCGACAAAGATAGACTTCTTTTTTAACAGAGAAGCTTTTTCTTGATCTAAAGCATAGAATTCTATGATTTTCTCTTCCATGCCTACTGGAACAGATTTTCTACCAATTTCTACAGAAGATAAAAATGACACAGATAAACCTAATTTATCAACTATATTTGAAAGACTTTCTGAATGATCAATGCGAAGTTTTCATAAAATTTTGCCAAAGAAAGTGTATCCCTTCAATTTATCTTTATACAATTAATAACCTTTTGTAATGGATATTCAAAGCTTCTGAAAATATCTTATTGTAATGGCCAAACCCACATAAGCATTGGAACAGCAATAATAACGATCAACACCGCCAATGGAGCCCCCAAACGTGGATAATCACTAAAACGGTATCCTCCTGGTGCCATCACGAGCATATTGCTTTGATGTCCGATAGGTGTAAGGAACTCACAGCCTGCACCGATTGCAACAGCCATTAAAAAAGCTTCAGGCTTATAATGGAGAGAATGAGCAAAACTTGACGCGATTGGTGCTACCATCATCACCGTTGCTGCATTATTCAAAAATGGCGTGACCAACATGGCTGTCACCAACATAAGTGCTAAGGCACCAGATGGCGGGAAAAATATTGCCAATTGGCTCAACCATTGACCAATAAGATCAGTACATCCTGTTTTCTCTAACGCTTCACTCACTGGAATAAGAGCCGCTAATAGCACTAGTATTGGACCATCTAATGCCTGATAAAGATCACGCGCTGGCAAAACGCGAAAGATAACCATTGCAGCAGCAGCAGAAAAGAAAGAAAAAGCAACTGGAACAATATGAAAAGCTGTAAAAATAATTGCTATAAATAAAATAGCCAAAGATATAAAACCATGTCGTAAATTTCCAAATACAATATTTCGTTTTGCTAGGGGCAAGCATTTCAGTTCCCTTAACAAATTTGGAATAACTGCATCCTGTCCTTGCAAAACAATCACATCTCCAAGATGAAAGATAATATCATCAAGTCTTCCCCGCACTCTTTCATGTTGACGACTTAACGCAAGAAAATTTACGTTATAGCGATCAAATAGGGAAAACTCTTTCGCACTAATACCAATAAGAGGTGAATTATGGGTGATAACTGCTTCAATAATATCAATGTCACTGTCCTTATCACCTGTAGAAATAGTTCGCCCCTTAGAAAACTCTAAACGAGCAGAGTTTATCACACTATCTAACCCTGTATGTGACCCTTCCAGCAAAACAATATCGTTTTCAGACAAAACAAAATCTGGTAATGGTGAAATAGATACTTTGTTTCTGATGATTTGAATCACCATAACATCACCACTTGATGGCTTAACCAAATCAACAATATTTTTCCCCACAATCGGTGAATTTATTGGAACATGCACCTCTGCAACATAATTACGAATATCAATGGCATCATCAAATGATACACCTGAACGTACACGCACAGGCAAAAGCCAATAAAACAAGACCAAATATAAAACACCAGCCGTCGCAATAACCGCACCAACTGGTGTAAAATCAAACATCGTAAAAGGTGTTCCTGCTAAACGTTCCTGCATCGCTGAAATAACAACATTGGGGGATGTTCCTATCTGTGTCATAAGCCCCCCCAATAAAGAACCAAAGGCCATGGGCATCAAAAAAACAGAAGGAGAAACCTGAGAACGACGAGCAAACTGAAAAGCTATCGGAAGCATAATAGCCAAAGCACCAATGTTTTTAACGAACATTGATAACACGACAACAGAAATAACCAAAAAAGCTAATTGAAGACGCACCGATTTCACCTCTGGCCATATTCGTTGAATAATAAATTCCATTATACCAGAGCGAGATACAGCAGTACTGACAACAAACACACTCCCCACAATAATAACGATATCATTACTAAAACCGCTAAAAGCCTCCTTCGGACTAACAAGACCAAGAGCACAAGCTATTAACAATGTACAAATAGCGACGAGATCATAACGAAATCGATCCCAAATAAAAACAACCATCATAAGACCAATGATCAAAAAGGTCATTATTTGATTTTCTGTCATAACACTCACCTCTCCCCATTAAATTATAATGAATAAAAACATATCTTTGATGTTTTAAATATTCCTATAAACAGCAGCAAGATAAAAGCAGACATAGGAATATTTTAAGATAATTTAAAGTGATAAAAATTATGATGTGCATAAACTTACCTCTCCTTATTATGTGTGATTTTCTATAAAGTGCTGAATCCAAAGAAATTTGATAAAATTTGATAAAGCTATATTGCTAAAAAGATAAGAATACCTCTAATATAGAGCATAGATGACTGTTGAAACTGGTACACGCTATATTTTAACCTTTGTCGTTGCTTAAAAAGAGTTTATCTTCACTCTCAATTTAACGAGTGATAAAAATGAAAGAAGAAAAAATGGTCAATCTTAATAGTGGGTATCAAAGTCACCTAAGATATTGGCTTACTTGCATTATTGGATTTATTGCTATCTTGGCAATTATAATGGTTGGTGGATTTTATATCGCAAAACCCTATCTTGACAATTTTGTAAGGCAAAAGATAACCCGTCACGCCATAAAAGCAGAAACATCTGAAGTGAGCATCTTAGGTAAAGTCAATTTGAAAAATGTTACATTACCCGTTCCAGCCGGTACATCACTTAACATTGGTGCCATTTCTGCCCGTCCTCCTCTTTCCTTTATTCCTGGAACTTTCACACTCTATAATGTTGATTTAAAGCATAATAATATTCATGTGCAAATTCCTAAAATCTCTCTTAGGAGTGTATTCTTAAAAGAAAAAGATAGAACACTCTCATCACATCTTTTACAAACAATGATGCGTATTGAGCTTTCCTCAATTATTGCTCCCAATATACAACTTTCTATAGAAAATAAAAATAAGCAAACAGAAACGGTTGAAGTCAATAATTTCCAGCTTTCTGATTTTAGAAATGGCCATATCCGTTCAGTTAGTATCAAAAATATGGATCTTAAAACAGTTGCAGTCAATGGTGCCAAACAGATGCAGCTTATGGCTAAAAGTGATACAATAAAAGCCCATGATATCGACATCAACTACGCCTATTCTATCATCTTTGGAAAAAATAATACTCTCAATCAAGGTAAAACCGTTACTGGTCCCATTTCTCTGAATAATATAAGCATTGATATTTTTGAAGAAGCAGAAAAAAACAGCTCTTTCTTTCTCCAACAGTTTAAAACATCTGGTTTAAAGATGAAGCCACTTGAACAAACTCCTGAAAAATTGATCAAAGCTTATCTTAATGCAAGAAAAGAGAATAATAAAACCGCTGAAAAAATAGCACAAAATGGTCTACTTCTAAACATATTGCTCGCCATTACCTCAGCCGATGCCAAAGTTGATAACGTCACCGTTGATATACCACAGTTGAAAGCAACACTCGAATCATTCCAATTCAAACCAAGCTTGTGGAAACAACCTATCCCTAAAAAACTTTTTCTTTCCCTCAATAACCTTTCCGTTTTACCTAAAAAAATGAATGAAAAAGACTTAGAACTCTTCAAAAATTTGAACTTTGAGCGCTTTAACATTTCAGGAAAAATTGATATTTCTTATGATGAAAAAAAACGTATGCTCTTTCTTAATGCAATGTCTTTCGATATGAAAGACGTCGGATCTGGGTACATATCAGCCAAGGTTATTGATGTTGATGAAAAGCTTTTTTCTGGTCAGAAAAATGTAATGATTGCTGCTTCTCAAGACCTTGGCATCAATGAAATTGATATACAATATAAGGATGCAGGTTTCATTGATAAGCTTTTTTCTTATCTTGCGCAAACTCTTAATGACAGCAAACATGATCTTAAAAAGGAACTCTATGACGATTTCTATCTAATGATGACGCAGACCCCTAACATTCTATTAAAAAATCATGACGAAGCAGAAAAAATTTCAAAATCCTTAGGTGAATTTGCTAAAAATCCGCAAACATTGAGTGTTAAAATTAAAGCAAAAGATAATAAAGGGCTCACAATAATTGATCTCGAATCTGCTTTACAAAATGATCTATCCAAGGCTTTAAGCAAAGTAGATCTCACTATTAAAAATGAAGCATCGCCTTGAACATTTTGTGCTTTAAACATGATGATCTTGTCTATAAATTAAGAACTTTATTCCTCTTTTTGCTTTTATATGATACAGAAGGCTTCACACAGAGTCATTTACATAAGAGAATATAGAATCATAAAATTGTCGATACTTGGAGTTGTTCATGTCTGATTTATCTTCAAATCGCTTGCCTAATCGCGCTTCTCGTGTCACCAATCAAGCGCTTTCTGCTATCGAGCGTTTTCTCCATATTGAAGCTCTTAGTGGTATTGTTCTTTTATTAGCTGCTGCTTCTGCACTCATTTTTGCCAATTCTAAATATGCTGATCTCTATGAATCTTTTTGGCATACACCTCTTGGTTTTAATTTGGGGCATTTCACTCTTTCATGGGATTTGCATTTTTGGGTTAATGATGCCCTTATGACTATTTTCTTTCTCGTTGCAGGAATGGAAATCCGACGCGAGATTCATGAAGGTGCTCTTGCCGATTTTAAACAAGCAATCTTACCAATTGTTGCTGCAATAGGGGGCGTTTGTTTCCCTGCAATTATTTATTTTATCTTCAACTTTAATGATGGGCATATACATGGTTGGGCCGTACCAACAGCAACAGACATTGCCTTTGCTCTCGGTATTCTTGCTCTTCTTGGAAAAAAAATTCCTTCTAATCTTCATATCATTCTTCTATCACTCGCAATTATTGATGATATTATCGCTGTTCTTATTATTGCTTTTTTCTACTCAACAAACATTGATCTTAGTGGTTTAATGATTGCAGGAGCAGGTATTGCTCTAGTGCTATTCTTTCAATGGATTGGACTTGCATCAGCATGGCTTTACATTTTACCTGGTGCAATCATCTGGTGGGGTTTAATGGTAACAGGCGTTCATCCATCACTTGCTGGTGTAATTTTAGGGATGATGACTCCCGTTTTTCCTACTCGGACTCTTGTAGCGCCACTCACCACGCTCAGCAATGCTATGCAAATTCTTCAAGAAAAAAATATTAAAACAGATCTCCATCATATTTCAACCGCATTGAAAAAAATGCGCAAAGGACAGCGTGCCATAATTGCTCCAGTAACCCGTGTTCAGAAAGCATTGCATCCATGGGTTGCATACGGTGTAATGCCGATTTTTGCCTTCGCAAATGCAGGAGTAAGTTTTGCAAACTTTGACCTTTCTTCCGATAAATCATTCTTGATTGTTCTTGGTGTTGTTATTGGGCTTTTCATCGGTAAGCCGCTTGGCATTATCACCGCCAGTTATCTAGCTGTAAAATCAGGTCTATGCCGCCTCCCTCCTCATATGACATGGACAGGTATTTTACTCATTGGTTTTTTAGCAGGAATTGGCTTTACAATGTCTATCTTTGTTTCAATGCTTGCTTTTAAAAATATTATCCTTCTTGATGCTGCAAAAATTGGAGTACTTTGTGGCTCTGGTTTATCTGCTCTTATCGGTCTAGGATATGGATTTATTTATATTAAGCGCAATAAAGACGTTGCTCATAGTTCCCAATAAACTAACTAAAAATAGACTTTTATACGAGCTTTTTAAAAAGTGATTCTATTCATTTGTTGGATTTGGACAATATTGAACGTAAAAGCCGTTGTTTTACCTCATTTTTACATCTATGAAGATGTAAACTGACATCATCATACTATTCCAACCTCTCATATTGCAAAAACTCTTGACACTTGAGAGAATTCATAAGAGACGTTTTTATTCCTTTCTTCAATAAAGTTTACTCACATACCAGTCCCACTTGTAGCGTACACAGAAATAATTTTAATTGATTTAATATAAAGGAATCTGTGATAAGAGAAGCGATCTTTCGTCAAAGCTATTATCCACTATGAAGAAACAATGAATTCCTATTATAAATCAATATGTTATATTTAATTATAACGAAAAAATAAGAAAAAGAAATTTTAACACATTTTTCTTCCTCATTGATAAATGAGCAGAAGATTTATTCTCTTTGTAACTATCCCCTCCACTGATAAATTTTAATGAAGAAAATAAGAAACAATAATTAATAGCAATGTAAATAATATATCTTCATTTGAAGCTATCATTAAGATCTTGGCTACTCAATGCACATGAATAAGGTATATTGAGTTAATCAACACAAAATACCTTTCTCACCATAACTGTGTGTATAAAAATCATAAAGAGTTGTTTCAAACACCTTAACTCCATCATCACAATTCTTACAAGCTGCTGTTTTTATAATAAAGTATATAGACGTTAATTTATTGAAATAATATAAGTTTTTTTACTGCCCTTTATAGCCCCAACAGTTCTCCCATCCTCACCTATCACTTATAACGTCAACATAGCAAGCAGACCCAATAATTAGTTAAGTAATCCCGTAGCTCATTTTTCCAAAAAATCCATCTTTTCGTTACTGACTTTATTGTCGGTATTATCAACAGCTTTAATCCTAGCCTTCTTTAAAAAACATATTATTTTTTGGGCAAATATATTTTTAAGGATCATTTGTCGTCTTATCGCTCGGGTAAGAAAGCAAAATACCGGAAGGTTTCCTTATTTCAAAGCAAAAGTTGCACAATATTGGAAACTGAAAATAGCCTTAGTGCGGCTCGCTTTCTCCTTTATAAGCGTAAAGATGAGTATTAATTTTTACCTTTACGACTTCATAGTCTCCCAGAGTTAAACTGTCTTCCCGTTTTCAAGATTACGAATAAGTTTAAAATGAGAGCATTTTGCTGTATTGAATAGTTCTCATTTAAGTTCAAAATATAAGTTATTCTTAATAAAAATTATTAATATATATTGATGTCACTGAAACTTTATTGGAGCTAAAAAATGCTCACCCCTTATCAAGAGCATAAACAGCATGTAATGTTCTAACCGCAAGTTCAGTGTAAGCACTATCAATCAAAATAGAAATTTTAATTTCTGAGGTCGTGATTGCTTGAATATTAATACCCTTTTCAGCCAAAGCCTTAAAAGCTGTAGCAGCAACCCCTGCATGGCTGCGCATTCCAATACCAATCACAGAAACCTTGGCAAGATCGCTTTCAAATTGGAGAACATCAAATCCAATTTCTTTACGATTTTTCTCAAGAAGTGCAACGGCTTTTTCTACATCTGCTGATGGTACAGTAAAAGTCATATCAGTTTTTGAGCCATCTTCAGAAATATTTTGCACAATCATATCAACATTAATGCGCTCTTCAGCCAAGGGGCCAAAAATTGCTGCCGAAATCCCTGGACGATCGGCAAGCCGACGAAGGGAAATTTGTGCTTCATCCTTAGCAAAAGCAATACCAGTAACATTTTGTTGTTCCACAATTTCATCCTCATCGCAAATAAGTGTTCCAGAAGAACTCATTGGATCCTCCATGCCTAAAGCATCAGGATCCTCAAAACTTGAACGCACAAAGGTACGAACCTTATGAACCATTGCCAATTCAACAGAACGAACCTGTAAAACTTTTGCACCAAGAGAAGCCATTTCCAGCATCTCTTCAAAAGCTACCTTTGGTAAACGACGCGCTTTCGGTTCTATACGTGGATCCGTTGTATAAACACCATCCACATCCGTATAAATATCACAGCGATCAGCTTGTACAGCCGCTGCTATAGCAACAGCACTTGTATCTGATCCCCCACGTCCTAAGGTAGAAATTCGATTATCCGGAGTTACTCCCTGAAAACCAGCAATAACAGCAACCTGACCTTCCTGAAAACGCTCTATTAAAAAAGATCCATCAATATCAGTAATACGTGCACGGCCATGCGCATTGTCTGTATGAATAGGAATTTGCCAACCAAGCCATGAACGTGCATTCACGCCCATTGTTTGAAGTGTCAAAGCCAACAAACCAGAAGTAACCTGTTCACCAGCAGCAACCACAACATCATATTCACGAACATCTCTATGTATAGGCGAAGCATCACACGTCCACTGAACAAGTTCATTGGTTTTACCAGCCATTGCAGATACGACAACGGCAACCTCATTACCTGCATCAACCTCTCTTTTGACATGCCGTGCAACATTATGAATACATTCAATGTTTGCTACAGATGTTCCACCAAATTTCATGACAATGCGCGCCATTAATAATACTCTATCTTTACATCTCTTATCTCAAACGGTAATGAGAATAAGATGCTCTATCAACTAATCATTTACTCGACATAGCGAATATCTATCATTTGTGCAAGTTTCATTATGATTATATTAATTTCTCTTGACTTTTTATAAAATCTACTTGACGTGATCATTAAAAAATAAAAGGAAAGCAAAATGATAGATAAAACGCGGACAACTATTGATCAAAGTGAAATTGATCACTTTTCACGTATTGCTACAGAATGGTGGAATCCACAAGGAAAATTTCGACCTCTTCACCAATTTAACCCAACACGCCTTGCTTACATCAGAGAAAAAATCTGTTTAGAGTTTAATCGTGATCCTGTTTCACTTACACCCTTTGAGAATTTGAAAATTCTTGATATTGGCTGTGGAGGAGGCTTGTTATGTGAACCAATGGCACGTCTTGGCGCTATGGTCGTAGGCGTTGATGCTTCACAAACGAATATTGAAGTCGCAAAAATTCATGCAACCCAAAATGATCTTTTAATTGATTACCGTACCACTACGGCAGAAGCACTCGCCAACGAAGGAGAGAAATTTGATATCATCCTTAATATGGAAGTTGTTGAACATGTCGCTGACGTTAATCTCTTCATAGAAGCTACAGCAAAAATGCTGAAACCACAAGGGTTGATGTTTGTCTCGACACTCAACCGCACATGGAAAGCATGGGGGCTTGCTATTGTAGGCGCTGAATATATCCTACGTTGGCTTCCTAAAGGAACACATGATTATAAAAAATTCCTAAAACCTCTAGAACTTAAAAATTTCTTATCACAAAACGCTCTAGCTGTCATTGATGAGATAGGTATTACTTATAACCCATTAAACGACAGCTGGAATCGCTCAAAAGACATGGACGTTAACTACCTCCTTCTTGCAAAACGGTCTTAAGGATATCTCATTTACAACTATTGTATGCCTTGTAATAAAGAATTGAGCTTTCCCTCAGCCTCTAAAGCATAAAGATCATCACAACCGCCAACGTGATAATCACCTATAAAAATTTGCGGAAATGTATTACGTCCATTTGCGCGCTGTACCATTTCTTGGCGACGGGATGTAGAAGCATCAATATCTGTATATTTTACGCCTTTTTTATCAAGTAAATCACGAGCTTTTATGCAATAAGGACAACCGGGGCGTGTATAAATTATTATCTCTTTCATAATAGTTTCCTCCAATATTTTTTATAATATTCACTTCAAGTTTCTCTTAAGAAGAGGGATAAATAGAATCTTCTTTGAGGACACGCGAAAATGTTAGCACATCAACCTGTCGTGCACCTGCATCTTTTAATGCAGAGGCTGCTGCCGTAACTGTTGCACCCGTTGTAAAAACATCATCAATCAGTAAAACAGAACATCCTTTAAGGTATTTTTTAACCTTATGCGAAACCTTAAAAGCATTTTTTACGTTAAGTTTTCTCTCTCTTGAAGAAAGACTAACCTGCGGACGGGTATGCCGACAACGAACAAGCCACCCCGGTTTTAAAAGCTTTTTTTGTGATTCTGCAATATAACGTGCAAGCTCAGCAGATTGATTATAACGCCTCTCCCAAAAACGACGAAAATGCAATGGAATGGGGATAATAACATCACAATCATCAATAACTTCGCGTCCAGCAAACATCATCCACTTGGCCATAAATGATGCCAATTCTATATGATCACCATATTTTAAACGCGTTACTAAAGTTCGTGCAAGCCCCTTATGAACAATGACCGAGCGAACACGTGAAAAAGGATAAGAATTACGAAGTGCTTCACCACTGAGAAACCCCTCCCCCATATCACAAACAAAAGGAGTCCCCATAACAGGACAATAAGGTTTTGTGATAAATTGAAGTTCTTTCCAACATTCAGAGCAAATCGTACCATAAGTAGAAACATTTTGCTTACATCCAGGACAAATTGGGGGATAAAGCATTGTTTTCAAGCGTTCAATGCACTTACTTAGTATGTCTGCGCTATTTAACGCCGCTTCTCGAAAGTACAACATTATAAATCTAGGTTTTTACAAGTTTTCTCGCAGAACAAAAGTTCCTTTGTATTTCCTCAATTTATAATTGTAATTCCTTTAAAAACCCTTACCTTTTACAAATTTATTTTTCCTTCACATTATAAACTTGACAGAGCTTGGATAAAAATAAACCTTTTCAAAATATATTCTTTCATAGAGAGAAAGTGTTCTACAATATGTCGCATCCTTTAATTTTTGATCATAACCGCATTGAACAATTCCGCAAACGCGCTTTCCAAAAAGCAAAAAAAGGATATGACTTTTTACTCTCTCACATAGCAGAAGATCTCTATAAACGTCTTAGTACTGTTGATCGCCTCTTTACATTAGCTCTCGATTTACACAGCCATACAGACCTTGCTGCGCAAGCTTTAATGAAGTCTGGAAAAGTTTGTTCCATAGAGCGTATTGAGACCGATACGCTTTATCAAAGCCATGATAAAAAATTTCATTTACGTCATCGAGAATTTCTTGATTTACCTCAAAGTTACTGTGATCTTATTGTTTCACTTCTTTCATTACAATTGACGAATGACACCCCTGGTATTCTAAGCCAGATCAAAAATACCCTTAAACCAGATGGCTTATTTTTGGCTGTTATGACAGGAGCCGGTACACTCAAAGAATTACGTGAAAGCCTCCTACAAGCTGAAATTGAAATTTATGGTGGAGCAAGCCCTAGAATCTATCCTTTTGCTGACATTCGTGATGCAGGCGCTCTTTTACAGCGTGTGGGCTTTGCTCTGCCTGTTGCAGATGTTGAAGATATCACAATACGTTATAATACAATGTTTGACCTTATGCACGATCTTAAAGGGATGGGAATGCAAAATGCGCTTATCAATCGCTCACGGCGCCCTGTATCTAAGCGCTTTTTTCTCCGTGCTGCTGAAATCTATGCACAAAAATTTAGCGATCCTGATGGACGTATTCGTGCACATTTTTCTTTCATCTGGCTCTCTGGTTGGGCCCCTCACCCCAATCAACAAAAACCCCTACAACCTGGTTCAGCGCAAATATCTCTTACGGATGTCTTACAATCTAAAAAAACATAACCTAAAATTATTTTTTTAAAATACTTTTATCCGTTGTTCGTAACATTTGACTGGTAATTGTTCCAGCTACCATTGAATCGCTCACGTTTAGAGCAGTACGTCCCATATCAATTAGCGGTTCAATAGAGATGAGTACAGCAACCAAAGTAACAGGAAATCCCATAATTGGTAAAACAATCAATGCAGCAAAAATAGCCCCTCCCCCCACACCAGCAACACCAATAGAACTCAACGTTACAATCCCAACAAGCGTAGCAATCCAAGTAGGATCAAGAGGATTAATACCCATAGAGGGTGCAATCATGGTCGCAAGCATCGCTGGATAAAGACCAGCACAACCGTTTTGTCCAATTGTTGCCCCAAAAGAAGCTGCAAAACTCGCAATGGATTGCGGGACTCCTATCCACTGCGTTTGCGCTTCAATATTCAAAGGAATACTTGCAGCACTTGAACGACTGCTAAAAGCAAATGTTAAAACCGGTAAAACCTTTTTGAAAAAACGAAAGGGATTAATCCCAGAAATGCCAAGCAGTACACCATGAATACCAAAAATTAAAATAATCCCGACATAAGAGGCAATAATAAAAACCAGTAAATTTAAAATATCTGAAATACGTGATATCGCTCCTACTTTCGTCATAAGAGCAAAAATACCATAAGGCGTCAAAGCAATCACTATACGGACCAACCGCATAATCCAAGCTTGTGCCACTTGAATAAATAAAAGCGCGTTTTCTCCTTTTTCTGGCTCATCTTTCTTTAAAAGAAGAACCGCTGCACCTAAAAATGACGCAAAAATCACAACACTGATAATTGATGTACGTTTAGCTCCACTCAATTCAGCAAATGGATTTTTAGGAATCATAGACAAAATCATCTTTGGTATATTCATATCTCCAAGTTGAGAAATATGACCTTCAAGAATAGCAGAAACATTTGGCCCTTCATGCACCAAACCATTTGCTGTTAATCCAAAGAAATTAACCACAAGCACGCCAACCAATGCTGAAAGAGCCGTTGTAAAAAGCAATATTGAAATTGTTATTATACTCATTTTTCCAACAGCATAAACAGAATGTAAATGAGCAACCGCTGAAACGATAGAGACAAAAACCAGTGGCATAACAATCATTTGTAACAATAAAATATAGCCTTCACCAACAATGTTAAACCATTCAACGGATTTCAATAAAGTGCCTTCACCCTCTCCATAAACAAACTGTAAAATACTTCCAAAAATCAAGCCAAGGATAAGCCCTAGCATAACACGGAGTGAAAGACTCCATTGCATTCTCTTACTTTGAGCAATCCACAATAAAAAAATAACAAATAGAAATAAATTGATAAAAAAATTAAATGTCATTGTCTATGCCCAGTCTATATCCACTATTGTTTATGATTGATGTAAATAACATACATACCTCAAAATCAATGCATGATATTTGAAAGTTAAAGTATAAAACTTACAAGGTTTTTACAAAACCATTATTTTTCAATTTATAGATTAAAAGAGAATTTTTTATCTACTAATAACTGTTTAAAGAAAATAAATAAAATTATTTTCCTATTATTTAAATTTATACTCTCATTAAATAATTTAAAAAGAGAAATATAAACAGCATTCATGGCATCTTAATACTGAATAACTCCAACATATCTTATCACTCTAAATGCCCTTATCACTCTCTTTTGCTATTTGAATTGAAAAGAGCTTTCCAAACAATGGTTAATTAATAATCGAACATTCATGACTTTTCTGAAAAAAACAAGATCAAGCCACTCTTGCCAATTTTATGGACGGCACTTTCAACAATTTTGATCAGCACTTCAAATATAATTATTTTATGGATAACACCTTTTACACATTCTTTCTCTGCTCTCAATGGAAGCTTTTTTGTTTTTCGAAATTCTCTTTATAAACATAAAAATATGCCCTCTCAATAACAAAAAAATCTCAAATGTGAAGACTTCGAAAACCACAATACCTATAAAATGCAATACAACTAATAATATAAAATATTACTCAACACACCCTAAAACACAATGCCAACAAAAATACCATATATCCTGTCGATATAACAAAACTAAGTGATATCAATCGTCATCATAGACGTATTTAATATCGGTCTATTTATTGAAGATAAGGAGTTAAATTACTCATGAAGCGTACCATAACATTTATTGTTGTATCTTCTCTATTGATACTTCTGTTTGCTGTATTAATATCATTTGGATATACTAAAGTGAACGATTTGAATCCGTACAATGAGCGTTATCAGTCAAAACCATAAAGACTTAGAATATCGCGAAAAAAAAGAAATAGCAAAAGAAGTTATAAAAGTCTTTCAAAGTAAGACAGAATCCGTTACATCTGTAGAATATGATAAGGTATGGTTTTAAAAATATTTAATAGAACTACAAATTGAACCTCCACAATTGGATATTTTAAAGCATTACCACACAATACTTGCCTTTTGTGGATGTTTTGCTGTTGTTTGGCAAATAATCCAAAGATGAAGATTTGCTCACTAATCAAATACAATACTCATTTGATTCATTGAGAAAAGATGTTTTCTCGCAAAACTTGCAGCAGACTTTCATGATCTGATGGCTGAATATGGAAAAAAATTTCTAGATTCTCCAACTCTCATTAACCGAAAAGAACAAATTATGCGTCCAGAGAAAATAATAACATGTAATTTCCTTACCCGTTTTAAAAATACAGCTATTGTCTGCATGATGACAGCGTAATTATATCGTATAATGATAAAAAAAGGGTTAAGAATCCTTATAAGATCTGGCTAATAAAAAATGGAAGCAACAAAAAGTTAAGCAGCCCACTCTATAGTTTAGCGAACAAAATAAGTATTTGCAGCTTACCTGTACAACAACTAAATTTTTGTATTTTGTTCCACATAAAAAATACTTCATATTCATATAAACATCGTATATTGAATGATAATAATTTAATATTGGATAAGATTATTAAACACAAATAATATTTTTATTCCTTTATTAAAAAGTGAAAAATATTGTTTTCAGACCTATTCATAAGCGTGATGAGCCAAGCGGATAAAAATATTTGATAACAAGCTAAATATATCTCTTATGATCCATCTCTAGGATAAAGATACAACATTGAGGTTACGGAAATATCGTGACAGTATTAATCTGGATATAAAAATAACAGAGACTAAGAGATCTTTGTATTATATCATTTACGATACAATGTTGAAAGCAAGGGGGAATATTCTTTCTAAGATAAGTGAGTGAATGAGCCACCACAGTGATATGCATTTAAAAAAAAGTACAAAATGTCTTTACCTCAAATTTAATAGGCACATTCTAAAAATAAAGGTTCTACAGACTTATTCCAAATAGAATAATAATAGGACAAAAATTTTTCAGCATCTGTTTGCCCCATTGCAACAACCTCTTCTAAAGGATTAAGAAAATTTGTTTCATCAAAACCATTTGCATCATACTGTTTGCGATTTTTTAGGCCCTTACGTGCAATAGCAAGGGCTTGACGTGCTAATTCTAACAGAATGGTTTGACGAAAAGGAGTTTTTAACCCTTCTTTTGGAACGCGTTGGCGCAACTCTAAAACTTCTTCAAAACACCAATCTTTTGTCAAAGCCTCCGCCTCATTAAGTGCTTCTCTATCATAAAGAAGCCCAACCCAAAAAGCCGACAACGCACAAATGCGCTTCCAAGAACCACAATCCGCTCCTCTCATTTCTAAAAATCTTTTTAAGCGGACTTCAGGAAATAACGTTGATAGGTGATTAATCCAATCTCCCATGTTTGGAATTGAATTTGCAACTTGTCCTTTTAATGCTCCATTCATAAACTGACGAAACGTTATATGTGTACAATCATAATAACGACCATCACGAACAACAAAATACATTGGAACATCAAGGGCCCATTCAACATAATCAGCAAAACCAAAACGCTCAGAAAATATAAAAGGGAGAACGCCTGTCCTCTGATTATCCGTATTACGCCAAATTTCAGAACGCCAAGATAAAAAGCCATTTGGACGTCCTTCTGTAAAAGGTGAACTTGCAAATAATGCGGTCGCAATGGACTGTAACTTCATAGATACTTGCATTTTTTGCCGCATATCACTTTCAGATGAAAAATCAAGGTTAACCTGAACTGTTGATGTGCGATACATCATATTAAGACCATTATACCCCACTTTCGGCATATAATCAGTCATTATCTGATAACGTGACTTAGGCATTTTAGGCGTTTCAGCCAAAGTCCACTTTGGACTAGCTCCAAGACCTAAAAAACCAATTCCTAATGGTTCTGCAATTTTTTTGAGAAGAGTTAAATGCTCCATCAACTCGTGATAAGTATGACCTATTGTTTTTAATGGTGCACCAGATAATTCAAATTGTCCCCCAGGTTCCAAAGAAATAGCCCCCTGATCACCTGATCCTACGAGCCCAATAATATTCCCTTCATCTAAAATAGGTTCCCATCCTAAAGCGCTTTGCATCCCCTTTAAAAGCGCTCGGATTCCTCTCTCACCTTCATAAGGAACAGGAAGAAAACCATCTCTATAAAACGGAAATTTTTCATGTTCTGTACCAATACGCCAATCATCTTCTGGTTTATACCCCCCTTGGAAATAGCTAACCAAGGAATCTAAGTTATAAATTTCACTTTCATCGGTTATATCAAGCGCCATAACTTATCATATCCTATCATCGGTATCATCGTCTTAAATGAATTGTTTAGAATGATTTTAAAGACTTCTCAATCCATTGCCCAATCCCCCACGGTAGCATTAAGAAGAGCCAAAGCAGCAACAGCGGCAGTGTCAGCGCGTAAAATACGCGGACCTAATGATATTGAAACCACAAAAGGATGTTTTTTTAAAAAGCTCCGCTCTTCTTCACTAAACCCACCTTCTGGTCCAATGAGAACACCAGGTGTTGTAACGTCACGCTTTTTAAAAGAAGGTAATGGATTATGCGATTTATGCTCTTCATCACAAAAGAATAAAGGCTGTGTCTCATCCCACTGTGCTAAAAGTTCTGCTAATGATAGAGCAGATACGCATTCAGGAAGAGATAAAATTCCACACTGTTCAGAAGCTTCAATAACGTTGGCTTCCATACGCGCCATATTGATACGCGTAACCTGCGTATGATGCGTTATAACAGGCTGCAAAATCGATACCCCCATTTCAACAGCTTTCTGCACCATATAATCCAACCGCGCGTTTTTGAGTGGAGCAAAGCAATAAATAAGATTGGAATGCGTCGTTTGTAATCTTTCCTGATGGATAAGCTGAACCACAACAAATTTTTTCTTAACAATGATAAGTTTAGCAAGCCACTCACCATCCTGTCCATTAAAAAGTAAAATTTCTGCTCCTTCTTTCATACGCAAAACATGCACAAGATAAAAAGCTTGTGCCCCCTCTATCTTTATTTCTTCATTCAAAGCCAATGTCTGTCGAATGAATAATCTTTTAAGTTTATAATTTATGCGCATAAAAATTTTGCCAATGCTCACTATCGTCATCGAGAAAATGAAGAAAAATATATAGCAAAAAGAAAAAATTATATCTATAGAACTATAATATATTAAAGAATTATAGAGTTTTTTTAGCTTTATGAGATAATAATGGGAACTTATAGATCCTTAAGTGATTCTGCTTTCATAAAAGTTTAAATAATGCACCATTCATCTTTGCATTCAGTCATTGATGCATCCGTGGAGGAAAAATATGTCTGCTAAAAAAGCTACAATTATTACGATTACAACCCTCTTAGCCTTTATTTTGATTACAGTGGGAATTGGTTCTGTTGGAGCAGATGGGAAGCATACAGTTACCAAAGATGGCTATGGTATTTCTTCTGAGATTCAATAAGCACTGACCGACATCCCTTAAAAATTTAGTGTAACAAAATATTGTTAGCAACCTTCTAAGACTTGCATCAATATTATGAATCTCTTGTATTTAAAAGATTTTATAAGAAGCGTTGTTCTTCCTCTCTTCACTCGTTTATCGACATACCAACCACGCTTATAACGTAGAGGACGATTTTTATGACTTTATCACGAATAGATTTAAAATGAGAGAATCTTACGATAGTGGAATTTCTTATTTAAGTTTAAAAACAACTTTAAATTGTAAACGGATGAGTTATAATTATAAAATAAAATGTTGTATAGACGAAAAACAATACTCAATCTGTATCAGTGGCTTTTGTAATTAAAAAATTACCATGATCTTGTCCTTTAGAGCTCAGAGAAAATGTAAAAGGCCATGCAAGGCTGTTAGCAAGGCATTGAACATCTTTACATAAAGTGTCTGATCTATAATTTTTTCGTAATTGTGCCTGTAGTATCAATTCATTCTGCTTCCCTTGAGAAATAGCAGTTGCAATAGCTCCCTGAATGGATAAACTCAAGTCTGCTGTATGCATCAATGACTCTGTCACTTTCATCACACCTTCTGAAAAGCTTGTCTGGATATCCCAGTGATCAAAAGTTGTAGAAAGAGAATCATCATTTGTTAAAAGAAATTGTTGTTTGTTTGAAAGTCTTGTTTGTAATTCATTCAAATCATACCCTAATAGCCGACCAGAAGACATCTTTAATGTTAATTCACTCTGCATTTTTGTAAAAACTTCCATCCAAGAATCAGCCAGTGTCTGTATCGTTGCAGTAAAATTCGTTTTGCTTTGTATAAATGGAATAAATCCTAAAGCTTCTAGAGCTTCCTGCATATCAATAGAAGCACCTGAAATATTTCCTCCAATACGCACTTTCTGTCCAACTGGCGTAACTTCAATATTACTTTGAATGGATCCACCCCAAATATTCGCATGCCCAAGATCAAAAATACCATGCCCATTTTTTATTTGTATTGCAGCAGCTAAATTTGTGAGTGAAATATTCCCTATTTTAGTTTGTGGTGCAGAAAGTCGTACATCCACCCCAATACAATCAAAATTTGTCATATCAAAAAATGAATTTTTCTTTTTGCTTGAAAAAAACATTGAGCCCAAAGTGCTAGAATCTAAGTTATCAAATGCTAAAGAGCCCATAATATTTGGTACAGAATCTTGAAAATCAAGTTCTAAAGCCCCACGTGCATTAGTTTGCCCCATCGTAAAGGTAACATTGTTCATTTGGATATGCATTGGTTGCGCTAAAAAATGAGATTCCCATACAATGGGTATTTTTAATTTATGTCCCCAAAACTGATTCCCACCAATCCAAGACAATGTCTGATTCCATCCCGGAGAACGCATCGATACCTTTCCATCAAAAATATAATATTCAGATAACCGAGCCTGTCCTGTAAACGTTATTCCCCCACGCACAGAATTGAGACTTGCCTTAATCTGGCTTTTTCCTCCTGCAAGAAGCAGCAAT
The DNA here is from genome assembly GCF_042196465.1 of Bartonella sp. AD13SXNS. NCBI lineage: Bacteria > Pseudomonadati > Pseudomonadota > Alphaproteobacteria > Hyphomicrobiales > Bartonellaceae > Bartonella > Bartonella sp. AD13SXNS. The sequence goes on from NZ_JBHIQI010000002.1 coordinate 248,338, forward strand.
GCTTGAGAAGCATCAATTGATAACTTTGTAAATTCTCCACGCCAACGAGCATCTGCACGCAACCGTACTTCCTGAGTCGATTCAGCCCAATCTAAAGTTGCATTTAATCCTGTTATTTTTTCTGCGACTCCCGAAAAACTATCGTGATACACAAGAACTCCATTTTCAATAACAATCCTCCCAAAAGGTTGTTTCAAAAGATGCTCTAGCTCTGGATGTTCAGGATTATTTTTTAATATTTCACGCGCATTGCGTATTGCCAATCCTAATGCACCTTGTGAGCGAGAAAATCTATCAAAAAAATCTGCCATTGTTTCAACGGGCTTTTCCATAACAAATTGAGGACGCACAATCCGCGTCTCGGAAAAAGAAACATGTCCCCAAAGAAGATCTATTAAAGAAAGATCAACTTCTATTGATTCAGCTTCCAATAATAGCGCAACATCATCCATTTTTGATGTTAAAGTAACGCCGGAAAGAAATGCTTTAGGATAAGGAAAAAGATGTAACCGCGGTGGATTACGCAGTTGTACATTATAACCCGTCCATGCACTCAAATCCCGTGCTAAATGAATACGAATCGCATCTGTAGAGACAAGATAAGGTAAAACGAGAATCCCCACTCCAAATAAAAAGATAATTGTAATAAAAATTCCGCTCAAAAATTTTATTATTCTGATGCGCACAATATCCCTCTGCAGTTATCCCCCTATAACAGATTAAATACAAAATTAAATGATCGTTAAAAGGTTTTTTATATCCTTATAATTCGCCTTATATATTTATATCTTCATTATTTTTATTCTTTATCCAAAGTTTATTCAAACAGCAATGTTGCTGCTTCTTTATAAAGCAATTATTTAAAAGTCTTCTAAAACTATAAATCCACAACCTTATCAAACCATTCTTACCGTTATTGCTATAAAACTCTATCGTATCATTAGAAAATGCTTTACAAAAAAACAAACAGCCTTACCGAAAGGATCTCTGAATGAATAACATTATCGACGGAAAAAAACTTGCTGAAGAGATTATCATAAAAGTTAAGGCCGAAACAACAAAGCTCCGCCGTCACTATAATATACAACCTAGCATCGCTGTTATTATCGTTGGAGATGATCCCGCAAGTCAAGTATATGTCGCCTCAAAAAATAAAAAAGCCGAAGAATGTGGGTTTCTTTCAATCAAACATGTCGTTTCCAAAGAAACCCAAGAAAAAGAACTGCTACAACTTATTGCAACATTAAATTCTGATCCTAAAATTCATGGTATTTTGGTACAGCTGCCTCTCCCTACCCATATGAATACAAATCGCATAACACAAGCCGTTGCTTTCCAAAAAGATGTTGATGGTTTTCATTATATTAATGTAGGAAAACTCGCGGCAAATGCACTTGAAGATGCGATTATTCCCTGCACACCAGCTGGTGCCATGATGATGATTGAACAACAATGTGGACGAGATTTATCTGGACTTGATGCTGTCGTTGTTGGACGCTCTAATATTGTTGGAAAACCTATGGCTGCTCTTTTAACAGCAGCCAATGCCACTGTGACAATTGCCCATAGTCGCACCCGAGATCTTGATGATGTGTGTCGAAGCGCTGATATTCTAGTAGCAGCTGTAGGCCGCCCACAAATGATTAAAAAAGACTGGGTGAAAAATGGTGCAATTGTTATTGATGTCGGTATTAACCGCGTTGCTGCACCAGAAAAAGGTATAGGGAAAACACGTCTTGTTGGTGATGTCGATTTTGAAAACGTAAAAGAAAAAGCTGCTGCGATCACCCCTGTTCCAGGAGGCGTTGGACCAATGACAATTGCCATGCTTATGGTTAATACACTCAAAGCCGCTGCGCGATCACACAATCTTCCTATACCAAAATTCTAAGAATTGTAACAATTCATTTTGCATGGTTTCATTGCATATGATTTACCATTTTTACATTCGTCATGTCATAAAAACAGATGCCCCTTGATCTGCACGATTAACGGATTGACGAAACACATGAAAAAGTTCGCGTCCAACACCATATTCGTTTTTTGAAAGATCAGGAGGCGTGGTTGTTCGCGCGTTAAATTTTGCTAAATCTTCCAAAAGAGTTAATTTACCCCCATGAACATCAAGGAAAACAATGTCACCATCCTGCAAACGTGCAATGGGGCCATTATCCACTGCTTCTGGTGTCACATGGAGAGCAGCAGGAATTTTTCCTGATGCCCCTGACATACGACCATCGGTTATCAATGCTACCTTTTGACCGCGATCTTGTAAAACGCCTAACATGGTCGTTAACTTATGAAGCTCTGGCATACCATTGGCTTTTGGTCCTTGATAGCGAATAACAGCGATAAAATCTTTATCATGCAACGCTCCAGATTTAAAAGATTTTTGTAGTTCTTCTTGATCATTAAAAACAAAGACTGGTGCTTTAATCTGCCAATACTCTGGTTTAACAGAGGAAACTTTTATAATAGCTGTTCCCAAATCTCCCGATAAAACGCGAATACCCCCTTCAGGCTGAAATGGCTTTCTCCACCCCGCTAACACCTTATAATCACCACTTTCCTTGAGAGCCGCTTCACGTACCACATGACCATCAGCAGAAAGCTTTGCTTCAATTGCATAAGCATTGAGATCTTTACCAAAAACCGTAGAAACATCTTCATGTACCAAACCTGCCTCAATAAGCTCGCGAATAATAAATCCCATCCCCCCCGCAGCATAAAAATGATTGATATCTGCTAAACCGTTAGGATAAATGCGCGCTAAAAGAGGCACAACGGATGAAATTTCTGCAATATCATGCCATGTCAATTTAATACCGCAAACAGCAGCCATAGCAATCAAATGAATCGTATGATTGGTAGAACCTCCTGTTGCATTTAATCCTACAATAGCATTCACAAAAGAACGCTCATCAATGATCATTCCAAGTGGACTATAATGATCACCAAGATCTGTCATTTCAAGTACACGTTTCGTGGCTTCTTTTGTTAAAGCATCACGCAACGGTGTATTCGCATTAATAAAAGAAGCTCCCGGCATATGAAGCCCCATCATCTCCAGTATCACCTGATTAGAGTTAGCTGTTCCATAAAATGTACATGTTCCTGGTCCATGATAAGAACGTGCTTCTGATGCTAGAAGTGTTTGACGATCTATTTTATTTTCTGCGTAAAGTTGACGTATCTTCGCTTTTTCATCATTACCTTGACCACTTGTCATAGGACCAGCAGCTATAAAAATTCCTGGTAAATGACCAAATGTTAGGGCACCAATCAATAAACCTGGCACAATTTTATCACACACCCCAAGATACAATGCTGCATCAAAGACATCGTGTGATAAGCTTATAGCTGTTGCCATTGCAATTACTTCACGCGAAAAAAGGGAAAGCTCCATCCCCGCATTTCCCTGCGTAACACCATCGCACATCGCGGGAACACCACCTGCAACCTGTGCAACACCACCAACCATACGGGCCGACTCTTTAATTAAGTGAGGAAATTTTTCAAAAGGTTGATGTGCTGAAAGTATATCATTATATGCCGTGATAATGCCAATATTCCCAACGATATTTCCCTTCAAACGCTCTTTATCTATTGCACCACAAGCAGCAAAGCCATGAGCCTGATTGGCGCATCCTAAAAAACTCCGTTTGGGGCGATGAACTTGTGCTTTCGCAATACGATCTAAGTAAATTTCTCGTGTTGATCGAGAACGTTCATAAATCCTTCGTGTAACTGTAGAAATTGTCTTGGAAAGTGCCATATTTCTCTCCCCCTTTCATTGTTTCTTCCCCTCATTCATTGAGAGAGATTACGTTTTATTCACCTTGTGTCGCATATTTTGATTCACTTATTTCATTTTCTGCAGGCGACCAATAAACCTGAACGAGATGAGGGGAATTACGCAAAATCGCCCGAATAGGCATTTCTGTTTCAGCCCCATCTTGACAAGCTTCCTCAAAACAATCGCGTTTCTGAAAACCCTCGAAATGGAGAATAATGCAACGAGATTGCATAATAACTGGCAAAGTTAGTGAGAGTCTTGGCTCAACAGCACTCTTAGCATGAAGGGGTAAAACAAGTGCTTGTGTTCGTAAATCAAGCGCTTGCTTTAAACGATCAGCATCAGGAAAAAAAGAAGCCGTATGTCCATCCTCCCCCATTCCTAAAACAACAACATCAAAGGGTTTAGGCAAAGTATTAACACGACTCGCCGCTGAAAAAGCAGCAAGTTCAGCAGTAATTGCTTTATGATAAAGCCCTACAAAACGTGCTTTTGCGGCAAAATTTTGTAACAAATGACACCGTACCATATGTTCATTTGAACGTTCATCGTGTGTAGGGACAAAACGTTCATCGACCAAAGTGATAATGATCTTTTGCCAATCAATATCCGCTTTTGACAAATAATGAAAAAACAATTCTGGTGTTTTACCACCAGACACCGCTAAAACTGCTCTCTTGCGCTCAAGAACAGATACACTAAGCTCGGCGGCTACTCGATCTGCTAATGCCAAAGCTAAAGTCTGAGGGGTTTCAAAGTCTAAACGATCAATATTCATTCTATACATACTTATTGCTCTAAACTAAATTGTTCCATATACGTCCATCACGTTCCATGAGGCTCATCGAAGCAGACGGACCCCACGAACCAGCGTTATAACTGTGAACAGGCTGTTTTATTGCTTCCCATCCCTCAATGATTGGATCAATCCAACGCCAAGCAGCCTCAACTTCATCACGACGCATAAACAGTGTTTGATCTCCACGAATAACATCCATTAATAAACGTTCATAAGCATCAGGATTACGTTCAGAAAATGCGGAAGCAAAACTCATGTCTAATGGAATGTGACGAAACCGCATACCGCCATAACTTGGATCCTTAATCATCAACCATTGTTTTACACCTTCATCAGGTTGGAGACGAATTACAAGCCGATTAGAAAAAATTTCATCTAAATCCACATTAAAAATATTATGAGGAATAGGTTTAAAAACCACAACAATTTCAGACATTCGCGTGAACATGCGCTTACCTGTTCGTAAATAAAAAGGCGTATTAGCCCAACGCCAGTTATCAATCTTAACCTTAAGTGCTACAAATGTTTCACTCTTACTCACTCTTCCTAGATCATCAAAATAAGACTCTACCGATATACCATTTGATAGACCAGAAAGATACTGCCCACGTACAGTATGCTGCCCTACATTATGGACATCAAGCGGTGTTAAAGAATGTAAAACTTTAAGTTTTTCATCGCGCACAGCATTAGCACTGTTGGTAAATGGTATTTCCATCGCAACCAAACAAAGTAACTGTAGCATATGGTTTTGAACCATATCGCGTAGAGCACCAGTGCTTTCATAGTATTCTGTACGCCCCTCTAACCCTAAAGATTCAGCAACGGTTATTTGAACATGATCAATATAATTGGAGTTCCATAGCGGTTCATAAAGTGTATTAACAAACCGCAATGCCATTAAATTTTGAACAGTTTCCTTCCCAAGATAATGATCAATGCGAAAGATCTGCTCTTCATTAAAGGCGCTTGCAAATACATCATTAAGTGAAATAGCTGTTTTTACATCGCAACCAATTGGTTTTTCAATGATAATCCGTGTTTGTGCTGTCACCAAATTATTTTTTCCCAACTTCATCGCAATATCAGCAAAAAGTGACGAACCAACAGCCAAATAAAAAGCTCGAATATCTGCTGAATCTTGTGACAGAAGGAGGGCTAAATCCTTCCACCCTCGATTTGAGGTAACATCAACAGAAACATAGCTTAAACGTGCAAGAAAACGATTGAGTTCTGTTGAATTGAGATCTTTTGGATGGATATGTTTTTCTAAAGAAATGCGAACAAAATTTTGATATTCTTCACAACTTAAGGAAGTGCGCGAAACCCCAATAACACGTGTTGGCTCACTGAATTGCCCAGCACACTGACAATGATACAAAGCCGGCAAAAGCTTGCGCAACGCCAGATCACCATTGCCACCAAAAACAATACAATCAAAGGAAGAAACTGGAATAATTTTACGCACCATGAACTTGTTTATTTTTCTAATCGATTATGAAATTCCATATCACTTATAAAAGCTTTCATCATTAAAGCAGACAGATACTAAATAAGCCATTAATTTTCTTCATTTCAAGCAATGTTTCCATTAAAGGCGATCCATTAAAGAAAACCAACGCATTGCTAAAAATATAAGCGGATAACGCAAAACGCGTCCCCCCGGAAAAGATGAAATCTTTAAGTCTTGGAAATAGGAAAAACGTTCATATTTTCCAGTTAACCATTCTGCGTATAATTTTCCCACGAAAGGAGCCAGCATAACGCCATGCCCTGAATAACCACCACAATAAGTTATCCTTGAGAAAAGTTGTCGAACATAGGGCATGCGCTCAACTGTGATGGCAACCGTTGCTCCCCACCGATGGCTTAAATTGATAGAATGTAATTGAGGATAAATTTCAACAATTTGCCGTTTTATACGTTCATCTAAATTTAGAGGATGCTTATTATCATAACTTTCTACACCACCAAATAAGAGACGATTATCAATGCTTTTGCGAAAATAGCGAACCATAAAACGGGAATCATCAACCGATTCCCCCCCTATAAGAATTGAACTATGCTTTGGTAATGGGTCCGTTGCTCCAATATAAGAGCGAATAGAAACAATATTTTTTTCAATAAAACGCTCCAGACCAAGTTTATACCCATTTGTTGCAAGTAAAACATGCTCTGCTGTTACACTGCCTTTTTCTGTTATTACTTTCCAATGGTCTCCCTTGCGCCTTACGGTCGTTACTTGTGACTTCTCATAAAGCTTAGCACCAGCATCTTGGGCTCTTTTTGCTAACCCAACAATCAATTTTAAGGGGTTTATATGGCCGGTATCCGCATCATAAATACCACCACAATAAAAAGTTGATCCAAGTCGCTCAGATGTTTCAGCCTTATCCATAAAAGTAAGCGCGTGATAGCCATAACGCTGCATCGCCTCAATATGCCGTTGATAAGAGAAAAGCTCACGCCTTTTATGGGTTACAGAAAGCTGTCCTCCTATCAAATCACAAGGACAATTAGGCATCGCGCATAACGATAAAATATCTTTTTTAGCTTCTTCTGCTAAATCAAACAGAACCTTACTGCGCTCAAAACCATATTTTTTCTCTAATGTTTCTACCCACTGCCGTTGCCCCGTTCCTAATTGACCACCATTGCGCCCTGAAGCGCCATCACCAAAACGTGATGCTTCAAACAAAACAACACCCACTCCAGCTTTGGCTAAATGATAAGCAGCTGAAAGTCCCGTAAAACCGCCTCCAATAATGACCACATCACACTGTCTGTGTTCATCAAAACATGGATAAGAGAAACGTTCTTTTAAAGTGTCTTCATACCAAGAAATTCCTGGAGAAATTAGATTATCATCAATCGTTGTCATAAAATTTAAACATTCAGCAGGAGATATTCACGCTCCCACGGACTAATTACTTCCATAAAAGTTTCAAACTCTTGTCGTTTGATTGCAGCATAAGTACTGACAAACACATCCCCTAAAATAGCACGTATTGCTGTATCTTGTTCAAATAAATTAACGGCCTCAATGAGTCCACGCGGTAACTCAATATTATCAGCGTTTACATTATTTGTCGTTGGCTCATCTGGCTCAATTTTTTGCTGTAAACCAATAAGACCACACGCTAAAGAAGCTGCAAGGGCTAAATAAGGATTCGCATCTGATGAAGGAAGCCTATTCTCGACACGCCGCGCTTGAGGAGCAGAACGAGGGACACGAAAAGCTGTCGTCCGATTATCATATCCCCATCGCAAATTAACAGGAGCCGAATTATCAGGTACAAGACGTCGATAAGAATTCACGTAAGGCGCAAGCATCACAAGAACCCCTGGCATATGTTTTTGCAATCCACCAATAAAATGCCGAAAACTGACACTTTCTTCACCATTCTCCTGTGTAAAAATGTTCATACCGGTTTTCTTATCAACGACCGATTGGTGAATATGCATCGCAGAACCCGGTTGCCCCTGAATGGGTTTTGCCATAAATGTCGCATACATATTATGTTTCAGTGCTGCTTCACGAATTGTTCGTTTAAACATAAAAACTTGATCTGCTAATTCAATAGGATCACCATGACGTAAATTGATTTCAAACTGTCCTGCTCCTTCTTCATGAATGAGGGTATCAATTTCCAATCCTTGTGCCTCTGAAAAATGATAAATATCATCAATCAAATCATCAAATTCATTAACCCCAGCAATTGAATAGCCTTGCCCCCCACCAATTGAACGCCCAGAGCGACCAACCGGTGAAACTAAAGGGTAATCAGGATCGGGATTTTTTTGTACTAAATAAAACTCAATTTCTGGTGAAACAACTGGTTTTAAACCCATTTTTGTGTAAAAATGAACCACCGTTCGTAAAACATTGCGAGGTGTATAATCCACAACCTGACCATTTTGATACACAAGATCACAAATCACCTGTGCCGTAGGAGCATCTTCCCATGGCACAATGCTTAATGTAGAAAGATCAGGCTCAAGGCGTAAATCACCATCTGCTTTAGGATATTCAAAACCATGACCATCTTCCGGATAATCCCCTGAAATTGTTGCCATAAAAACTGCTGAAGGCAATGCCAATGATGTTTCCGATGTAAATTTTTTAGAAAGCATCATCTTGCCCCGTGGTACCCCTGCTTGATCAGGCGTAATACATTCAATATCCTCTACCTTACGAAAAGAAAGCCATTGTGAAACCTGTTCCCAATTATTCACACCACGTAACCTTTTGAGAAAGCGAGAGACAGATTTAAAATTCTTACTTTTCATTTGTTTAACATTTTTTACAGCCATAACATACCAACTTTAAAAACAATTAAGTCCTATTCTTATTGTATCAGCCCCTGCATGAACGACACGAAAAAAATTTATCAACTGATATTTTTGAAGAATACTATAAGATCCATCAAGGTAAAAGAACTTTACGCTCAACAAGCTATCCTATCACCATAGTGAAAAATTGATATTGCACGCGATACATCGGTGCAAACCTTCTCCTTATATAAAACAGTGAGAAATACCAGAACGTAACCTAATTCCGATTCAAATAATCATATATAAGCAAACATTGGTAAGAATAATAAAAGCGAGATATTTAATTTCCTTTTGGTCGTAGCAATGCTTAATTAAAAGAAAGGAAACTTTTCTTTTAATATGAAGCAAATTTTGTAACTCTATTGTTATCCACATAGAAGTAAACACCCTAGGATGGTGGTGAGTAGCCTTTACAGCTGTGCTTACAAACACTCACCCCGCCATAATATGCGTAAATGTATTTTCAGGATAAGACATACGCTCAGCATTTCCGACATGAAACTTAACCATCGCCTGCATAACAGAGCTATCAACCTTGTTCTGAGCGAATGGTACAAACTCTGCGCTTATATCAATTTCCACCGCTTGACATTGCACTTCGCACACAATATTTAGAGCTGAGAATCCAGTAGAGCATACCAAATCCAATAGATAGGAATTTTTGCTAATTGCGCCATGCGTGATCCAACATTTGATAGTCTCCAACCCACTAGGAGGTGTGTTATTTATATCTAAAAAGCCAAAAAATCGGATATGATAACACAATAAGACCAATTTCCTTTGAACTAACGTCCTTCATCGTCGATCTTCCACCATCGTAAAATCTTTTTTGTATCAGTTGCTTTCACATACTTTGACTTATGATCTAGTGATTCTGCTAACGGAATATTATAGTAAATCCCAGATTCCGCATAAGCTTGACGTATCCGCTTCCGAGCTGTAGGAGCTATCAAATTTGTTTGCCTATTTGCAAACTTACGAAAAGTAAAGTTTGGCTGAATTAGAAATGCGATCGCATCTTGTAGAGGCAAATGCCTAGCATGATTTTCTGGATAATGCGATGAAAACACAATTAGATATAATATCGTATCCATAACTTTAAATCTCCACTCACTAGCATCCACGCCCTCAAGAAGGTTAGGAGCCAAAGCAAGACGTATGAAGTCAAAAAATTTATAGACATGCTGCACAAGTTCATTATCAGTTGTAACGTTTACACCTTCAAAAAGCAGATATAATCCATCAAGCTGGTGCACGGAATAGGTCCTAAGGTAGTCATAAATGAGTACTAAAAACTTTTTGTCCAGACCGTAAAACAAACCAAATCAATGGTTATTCTTCTGCGAAAAAATACATTTTACGCTAGAAAAAATACGATTTATCCGATCACCCAATGCATCTTCATGATTGATACATATTGTTTCAATATTGTCTTCAATTCCATAAAAATCACCTAAAGCATTCAAAGAATGCAATAATACGTTTTTATTAAATGTAAGGGATTCAAAAATATTTTTTTGTAACAAAGATGCCGGCTGCAAGTGATATATCTTAGTATCTCGTGCCCTCAGATATAATCTGTCATTAAAAATGTCTCCTATAATTAATAACATAGATACCCTTTAAAGTTTAAAAAAGAAAAGCAGCACTCTATATTCTTAAAACCAGCATTTCTAAACAGGTCTATATTTTCATTATCAAAATTTGGTATTAATTTATTTTCCAAAGCTATTCTTTTATTGTCAATTTCAATCTTGGAATATCCATTGTTTTCTTTCCACTGCAAATAAGCGTCAATATATATATCATTTATAAGTGTATTAGGAAAAACAATTTTTTCGAAAACAACCAGTGTTGTCTTAGGCTCACATGAGCTTTTAATATTTCTGAGAAATTTTTCTCTGTCTACAGGTCTAATAAACTGCAAAACTAAATTCAGTATTATGAAATCCGGCCTTAAATTTTCTATACAGCGCCATTTACCATCTGATAAAAAATTATGACTCCTAAAAGTTATTTTGCTTAAATTAGAAGCGCATTTATTTTTCGCTTTCTCAAGCATATCAAGCGATAAATCAACTCCATAACAATGCTCCACAAGTCCCTCATTCAATATTTTATGTATCGTAGTTCCAGTAGAGCATCCGATATCTATAAATATATTATTTTTTGAAAATTTCGTATAAAGCAGCAATATAATTTCTTGAATATTTTCATAGCCAGGAACACTCCGCACCACCATATCATCAAATACTTCACAAACATCTTTATTAAATGAAAATGATTTTCGCTTGTCTTCCTGTAAAAAAAGCAAATCCCTAACCATACCGAAACTCCAAAACTGTGAAATAAGGAACATGATGACTAGCTTGCAACGGATCTGGGTGTTGTGGCTCTACAATTTTCTTTAGAACAAAACCATATTCTAAAAAAGCATTAATATAACTTGATAATGTTCGCTTATAAGACGTAAGATGAGATATCATACTGCCATTTTTATTAAGACGTGTTTTAATTTGCTTACCCTCGTAAAAATATTTTTTTAAGATAATTTCTTTATCAACACCAGAAACACAAGAATCTTTAACTGGATTAGGGAGGATACACAAAATCTTTGCACCTAGTTGCGCCAGCGTTGCTACCTTCTCTATACATTTTTGATATTCACAAATATGATCTAGTACAAGCGACAAAACGATACAATCAAATAACATATCGGTCTTATATTTATTAATATCAATTTCTAAATACTCAATGGCTTCCCCTAATTCTCGTGCCCTATCTAACATCTTTTGATTGGTATCTATCCCAACGACCATATCCGAACAACGTTCTAAAATTCTTGAATATGTTCCGATTCCACATCCAATATCTAGGGATGCTCTATAGCATCCTTCTATCAAAAGGTTATTAACTATATCATCGAGTAAAATTTTATTTAAGCTATCAACTTCTCGTGAAGTCACATAATGCTCTGCAACAACATCAAAATCATGTAACTTATCTTGAGATGGAGAAACATTACTATGTTCTAGTAAAATTTCATCACTTATGTAATCGTATACCGATACTTCATAATTATCAGGATTAATAAACAATCTTTTATTATGAAGAAAACGGGAGTCAGCACATACGTATTTAATTACTTCATGAGCACAAATAGAGGAAACAAGATAATTTAGCGGTCCGTAAGAAGGAGCCTGATAGTTTTTATTTATATTATATCTTAACTCGCTACATTCTATATCCGTATTTTTAGCGAGCACATCAAAACCAAAATCGGAATCTGGAAAAAACATTGGGCCTATGGCTCCCAAACGCCCTAAATATCCTGCATTAATAACCGGAGTCGAAATCTTTTTTTGAATCTCAGCCATTAACTCAAATGCATTCGGTGGATCAGCAGACAATAAAACAAGGTCGACTCCCATTAAAAAAGAACAGAATTCATCTAATGCCTCGACCTCAAGTAAACGTGGCAAAGTTACAACTTGACAAGTACTGTTGTGTTCAAAAATGCGCGCTTTTAAAGCATCTGCTTTTCGCAGACCTATCTGTGCTTCAACAAAAGCGGTGGTCCTTGTTAAATTTGATAATTCAATTCGATCGCCATCGGTTATCCTTAAATAACCAATACCCGCAGCAGCCAAAAGGGTTGCTACGTTAGAACCAATACCACCTGCACCAATTATCCCAATTTTAGCCTGCTGTAAAGACCGCACAGCAAGATCATGATCCATTCCTGCCATATCCAAAAACAATCGATGTCTATCGTATCTATCCTGTTCCCAAACAGTAGATATAATTTTATACTCCATCAGATCTTGTAACAACACATCAATATCATAAGCCTCTTGATATGCTCGTTCCCGATATTTTTGGCTAATAGCAGCACAATCATTTGGTGTATTCAAATCGATAAGCATCTCTACTAAAAACGATGGACAACTATTAATTTCGACTAAATCCATATAAGATGACCCACACACTATTTTTTCCTGTGTCTTTATGTAAGTCACAGGCAAGGCCCTGTTCAACTGTATCTTCACTTTCAAACCTCCTCGTCTTTTATTAACTTTTTATCAGTATAAAGCCAGACCAAATTAAGCGGGATAATTAAACATATACAAAGCAAGGTGAAACAAAAAGCAGCTTCTATACAAACATTGTTTGCCAACAAACCAATCAGCACAAGCGCTAAAATACCAAAAATACGTGCAAGAAAACTAACAATGGATAAAACCGTATTTGCATTCTTTTGTTGAATATGTTTAAAAAATTCTGCTTCAAACTGCGTCATAGGGACAGAAAAAAAACTGTGAAATACAGTGAATAAAATAATGGGGGCCCAACTGTTTGCAACAAGGAGCAGAGCAAGCATAATAACAGCACTCAGAACGAGTGAGCACAAAGTTATCGCCATAGGAGCGTATTTTTGCATAAGATATTTAATTACAAAGCGATTAAATAAGTATTTTACGAGAGTATAAGACACAAAGCACAGGCCAAGAATAAGAATTTTAGTCTTTCCTGTTGCATTGTCTAATACTCCTGTTTGTCCCAAAATAAAAGGTTGCCAAAAATGAAATATTGGCTGCAATGCAGCAACAATAAAACCACATATCAATATATAATATAACCCGATTTTTGAGGTAACTAAATAAGTAAAAGCTTCTGTTGCATGCAACAAAGAACCCGATTTTATTGGCTGACTACCCGAAACGGATGCAATAGCTATCCCCGTCACCCGACTAAACAAGAATACAAGCACGAGAAACCCGAAAGAACAAAAATAATATGCCGACTGATAATTATCCATACACAAAACAATAAGAACACCTAGAGCACCAGCAACCGTATTCATGAATGCCGTTAGTTCCCGCTTATAGGCGTTTACTTGGTGGTAGACCAAACTACCTTTGTAACCACCGCTATCGATTAAGCCTTTAATCCATGTGCTATCAGCGCCAGAACATAAAGAAAAGCCTAAAGCATAAATAATTTCTGCCGGAATTAAGACAGAAAGATTAGGCGCGTAGATACATAAAAAGAAAAAGAGCGAAAAAAAGAAACATGATAGGATAACATTTTGTTTAACGCCAATTTTATCTCCTAAAATCCCACAAGGCACTTCAAAAATACAAATAGCGACGCTAAATACAATTTGCAATAAAGCTAACTGTGTTATACTAACGCCCATAGACAAGAAAAAAAAAGCATGGAACGAACCTGTAATCAGCCGAACCCCACTCATTGCCGCACAGCCATAGAGCAACTTTTTAACTTCATAATCTATCGTCATTAATATATCCAAAAGCTATAAAGCTGGCAGCTTTTTTTGCTGCCAGCTTTATATATTTTAAACCTCAATTCAGAAGGGCGCGTCGAGCAGTCATTTTCTGCTCACTTGTTTGTGCTTTAAGCGAAGTAACATCAACCCGCTTAATTTGAATTTTTTTCAGTGGTTTATACACATCTTTAGTTTTCATAATTTTACCTCCTGTATTAAATGAAAACAATTAAATTTCACATGAAGTACACATTATAGCTACTTTTTAGCTCGCTTTTGTCAATTTATTATTTTGATATAAAAAGCTTTGCTCTCCTCCCCGCGCCAAGGTTAAGTATTTCATACTCCAATCATTCTGTAACAACCACCGCAGCACTTGGAAACTCATGCACCCCTTCGGGCAAAGTACGCTTATATTCACGCCAATTTGTCACCGGCTATGCACCACACTCAAAACCCATCTCAAATTTTCTGAAAACGCTGCTTTCAGAAATTGCCTACGCAGGCGTAATCAAACTTCTAACGATAAAGCAACGTCATCTTGAAATTCTCTAACACTTTTCTTAGCCAATTACCGCCGTGGTATTTCAAAGATTCTGTAGAGTGTATCATCCATACGAAGTCAAACTGAGCCATGACGAGCCTGTTCTTCTAAAGTTACAGTTGAACAAGTAAACATTATATTGGTGATGTTTTCCATAAATTCATGACTACTATAAAATCTATTTGCAAACTCAAAAGTGGTAATTTTCTATCCCATTGAAAAATAAATAATAAAACAAGCATAGATCTTTTTAGATAAGCCCCCCTGCTCATTGAAATAATTTAACCATTTTAAGTAAAAAAGGGAAATCACGAGAGAATAGTCTTTGCTCTATTATCACTCATACGCAAAAATCTAAGAAATGCTGATTTCTTAAGGGAAAAAACAAGAAATAAAATAGTTTTATAAAGGAAAACGGTACTGCACGCGATACATCGCGTGCTAACTTTTGACTAGTATAAAAGATCGACGCATCAAATTAAATATATTTTACAAATAAGCACGAACATTTTGCACCGCACTAGGTTTTATACAACTGCAGAATATCTCCTTTATTCGACAGCAACTATCGCAACACCCCTAAAACGACCACACTTTGGAATAACCTCCTACCAAACTACCCACTCGCAACTAAAGATTCACCATAAACCAGAAAGCACTTTATGACTAGATGCACTCCAACAAAGTACAATACCTAATAAGCAAAGCGATAAACTCCATACGAATAGTCATTTTCTTCAAAAAATAATAATTTGAGTCCGCATTCGAATCCAATCTGGCGCATTTATGATATCATAGCTCCTACATGCCGACAGCATAAATTTGTCATCTAAGGATAAATCCAATGGGATAGATATATCTCTTAATAGATACATCTCTTACAAGAATATCATACTCATAACAATTTGAACCAACGACATCCGCTAAACTAAATTCACCGCTCATATCTCGAAAAGACAAAATTTGTGGCACTCTATTCTCGTGATACTGTGCAGACCAAGCACACGCCCCCCAGAGCCCAGATTGTAATTAAGTTCGTACCATTCCGCTCTTTTATAGAGCTAATATTTGAAAATAAATAACCATAATCTTCAGATATAATACGCCTAGATTCAATAATTACCGTAAGCTTATGTAAATCACAACCCAATTGTGACAATGCCTCTTAAATTTTACGAGAATATTCGTCATTGACCGTCACGGCATCGCAGAACGCTGTGGAAGTCGGATATCCCCTACCTAGACTGATAAAAACTTATCTGATCCTTCAATGCGTAAATATCCTTTCCAGCCTTAGTTAAGGTAGATACTATTAACTCAGTCGAATTCACATTAGAGCCCACATGCAAATGCACCCCATTAAGCCTAATCCTATTGGATTCTAGCAAAGATAATGCAGCATGTAACTTCGTCGCAGTCATACCAAAACGCGATCTATCCCCGTTTGCCAGTACATGGCACAATCTCAATGAGATTTTAGATAATATGTCAAAATAGCGGGCAAGAGCGATGATGTTATGTAATTCGATAATATTATCACACTGAACATTTATATGTTTTCTAATAGATAATTCTATCTCTTCTCGAAGTTTTACAGGGATATAAAAAATGTATCTCTACCTTTAAAACCATCTTTTTGCGCTAATGATATTTCATAACCAGACGCAAATTCCAAGTTCCAGCAACATAACAATGATGCCCCGCACATCCATTAAAATACCTTGCTTTTTCTCGCTCTAAGCATTCATAGCCCGACCAAGTAAAACAGGATACCAATTACAATCTCAGACCATAAGACAGCAAGAGAAAGTTCTTTTATATTTTTATCTTTAACATCGCCTCTTAAACAAGTTAGCCTGTTCATATAACAAGTTATATGTATAATACATATAACTTCTACAAAAGGAGGATTCATTATGTTCCGTGAAAATCTTTGGTAATACACTCGGGTGATTGGGTCACCAGTCGCCCGTCAATAATATATTGCGAGTTAAGAAATTGGGGGAGATAAGCTATGCAACTCGTGGATCATCCTTTTGTGAAGTTCGATCAACTCAAGCCGATTTACAACTTCACATATCCGCTATTTCGCACTATTTCAAATGAATTTTACGATTACCTAGACTTTAATAAGCTAGCGCAAAGTAAGCAGATTCCACAAGCGCGTACCATTTCTCTTTATTTGCATATTCCCTTTTGTAAAACTATCTGTTCCTTCTGTCTCTTTCAGAAAGGGGACTACAAGTACGTTAAACAAATCGAATCTTATATTTCAGCACTTACCACAGAGATCAGAAACAAAGGAAATTTCATTCGCTCGCTTAAGCAGCATCTATATAGGGGGCGGCACACCGTCGCTTTTGTCTGCAGATAATATCCGCCACATCGGAAAAGTATTGCATGCTGAATTTGAGCTCTCTTCCTTAGCCGAGTTTACACTGGAAAGCGAACCGAAGAGCGTCACACGTGATAAACTTTATGCTGCCCGTGAGATCGGCGTTAACCGGATCAGCTTCGGTATACAGAGTTTCATCGAGCGTTTCCGATCATTGTTTAACCTCACCTCAACACGTGAACAAATCAACAATACCGTAGCTTGGTCACAAGAGATAATTGGACATGTCGGTTTAAACCTACTATATGGCATGCACAGCCAGCAAGCCGAAGAACTATTATACGATTTGAAGCAAGCCAGCGAGCTTCACCCTGAAACCATCAACCTCTATGCAATCAACAATCTGGCTATCACGTCGCAACTGCATAAGTCTTACGCACAAAAAGGGACTAAACCGTCCAGCCTACAGCATCGACAGATGCTTCGATTATTTAGCGATATCGTTATGCGCAGCTGCGGCTATGCGCCGTGTAATGGGCATTCCTATATCAAAATTGCCAATAACACTCCCCTAACGCTCGCTAAAACGAGTTCAGCTAATTATTTCCGCTATCACAAATATTTGCATGGTTATCATGACGATTATGTGGTTGGCTTCGGGGCGTCAGCACTGTCGATTCTCGGCTCACTCGTCACACGAGCCAATCCCAGTCGAAGCGGATACATTACCGACATACAACTTAAAGACAAATCCAAAGTATACTACAATTGGGTATCAGCGGAGCAACAAGCCTCCAAAGCTTTGTGTATGCGGCTACCTTATAACGGCTATGCCAAAAAAGAAAGAATTGACTGGACCGCACTTCCCTCTTTCGTATACAATAACCTACAACAGCTCATAGGTGCAGGTCTCATCGCAGAAAGTGATAACAATCTCCAGCTAACTCAGCGTGGTTGGCAATGGTATTCCAACCTCATGTATTTTCTTCTACCTCAGGAAGACAGGAATATCTTGGACGACTATGTCGCAAACATGCTGAATACAACCGCCGTACTTGATGGAACAGCGGAAACCTGTGTGGCATCTTAAGGAGAACAAAATGTTCACGCTTTTTGCCAACAAGAACATACGCTATTTTTGCCTAACCGTTAGTCTGCTCGCCTTACTCAGCGGTGCTTTGCGCACTGCCATCCCGCTATTAGCAAGACAATCTGGATATGGCGTAGTCGGAGTAAGTTGGGCGCAAAGTCTCTTCTCATTAGCGTGGCCAATTTTCGGCATCCTTGCAGGCGCTTTACTTGATCGCTGCGACAAAATAAAACTTGCCACCTCGGCTCTCCTCATCTTCATGCTACTGCATATTGTACTGTTCGTACTGCTCACGATACAGATTACTCCAGCCGAACAAATTTTCTTCTATGCAACCATTGCTGGATTCATCGTCGTTTCTGCCGAAGCTTATATAATGACGATTCCACCACTTATCATGGAGGGAGAGCGATTGATTACCTTCTACTCTATTGTCTTGTTTTTAGATTTCGGGGTCTCCTATTTTCTTGCCCCTGTCATAACAAGCAGCATTTTAGCGCATAGCACACTGCTATTTCTCGGCCTTTTAATCGTGCTTTTTATCGCATTGATTTTTACCGCTCGCCATGCTGTTCCGACATCGCCAACACCTGATAAAGAAAACATCACTTTCCGTTATATCATTGCCGGCTTTCGTTTCATTTTTTCAAATCGGCATCTTACCTCCCTTACATTACTCACATTCTTTCTATCGGTGGTATTTGGAGCATTCCTAACCTCATTCATCTTCTTCGTTACCGACAGTCGGTATCTGGGCCTACATAGCAGCCAATATGGCGTGATGTTTGCAGCCTACGCGCTTGGAACAATGGCAGGAGCCCTATTTGCGCCGCGTATACGCTATGCACCGGTGCGCCTAGCTGTTCTCACTGACGGTTTAGGAACGGTTGTCTTGCTGCTGATTCCAGCCTTTTCAAAAAGTGCTGTCGTCGTATGGGGCGTCACCTTTATTGCTGGCGTTGGAGCAAGCTTATGGTTTATTGGTGTTACCGCCTTCAGGCAGCGCCTCACACCAAAGCAACTTCTCGGGCGAGCTAATTCTGCTTTTCGGGTGATAGGCTATGCTGGAACGCCGGTCGGAAGCTTTTTGGTCGGCGTCCTTGGTTCTTTTATATCATTGCAGTTTGCTGCCACCTTTATCGCTGGACTACTATTGGTGGCTATCGCGATAACGCTTCCTTTTCTTTGGCAGGCTGATCATATAGACACACCCAACCCTGCCACGAGGTAACAGCTGCTTTTTAAAAAAGACACGGTCAAAAAAGGCACACATACCCTATTACGCAATCAATTGATCTATTCTTTGGACGAGAAAATTATCACCATAATGGCTGATAGAGCCAGCGGCACTATAGAAGCAGACAAACAAGCGCTAAAGACAAAACAGCCCCCTTTACGTTGATTGGGCGATGATCTCAACGCCATATGAAGGATGCAGAGAGCTTATAGCATACGAAGTGCAATTCTTAACCAAAAACTCCGCCCTAGCAATACCCCCTTATACTCCAGTTAATCCGTCACCCGCTGGACATCAAATGCCTCACTCCTTTACTGCTCCTCAAAATACATTTTGCTGCACTTACGCGCTGTATTCTGCCTTTGTAATTAAAAGAGCAGCACTCCTTTCCTCATTTAGGATCTCTGCCTACACAATGCAGCAACAGATGCGACCATATATGCAATCACGCCTTAGGATCTGCATAGTAGAAAGATTAGTTCGAGAGATTCATAAAGCCTATATCCCAATAAATTTGCCACCCAATCCACCTTTTAAAAGGGCGGCTTTATATAAACCGTTAGAGCAAGCTATGAAATCCTTAGGTGTATTAGAAATAATTGGCGGTTTTTACCTCAAACCAATGTTGATTGACTTTTACTCGTGCATATACGCAAGCGATGCTACTCTTTTCTCAGATAGAAAGGACATAATCGTTACCATCTGACCTATTATTGTTTGAAAATAAAAAAAAGTATCAGTGCGACTGATGATATTGAAGAGCTATCTCATTATGTGGCTGTACTTAATTACGGCATTGGGAAGCTAAACACGCAATCACCCATTTCTGCGTGCCTTCTGCATGATATTCATAAGATTTTATTACGCGGTAAACGCGGTACGTCCAAAAGCCTTGGCGAATTTCGCAAAGCACAAAATTAGCTTGGTGGTACGCAACTAAAGACAGCGTCATTCGTGCCGCCCACTCCTACCACAGCCCTCCTACTCTCTCTACCACCATCCCCCGCTTAGAATCGCGACAACTCATCACCCGGCGCCTCGTTAAACACCACACCAGTCTCAAGGGCGGTAAAATGCGCCTTGCCGCATTTAATCTTCAGCATTTCTTTAAGGCGCAAATCAAACTCGCTATTCGTTCCTTTTGTTTCCAGCACAAAGTAAAGCTTTTGTTCGCCATCCCTCTCTAAAAAAACCGCCCAATCAGGCGTATAAGAACCAATGGGAATGGTTATTTTAAAACTTCTTGGCAGTTTAAAAAACAATCTTACATCAGAGTCATTATCGAAATTTTGCGCAAACTCTTTCTCAATACGGCTCTCACAAATCACATGATCATAAACACTTTTCTCATTGACCACCGCCGGCCATATGATAGCCTTTTCCGACCTAATTTTACAGATGTGGGATCAATCTTATTATGATGCGCACATCCAGAGATTATTTTATCCTCTGCATTAGAACCAAAAACATGAACAATACGCTGAAGCTTCGGTAAGAAGGACAACCGCTCAATCTCAACCTACACGAAAATGCATGTGCAGGCGAATGCCCCCCATAATATGCAATATTTCAAGCCCGTCCATAGTGGTACCCCTTTTAAAAATTGTGCCTATGGCTTATAATAATCTCCAAAATATACATTTAGCCCTTGTCTGAAATAACTCAATTTTGGATTGATGAGAACGAAAACGCGCTGCGATAATCACGTTGTTCAGCCCTAATAACCGGCGCAAGGAAGCCAACCTGCACCACCAACGACTAAATAACGGTATTTCCTATCATTTTTGATCATATCCTCCACCCTTATTGTACATTTTATCAGCAAGATGTGCGCAGCAAGCCCATACATTTACGCTGCTAAGTCTCCATGTACGGTTTTCATTCTCAAACGCAAAATCATCTTTAGCTGAAGCAACTTGATATTGCAGTGCCTGTCCATAAAGCATATGCACAATTAATACCAAATATACATAGGGCAGTGCACATTTTTGGTTGTATTGTCATGAGAGAGAAGACCAAAAGCTTTATCCAAAAAGCATCATAATCTAAATTATCAAGAGCATTCTTCAATTCCCCTGAATTAAGACCCGTGATAAACAGGACTTGCAAAAATAACACCATCCAGCAGCTGCGATTGTTTTGACAAATGCATACACTTTAGCATCGCAATGGTAATAACTTATAAAAACAACAACTTTTTTAAATGACTCCTCAACGGCGTATGAATATAAGCACGTTTTTTCTCGTCATTTTTTAAGGTATTAAACTCTTCCAATCTACCTGAACTTACTCTTAAATTATAGCCGAATGATTTTAATAAACCCATATTATTTAAAAACTCAACAAATAATATTGAGTCTACAATCAAAGACACTTCTTTTCAATATTAAGCAAGTTTTGTAACCTATATTGTTATCTCCATAATTGTTATCTCCATAGAAGTAAAACAGCCTCTATGGACGGTGAGTAGCTATGCCTTCACAGCTAGTGCTTTACAAGCGCTTTTATAACACTCACTCTGCCCCAAACATAGGGTTGCATTTTATTAAATAACCCACGCGCATATAATTAAAGAGAGAAACGATTAAGCTTGCACCAATCATGCCAAGCCAATAGCCAATAAAGCCATATTCAAAAAAATGCGCCATTAGCGCTCCCCCCAATAGGCCTACCCCCCAATAACTTATTGCTACAACAATTGTTGACCAAAACGTATCAAGCAAACCCACAAGTATGCCATTGAGCATAGCTCCTAAAGTGCCAAAAGCAAAAGACAATAAGATGAACGGAAGCAACTTCCAAGAGAAAACAACAACGCGTTCTGAAGAAATATTAAAGATGGTTGTAAGGATAAATTCATAAGAGAGATAAACAACCACTGATAAAAATAAGACATAAGCTACAGCAAAAACTGTGACACTCATACGCAACTGTTTTAGAGCCATATTATTCCTATCTACTCTATACCACGCTGCTATTGTCGCGGCTGCGCTGGAAATCCCCAAAGCCACCACAGAAATAAGCATATCGAGACGCATCCCTATTGTATGCACAGCCAAAGCTTGGACCCCATAAGTCGTAATCATAAATGCAATGACCGAAGGAAAGCCTTCCGCAATAAGAATACGTATACCAATGGGTAGCCCTACTCGCAGCAATTGTATTATTCGTGAAATCTCTAACTTTGGTCTCAAATAATTAAAGCGAAAAGAATGAAAAGCAGAATTGCGGGACAAAATTATTGCTGCTGCAATAACAATCAAAATACGGATCAAACTACTCGCAATTCCAGCACCAAAGACACCGAAGCCGCTTGCAGGACCTATACCAAAAATAAGCAGCCAAGAGATAAGAAAATTCACGAGGATAGCCGCAAGCATAACCCAGGTTAAGGGCTTTGGATTATCAATTGCTGACAGTAATCCGCGGCTATTCACATAAAGATAAAAAAACACCACCCCTATAGCAGCGCCACTATTATATTCCTGCGCTATATTGGCAATTGTCCCATCTTGTCCGAGAAAACACAAAATATTCCTCGTGTTGAGTAAAATGATCGCACTCATCATTCCAATCAAAAGGGAAAGCCCTATTCCTTGATCAAACCATGCCTTTAATGCATATCTATCTTGTCTCCGAAAACTTTCCGCAAGTTTTGGTGCAACCGCGGTAATAATACCTAGCCCAAACAACATAACAAAACTAAATATACTCAGAGCTAACATTGTACCACTCAAGGCTTGCACGCCTAAATGCGCTACAAGCGCTGCTTCTGTGAAGGAAATCATCATCTGAGAGATAAACCCAACAGCCAGTGGCATGCCAAGAGATAGCAATTGCTTCATCACAACAAACATTGTGAATACCCTTCCATATTGAAAAGTGTATGAAGCTCGAATCTTTTAAACAAAACAATTGATTTGTTCCGTAAAATCTTTCCATCGCAAGTCTTGTGTAAAAGATGCATAATGAGAACGCATTAAAGTAAGAGGAGAAGCGCAATGCGCCTTATTGTTTTTTTGGAATGCCATGCGTTTTTTGTACAACATTATACCCCCAAGCAGTTACAGTCGGAGATACAATACTCTTAGCAAGCGTTTGTTCGTCTTGCACATCCATTTTCAGTATTTCCAATAAAATTTTTTGGTACGGTTGGTGGGATTTGAACCTACGACCTCTGGTGCCACAAACCAGCGCTCTAACCAACTGAGCTACAACCGCACAAAAAGCAAACGCATTATAACTGTTCACGATTTCGTAAACATTTATCCTTTGTTTATGTGACATAAGGAAGATCAACAAAGTTTGCAAGCCCCTTTAAACAAAACTCGCAATTTTTTGTGAAGAAAAAAGCGTTTTTTACAAAGGAAATTTTGCCCAATGCTCAAGACTATGATCACGATAGTTTTTTATGTTATCAACACCATCTTGTTGCATCATCTGCAAAATCTCTTTCAGAATAGTTATGACAAGATTTGGACCTTCATAAACCATTCCACTGTATAATTGAATCAAATCTGCACCAGCTTTTACTTTTTCCAAAGCGGTTTCAGCATCCTTTACACCGCCAACACCGATAATTGCAATCTCCTTCCCTAACTTTTGACGCATTTTTGCAAGCACAATAGTAGAACGTTCAAAAAGTGGATGTCCAGAAAGCCCTCCCTCTTCATTACTGAAGTGACTATTGCTAAGCCCCTGGCGTGAAAGAGTTGTGTTAGAAACAATCAGCCCATTAAAATCAGAAAGTTTTATTTCTTCAGCAACATCATCTAATTCTTTCTCTGATAAATCAGGAGCAATTTTTAAAAAAATGGGAATGGAGAATCCATGCTTTTTCTCTTGCTCATTTCGCACTTGCGAAATTGCACTCAACAAAAGATGCAAACTTTCACGGGCCTGTAAATCACGTAAACCTGGTGTATTAGGAGAAGAAATATTAACCGTAAAATAATCAGCAACATCATAAAAATGAGCAATACCAACAGTATAATCATCAATCTTATTAACTGTATCCTTATTAGCTCCAATGTTAACTCCTACAACACCAGTTTTTTTACACACACGCAATCTGTTGTAAACAACTTGATGTCCGTCATTATTAAAGCCCATTCTATTAATAATCGCTTCATCTTCTTTTAAACGAAAAAGCCGTGGTTTAGGATTTCCAATCTGAGGCTTTGGTGTCACTGTCCCAATTTCAGTAAAACCAAATCCTAAACGAAAAATACCATCCACAACCTCTGCATTTTTATCAAACCCCGCTGCAAGACCAATAAAATTTTTAAACTCAAGCCCAGCAACAGTTACACACAAACGTTTATCGACAACCTTTTGACAGCCATTTAATCCACTTTTTAGCCCGAGAATCGCTAAACAGTGCGCTTGCTCTGGATCCAACATAAATAAGGCAGAACGGCCAATACAACGAAAAAAACTCATCAATCCTTCTCCACAACATAAAAATGATCCATCGCACCTCACCTATATCTTTTAACACAAAAGATTATCAATCAAAGAGAGCATATTATCCAAATAATACTGCTCTCTTCTATAAGAAACTTCATCATAAAAATCCATTAATAACCATACACGTTTATATTGATGCATACCGTGTAAAAACTTTTTATTCTTTAAAAAACGTTTCTCTTTTTTGCTACTGTTCAGAGATAAACTTTCAAACCTAAATCTTATAAAATGCGGCATAAATTGAGACATCAATGGCTCTTCACCAAAGCCATTCTCTTCTTTCTTATAGGTAAGCTTATCCCCCCCTTTAAAAGGCAAGAAAGTTATCTCTATTCTCAAAGTTTCTTTGTGTAATATCATATAATATATTGATTTTAATGATAATTAATCGTTATTCATATCGAATGAGAATCCCGAATATCGTAGGATTCTCTCACTTCAAATCTGTTTATCTTGAATCAATCAAAACCATTCGCTTGCACGTCACAAGCGGGGCTGGCGTGTGAGTAAAAACTGTATAAAAAAGAACTAAAATGGCTCTTATGAACCCTCTCTAGTGCCAAGGGCTGTCGCAACACCCACGAGATGGCAAAGTGTGTGATGGTGCCGGCTTGCTTCTTCATAAACGTAAAGATGGAGGTGCTCAATGGCTTTATCATTATACCATTCATGATCGCCGTCGCGAAATGGGCTTGGATGCTCTTTGAGAGATGTTTCTTAAAAAAAAGAGCGTGAATTGGCAATCCAATGGCATTCTGTTTTACGTGAAGGTCGTGACCCCATTAAAGAACGCAATAAACAAAAGCGTGAGGCAATGCGCAATCTCCATTATTAAAAAGATATCGCTTTGGATACTTTTGAAAGTCGTAAAGCTGAATTAAAAGGTGATGGTAAGAATGGGAACTGGTTTTCTCCCTTGCGGCTTTACATTCTCCCTAAATTAGGCTGTCTGTCCGTTTCAGAAATTACCCAAACAGAGATACGCAATACGCTTGTTCCTATTTGGCATACAAAAGCTACAACAGCAGAGAAAGCACTAAACCGTCTTAATATTTGTCTCAAACATGCGGCGGCTTTGGGTTTGGATGTTGATTTACAAGCAACAACAAAAGCACGCGCTCTTTTAGGAAAACAACGTCATAAGATCACTAATAGACCAGCAATGGATTGGAAAGATGTGCCAGCTTTTTATAAAACACTTTGTAAAAAAACTATGACACAACTGGCTTTGCGTTTGCTTATCCTTACAGGCGCTCGCTCTAGCTCTTTACGTCATATTCATAAAGACCAAATTGATAATGATATATGGATTATCCCTGCTGAAAATATGAAAGAAAAGCGCGATGCTACAACAGAATTTCGCGTACCTTTATCATCAGAAGCACTAAAAGTAATTGTCGAACACATGGTCGAAATGATGACAGTTGATCATTGAACCCACATCCTATCATACCAACAACTTCCAAATCAAAATGATCTTGCTAACCCTATAGTTCTCCTATCTATAAACTAATACAATCTTCCAGTTAATGAAATGTGCTTCCTTCCATCGGTGATCGCCATTTTCAGTTCATGTAACACAATACAAATAGCTTTTAGATAAGCTCTAATATGCCCCTAATTGCTATTATCGCTTGCTAAATTAAGAGAAATTAAGTTGTAAATCTTACTCTCACCTTCTCTATCCACTTCTTCCATCAGTGCTGAAATATATTTTTTATTCCTAAATTCTCTTTTTATAATAAAATGTTATGCCAATATATATGCTTCATTTATATGTACTTCATTTGAAAAGCTTTCTGATAGCTCAGCTTTCAACACTACCCATTTTGTGGTATTGTGTAAAAATCTCTTTTTTTAATGTTAACATAAAAATCTTGAGGAAATTATATAAATTAAGCTACAGTTTTCTACTTTCTGTTGAAAAAAGCAGATATAATTTTTATCAAAAAAACTTTTTTCTAGGAAATGTTCTATATACATTCAAATAGAATCCTAAAGCTCTTTATTAAACCTTATAAAGTTCTTTGAAAATAATATTAATATCGTAATATATTCTTAAAAATAAAATCTGCCCTTTCCTTTTTCATCAAAAGCGGTAAGTAAATTACCGTATATCACTTACATAAAGGGGAAAACGCAATGCTTAAAGAATTCAAAGAATTTGCCTTAAAAGGTAATATGATTGATCTTGCTATCGGTGTGATTATAGGGGGTGCTTTTGGTAGCTTGGTCAACTCAATTGTCAATGATATTTTTATGCCAATCATTGGGCTGATTACAGGTGGAATTGATTTTTCTAATATGTTTATTCAACTTGCTGGCGAAAAACAAGCAACATTGAGTGCCGCCAAAGCAGCTGGAGCAACCATTAGCTATGGACACTTTATTACTTTACTTATCAATTTTCTCATTATTGCTTGGGTTCTTTTTTTATTCGTTAAAGCCATGAATAAAATCCGTAGAAAAGAAGAAGAAAGCCCCAAAAAAACGTCTTCAGAAGAACAACTTTTAACAGAAATTAGAGATCTTTTGGCTAAGAAAAAATAAATTTATGCATGATTAACCTCATGGAACACGAGGAAAAAACATTTCCACAGTTGTTCCATGATTGGGTTTTGAGAACAGTAAAAATTGTCCTCCTCTTTCTTCCACCATTGCTTTACACATTGGAAGGCCTAAACCTGTTCCCATAAAAGCGCTATCACCAGATCGTCCATCTTTGCGCTCTACTTGACCATAAGGTTGCAGTGCCTGTATAATCTCTTCTTCGTTCATCCCTATACCATTATCACTCACTGAAATTTTTACACGTTCTTTTCTATAAGAAACGTGAACAATAATCTGTCCACCCAAAGGTGTAAAACGAATAGCATTGGAAAGAAGATTCCATATAATCTGGCGAAACACTTGTTGTGATACAGGAATAAATGGAACGTGAGGTGGAGCAACAATACGCATGATAATGCCGTTCTGATTGGCTTGAGTTTCAAGAAAAGCTATCGTCGCACGTAAACAAGATATAACATCAAATGTTTCAGAAATAAGGGAAGAATCAATCTGGTTATCGGAACCAGAATAATTTATCTTCGAGCACTCTAGTAATTGATTAATCAGCGATAATATATGCTTTCCAGAGGAAATAATATCGCGTAAATATCCATGATAGCGCTCATTTTCTATCGAACCAAAACGGCCTTCTCTCATAATTTCTGCAAAACCAATAAGAGCATTCAAAGGTGTTCGTATTTCATGAACAACTCCAACGATTTTATCCTCTTCTGCTTTTTTTTCTCCTGATCGAACTGTTTGTGTCCTATCACGTAACATAACAGCATAATTGCCTTGCTTTGCCAAAAATACAATCGTTATCAAAACGGTTATATTTTTATGATTTTTTGTCATTAAATCAGCGCTTTCACTGCTATTTAAAACCTGATTTTTCCCCTCTATACGGATTGATTTAAAATATTTTTCAACCAAAGGTCGGCTTTGCAAAGTAAATAATGAAGAGAATGGCTGTCCTCGTAGTTCATTTATTTCATAACTCATTAATGCTAAGGCTGCCCTACTCGCTGATTGAATAAAGCCCTCTTCATCCAACCATAAAACACCATCAGTTGCTGTATCCAACAATGATAAAACTGCAGCGGGCTCTTTTACGAGAGCTTGTTCTATAGCATTTACCGGCAATGTTTGTGTATATGGTAACTGAATAGCTGTTTCTTCAACTAAATTTTCTTCTTTTGCCGATGAATTCAATTCATCACGCAATTGCTCGGCAATCTCACGAAAAGCTGATCGTTCTATCTCAGAGAGACACGGCATTTTCGTCTTCAGCTTTTCATCTCTTTTTTCTTGGACTTTTTTTCGTACTTTTAAAACACCAAAGCCACAAAATCCCTTAAGCTTCTTTTTAACATCAAAAATTGGTAAAGCAGATAACTCAACATCAAGCCATTGTGAACAGCCATCAACAGGCCATTGAACAATCTCTTCATTCCAAGGTACAGCCGCTTCAATAAAACGACTAAGAATCCGATACCGCTCATCATTAAATTGATAAGCAAGATCATGAAAACTACATCCTAAAATAGAGGAAGAGAGAGGCCCAACAACTTCAGCTAACTCTTTTGAAACTTCACAAAATAAACCATTGCTATCAATTTTCCACGTAAAAGGTCGCGGTAAAAGCTCTGGTGTAAAACGAAAAGCTTCTTGCTTACATTTTAATTCATTTGTATTTAACTTCAACTCATCTTCTTTTAATGGCATAACTAAAACTAAAAAAGTATTGGATTTACTCTCAAACGAATAATGCTAATCTTTTACAAGTACCTTCTCTGGTTACAATACTCTGACATCTTGTATCAATTGTCTGTAGCAAAATTTTGACTGCTTCACCAACAAAACAAAAATAAAAAGAATTCCCCAACACTGTTGCTTATTCACCTATTAAGGTAACAAGATTTGTTACCTTAATAGGAACAGGATCCTCACATAAAATAGTCACCCAAAAAAGAATACACTTAATTTTGCGCATTCATGCGCCTGTTTTAAAGAGATATATCCCACGATCCCCAAACTTATTTACGACGTCCCCCATAAATGGTGCGCTATAAAGATCACCATAGAAGATATCAAAGCATTGTGTATTACCATTTTATTCTTACGCAAAAATTAGCCAGCACCATCATTATACTTTCCAGCTCCTCATGTTGCCAATAGTTTTTGGCATTTGAATGCCCTCATCAGAGGCATTTAAATTTCTTTTTTAAATGTTTTTTACCCATACGCTAACTTAACTTATGATATACAAAAAAATGGTTTTGACTATTCAACATGGAATAGATTTGAAATGAAAAAATCTTACGATATTGGAGACTTTTATTCACAAAAATAATGATAAACTATCATTATAAATCAGTATATTACATGATAAAAGTCCGAAATTAAAAATTTCTTTTTCAAATAAAGTCTCGTAAGAATATCTTTCTTGCACTGATAGTATCAAATGATAATAAATTCAGCGTAGCGCTTTAAAGCACCCAACGCAACAGACCTTGTATATTGGACACTCTTCTTATGATACTCTCCATAATCGCCCAAAGACCTTTTTTTCATTAAAATCGAGACAGAAAAAAACAAAAAATACATCACCACACTATTTTACTCAAGAATCTCTCTGTAAATAGAATAGAAAACAAACATCATCGGTCTTCATATAAAGATTTGTTTAATTTCTTTACATTCCAGATCATTGAGAAATATTAAAAATATCTTACAATCTCCTTTGATATCAGCCTGTTTACCTCATTAGCAATTTTAATACAAAAAATCACTTTTGCTTTATGACTCTCTACTCAATTTTTTAATATTATGATAAAAAATAAATACGTGTAGCCCATTTTCTCTGAAAAAATAAAACAAGCACATTTAAATAATGACTGTCAGACATTTTAAAAATTGCCCATTTTAAAATGTGCTTGTTTATTTCCCTTCATTGAGTAGAATTTCACGTTTTCCAACATGATTAGCGGCTCCAACAATGCCTTTTTCTTCCATCTGTTCGACAAGAGAAGCTGCTTTATTATAGCCGATTGAAAGTCGACGCTGAATATAAGACGTTGAACATTTTCTATCACGCATAACAATCTTTACAGCTTGATTATAAAGTCCCTCACTCTCTTCATCAAAATCTTCGTCCTCAGAAAGTCCAACCGTTGAATCAGCAGAAGCATCCTCTTTGTTATCGTCTTCATTATCCGTTACCGTTGCTAAATAATCAGGTTTTCCTTGCATTTTAAGATGTGCAACGATGGATTCAACTTCTTCATCAGAGACAAAAGGGCTATGAACGCGCACGATGCGCCCACCACCTACCATATGAAGCATATCCCCCTGACCTAAAAGCGTTTCAGCACCTTGTTCACCCAAGATCGTACGACTATCAATTTTTGAGGTTACTTGAAAAGAAATGCGGGTAGGAAAGTTCGCTTTAATTGTCCCTGTGATAACATCAACAGAAGGACGCTGCGTTGCCATAATAAGATGAATACCTGCCGCACGCGCCATTTGCGCTAAGCGCTGAATGGCATTCTCTATTTCTTTCCCTGCCACCATCATAAGATCAGCCATCTCATCAACAATCACAACAATATAAGGAAGCTGCGTGAGATCCATGGCTTCTTCATGATAAAGCATTTCCCCTGTTTCCTTATCAAAGCCCGATTGTACAGTACACATGATCGTCTCGCCTTTTTGAGCTGCAAGTGCAACGCGTGCATTAAAACCATCAATATTACGCACACCTAACTTAGCCATTTTGCGATAACGTTCTTCCATTTCACGAACCGCCCATTTTAAAGCTGTTACTGCTTTTTTAGGATCTGTTACAACAGGTGTTAAAAGATGTGGTATGCCATCATAAACAGAGAGCTCTAACATTTTAGGATCAACCATGATCAAACGACACTGCTTTGGTGTCATACGATAAAGAATCGACAAAATCATTGTATTAATTGCAACAGACTTTCCTGATCCTGTTGTTCCCGCAACCAATAAATGAGGCATTTTTGCTAATTCTGCAATGACCGGTTCACCATTAATCCCTTTCCCCAAAGCAAGAGCAAGTTTAAATTCACTTTCACGAAAAGAACGTGTTTGGATTAATTCCCGTAAATAAACGGTTTCACGAACCGCATTGGGTAACTCAATCCCGATAACATTACGTCCAGGAATGACAGCAACGCGTGTAGAAATAGCAGACATAGAACGTGCAATATCATCAGAAAGATTAATAACGCGCGATGACTTTACACCCGCAGCAGGCTCAAATTCATACATTGTAACCACTGGCCCTGGATGTACATGGATAACTTCACCCTTAATACCAAAATCTTCCAAAACACTTTCCAAAAGTCCAGCACCGCGTTCTAATGTTTCCTGAGGAATCATCGTACCTTCATGAAAAACAGGTTTCTGTAATAAACTGACCGGAGGAAACTCATAAACATCACAGTCAACAGAGTGCATATTTTGCACAAAAGCAGAATCATAATTGCCTAATGGCGCGCGGCTAGATTGGAATATTTTAGTTTTAACGTTTGCTTGCATCACAGACAAATCTTTTGAATTCTTTGTGACATCTTTTGTTACACAATCAACGGTATTATTAGCGATAGTATTATTGCTATTTTCAGTCTCTATACGAGCCCCAGCACCGCTTAACGCCTCAGTATTGTTTAACGCTTCTGCATCACTTTGCGTATGGATACAATCTTCAACAGAAAGCTTAGAATGATACTTTTTAGCCGTATCATTATTTGTATGCATTAAATCAGAAATTTGCTCAACACCTCGCATCCTTTCTGCTGGAGATTCTGATGTAATTGAATCATAGAGTTGTGGAAAGCGGTATTCAAGAACACGATAAAGAGCAGTTATTGACTCATCAAAGGCAGAAGGAATATGAGGTGTAATTTCATTTTTTGTGTCAATCGATGCATCCTCTTTTGAAGTTTGAGTATCCACATATTCAAATATCAAAGATTCACACTCAAAAAATGCATCATTGGAAAGGTGCAAAGCAGGATTCATTTTTTGTAGCACATTTTCTCCTGGTAATTTATGTTCTTGTTTATCCTCCTTAAGCGGAATATTTGCTGGTGACATACCAATAGTTTGTCGTGACAACTGCTGTAAAACTGTTGAATGACAAACTGACGTTTTATTCTCTATTGATTGAGGATTAATGACTTTTTTTGTCGATAGAACATTTTTCGTTTTCTTGTTACAGCGTACAATATCTGTAATTTGTTTTTGATCTTGCTTCGTAAAAATTTTAAACTGTTTTGCAAAAATTGGATCTGTTTCTATACGACGACGCAAAATTTCAACTTCTGGGGTACGCGTAAAACGGACGTTTTTTCCGAGGGTAAATGCCTTTTTCCACACTTCCGGATAAGGAAATATCTCGGTAATCTTAATAGATAAATCTTCTCTTGATGCACCTTTTGTACCATCATCAGAAAAAGAAGATGTAGAAATAGATTTTGTTTTCGAATTATGCATGGCACCCAACAAATTTATAGCAATGAGAAAAATAATCTTTTCAAAAAGAATTCATAGAGACTATCGTATGAAGGTTAATAACCTTTTGCTGATAGCTACTTTTCAATAAAAAAAATAATGCCATAATGCATATTCATAATGTTTTTTCTTCCTATTTACGACGTAAATTGCCCAGTTTATGGTGTCATAGAGCTCGTATTTCATTTGTTTTGAAGACAACTTCATGATAAAAAAAGCTTCAAGGAAATTGTCTATACTTCTCTTTCTCTCCCTTTTCATAAAAGAAATTAGTCTCAATAACACAAATGGTTATATAAGCATTGCTCTATTAAATTCTCCATGCTCAATTACCATAATATAATCTAGTTTCTCGCGTTTTTATAAGATTACCCTTGTTATCCTCGTTTAAAAAGGCTTAGACTAAGATAATCATAATGACATAAACACAAATAGAAAAAAGGGAGCGAATTATGTTTAACAAACGGAAATTTTATATCAATGGTCTATGGGATGATCCAAGCACTCCTCACGACTTTGACGTCATTAATCCATCAACAGAAGAGGCTTGTGCTGTCATTAGCCTTGGAAGTACAAAAGATGCCGATAAGGCAATTAACGCGGCTAAAGAAGCGTTTCAAAAATGGAAAACAACATCACCAAGCGAGCGTCTTGGATTCGTTGAAAAAATTCTAGAGATCTATGAAAAACGTTCCAAAGACATGGCAAAAACCATTTCAATGGAAATGGGAGCACCAATTGATATGGCGCTTAATGCCCAAACTGCAACCGGAAGTTCCCATATTCGCAATTTTATCGAAGCTTATAAAGAGTTTTCATTCCAAGAAACTTTAATAAAGGGAAATAAGCAAGCAATCCTTCACTACGATCCTATCGGCGTTGTAGGATTAATTACGCCATGGAATTGGCCCATGAATCAAGTAACGCTTAAAGTTATTCCTGCTCTCTTAGCAGGCTGTACCATGGTGTTAAAGCCCTCTGAAATTGCGCCTCTTTCTGCTATGCTTTTTGCTGAAATTTTAGATGAAGCAGCACTTCCAGCCGGTGTTTTTAATTTAATCAATGGTGATGGTGCGACTGTCGGCTCTTACCTCTCTGCACATCCAGATTTAGAAATGATCAGCTTTACTGGTTCAACCAGAGCAGGAAAAGATATTTCGAAAAATGCCAGCGCAACTTTAAAAAGAGTCTGTCTGGAACTTGGGGGAAAAGGAGCGAATATTATTTTTGCTGATGCCGACTCAGATGCTATTCAACGTGGTGCACGACATTGCTTTTATAATAGTGGACAAAGTTGTAATGCACCGACTCGTATGCTTGTGGAACAGAGCATCTATGACAAAGCCGTAAAAATAGCTAAAGATATTGCAGAAACAACAAAAGTAGGACCAAACTACCAAGAAGGAAATCATATTGGTCCTGTCGTTTCAAAAAAACAATACGATAAAATTCAAGAACTTATCCAATCGGGAATTGATGAAGGTGCAACTCTTGTTGCAGGCGGAATTGGTTTACCAAAAGGAATGGAACGCGGTTATTATGTTCGTCCAACAGTCTTTGCTGATGTAAAACCTCATATGCGTATTTTTAAAGAAGAAATCTTTGGTCCAGTTCTCTCGATTCTTGCTTTTAGTACAGAAGAAGAAGCCGTCGCTTTAGCCAATAACACTGAGTATGGTCTTACAAATTATATTCAATCACAAGATCGCAACAAATGTCGTCGTATTGCAGCACAAGTACGCTCTGGTATGGTAGAAGTTAATGGACATGGGTTACCCAGTGGAAGCTACTTTGGAGGTGTAAAATTTTCTGGGCGCGCCCGTGAAGGGGGACATTGGGGAATTAAAGAATTTCTTGATAGTAAAGCAATTTCATACTGGTAAGAGAATCTTATTAAAAACTTAATAGGAATCGTATGGTAATACAGAAAATAACGGATGAAGGTGCTCTTGGGCAACGTCTTGACCAGTGGCTCGCAAAACAATACCATAATGTGCTCTCACGTTCACGTTTGCAAGCCCTCATCCATGAAGGCTGTCTTAAGATTGATGGTCTTCTCATAAAGGAACCAAAAACAAAATTAAAAATTAACCAAATAATTGAATTGGCAATGCCTGATCTTCGTGATGCAGAACCTAGCGCTGAAGCTATCGCATTGGACATCCTTTTTGAAGATGATCATATCATCGTTATTAATAAACCAGCTGGTCTTGTTGTTCATCCTGGGAATGGCAATTGGACTGGTACGTTGGTTAATGCTCTTATTTACCACTGTGGTAATAGTTTATCTGGTATAGGTGGTGTTAAACGCCCTGGCATTGTCCATCGTCTCGATAAAAATACAAGCGGTGTTATGGTTGTTGCAAAAAATGATCTTGCCCATAAAAGTCTTAGCGCTCAATTTTCTGATCATGGACGTACCTGCGCATTAGATCGACGTTATCATGCCTTGATTTGGGGGGCACCTCAGCGCAATGTCTGGACAATTGATGCATCACTTGGTCGTTCGCCCCATAACCGAACAAAGCAAGCTGTTATTCATAGCCAAAATCCTTATGCTCGTCATGCTGTTACACATGTTTCTCTGCTTGAAAAATACGGTACTCATCCAGACTCAACGTCTTTTGCTAGCCTTCTGGAATGTCGCTTGGAAACCGGACGTACCCATCAAATCCGTGTTCATATGGCTCATATCGGACATCCTCTCGTAGGTGATACGGTTTATGGAAATGCTTTTAAAACAAAGTCAAATACCCTTAATCCCATTATTAAAAATGTAATAGATCAATTCAACCGACATGCACTCCATGCTGCAAGTCTTACTTTTGAACATCCTTCTACCGGTAAAGTTATGTCGTTTTCCACACCGCTGCCTCAAGATATGGCTAAACTTATTAAGCATTTTAAAAAAATGAATTGAAACTTTTCTCCTTCTCAAGATTTGACAATAAAATATCTTTTTTTGAACAAAATTCAAAAATATGCTAAAGTGAGGTTACAAGGGTAGTTCGCTATCTGAAACAGAGAATTTGCCTTATCAGGGAATTCAGACAAAAGGAGGGTGCTATATGGCCCATATGAATTTGTTATCAGTAATAACAGGCGATGGCGGTTTAAATCGTTACTTAGAGGAAGTCCGTCGTTTTCCAATGCTTGAACCAAAAGAAGAATATATGTTAGCTCAGCGTTACCGTGAGCATAATGACTTAAAAGCTGCGCATAGGCTGGTAACCAGTCATTTGCGTCTCGTAGCTAAAATAGCGATGGGATATCGCGGCTATGGACTCCCCATTGGAGAAGTCATTTCAGAAGGTAATGTTGGACTCATGCAAGCTGTTAAACGTTTCGAACCAGAACGGGGTTTTCGTCTTGCAACCTATGCAATATGGTGGATTAAAGCATCAATCCAAGAGTATGTATTGCGATCTTGGAGTTTGGTGAAAATGGGGACAACAGCCAATCAAAAGCGCTTGTTTTTCAACCTTCGTAAGATAAAAAGTAAACTTCAAGCCCTTGATAGCGGTGATCTCAACGCAGAACAAGTAAAAGAAATTGCAACCCAGTTGAATGTTACGGAAGATGAAGTTGTTTCAATGAATCGTAGGCTTGGTGGTGACGCGTCACTCAATGCACCGATTCGGACAAAAGAAGGGGAAAACAGTGAGTTGCAAGATTGGTTGGTGGATGAATCTAACGATCAAGAACAAATTTTAATTGAAAAAAGTGAATTGGAAAATCGTC
The DNA here is from genome assembly GCF_042196465.1 of Bartonella sp. AD13SXNS. Lineage (NCBI taxonomy): Bacteria > Pseudomonadati > Pseudomonadota > Alphaproteobacteria > Hyphomicrobiales > Bartonellaceae > Bartonella > Bartonella sp. AD13SXNS. The sequence goes on from NZ_JBHIQI010000002.1 coordinate 285,065, forward strand.
GTTCTATGCTCATAAATGCCATGGACAATCTGAATGAACGCGAAAAACGTATATTCAAAGCGCGTCGTTTAAACGATATTCCACTAACCCTAGAAGAACTCTCTGGTGAATTCAACATCAGTCGAGAGCGAGTAAGACAAATTGAAATGCGTGCATTTGAAAAAGTGCAAAATTTCATCAAAGATTCTGCTTTATCTCAAGCTCAAGTATAAAATTCTAGAATTCAAGTATAAAGCCAATTGTTTGCACATTCTTAAAGTAAAAATGAAAAAAGGCATATATTGGCTTTATACGGGTAAATTAGCCTATCTAATTTTTTGAGTTATTGATGTATAGGCTTTGCTGAGCGCATTTGGTATAATTGATAGAAACAGATATAGAGAATTCTCCACAACCTTTTATTTTTCCGCATCTATGTTTTATTTTTTTGACCAAGGACTGTTAATTTATCTTGTTGTGTAAGCCATTGTCCAATAACTTCATCAAAAATAGACTCACCGTTTGGTCCTTTTGCAAAGGTTAATTCATTTATACGTCCGTTTTTATCTGTTAACACCAAACGCATCCAATCTAATTCTCGCATCAATTGTAAATTTTGATCAAGAAAAGGATGATGACCACTCAATGCAACAAGAAAAAAGTCATCGTTAATCTTTGCAGCAATGGTTCTTTTTAAAGGCTGCCCAATGGATTGTTCACTTGCTTTAAAGGTTAATGCTTGAACATTGCTTATAGCTTTACCTGAAAACTTATCAGAAAGAATAAAAATAAGGTCCATAATATACGCAGCAGGAAATGACCGATCGGTATTACGACGTAAAATTAACCGTAATGATACCCCTTCATCGGGAATTGTTATATCACCTTGTATAGCGGTTTCTTCTGGCCCCCCGTCCTTCACATGAGGCTCCTTTATAAGCGTCCAGCGAGCGCTCCCTGTTGCTATCTTTTCTGCATCATAATTTGTACGCGCTTGATAAAAAACAGCTTCCCCCGATTTTTCAAGCGATTGCAAATTTCTGGCAACAACTGTTGAGATTCCTTCTTCATCCGAAGAATCTGTCGCTTGTTTTAAACCAACATCAATTTCACTCCCATCCTCTAATAAGCGTTGTGTTAACTTTCTCTTAATCGAAAGTGCCTTTGGGACTCTGTGAGAAGCTTGAAGATTTTCTCCCAACAACTGATGATCATTTGATATAAATACACGCTCACCAACAAAAAAAATACCAACCGTTAAAACAACAATACTAATAACAGAAACAGCACTTATCACAATACGCCTTTGCACCAGTGATTTATTAGCGCGGCGTAAAGCCTGGGAAAAAATATGCGAAACAATATGCGGATTATCTTCCTGCGAGGGAGAACCCTTTAACGTACAGCTATTAACATGCTGAGAAGAGAAATAAGCCCCCATATTAACAGGCTCTGCATCTGGTATATCTGATACATAAGGCTTATCAAATACTTTATTATCTTTTGAACGTGCAACAAAATCCTGCTTTCTTTTTATGTTTACCACTGAAAATTCATTATTCTTTGGTAATATAGCTTTTTTTGTAACTTTCTTATCTTCATTTATATTTTTGGGATTCCACCCAATAACTGAAGAAAGCAATTTCTTTTCAACTACTAAATATTCTTCTTCAACGGTTGCGATAGAACTTCGAAGAATCTTTCTTTGTTCATCCGCTATTGCTTGTGGGATTTTTGCTATTACAAATTGATGTTCTAGTGTTTCGATAGCCCGCTTATAAATCCGCTTGCGCACTTGTGGTGTAATATTATTTTGTGCATTAATTGTCTTTTTTAAGATTCCAACGAAATCTACCATTTCCTCTATAATCTCTCTTAAACTGAGAAAAAATCAATAGTAAAGCCAAAAAACTTTATTTTAGCCTTCTAAATTGGTTGTCATTTAATATTGGTACAACTATCGCAATAATGTAAAATGAATATGAAAAATAAACAATGCTATTTTGCACCTTTCTCTTACGTGCTCTTAAAAACTTTTTTGTAAAAAGATACAAAAACGAACAGAGAACATATATAGAAATCTAAAAACAATCATCAATTTGCAAAGGGATCTGTAATCAGAATAGTATCTTCACGCTCTGGACTCGTGGATAATAAAGCTACTTTTGTATTAATCCGTTCTTCAATATAGCGTATGTATTTAACAGCCTGCGCAGGTAAATCTTCCCACGTCAGCGCATGTGCTGTTTTTTCCTTCCAACCTTCTAATGTTTCATAAACAGGCTTCACCCGAGCTTGAGCTCCCATGGAAGAAGGTAAATAATCAATCCTTCTACCATCAAGCTCATAACCAATACAAATTTTTATTTCATCTAAACCATCCAAAACATCAAGTTTTGTCAATGCTATCCCTTGCACACCGCAAATTGTTACCATCTGACGTACTAAGACAGCATCAAACCAACCACATCGACGCTTTCGACCCGTTACAACACCAAATTCATGTCCACGCACTCCCAGAAATTCACCAATATCATTTATTTGCTCTGTCGGAAACGGCCCTTCTCCAACGCGTGTAGTATAAGCTTTTGCAATACCCAAAACATAATGAATTGCACCAGGTCCCATCCCTGAACCTGTACATGCCTGCCCAGCAACTGTATTCGATGACGTTACATAAGGATAAGTTCCAAAATCATTATCAAGTAAAGCACCTTGCGCACCTTCAAAAAGAATGTGTTTCCCTCCTCGATACCCTTCATCTAAAAGACGCCACGTACAATCCATAAAGGGTAAAATTTTATCCGCGACTTGCATCAATTCATCATAAAGTGCTTGAGAATCAATTTCCACAACACCCATTCCACGACGCAAAGCATTATGATGCCTCAAAAGCCGCTCAATCTTAGCCATAAGCGTATCTTTTTCTGCTAAATCCATCACTCGGATAGCACGACGTCCTACCTTATCTTCATAAGCCGGTCCAATACCACGCTTTGTTGTACCAATCTTTAAACCAGATAAACCGCTTTCTCGAATTGCATCAAGGTCACGATGCAAAGAAAGAATCAAGGGAGCATTTTCAGCAATCCGTAAAATTTCTGGTGTAATTTGTACACCCTGATCACATAGTTTTTTTAATTCTGCAACAAAATGATGAGGATCAACAACAACACCATTTCCAATGATTGATAGCTTTCCACGCACTAAACCAGACGGTAAAAGTGATAATTTATAACTCACTCCATCAATAACCAATGTGTGGCCAGCATTATGCCCCCCCTGATATCTTACCACAATATCTGCTCGCTCAGACAACCAATCTACAATTTTACCTTTGCCTTCATCACCCCATTGTGTACCGACAACAACTACATTGGCCATAACTTTCTCCGTCGTGTTTGGTCAAAAAAACCAGCATTCAAAAACAAATGCTTCCTTATAACGAAACCTTAGAGCAAGTGCGACTCCTCATTTCAGATTTTTTTCAATCTTCAAGTGATTAAATTTTACAATTTATGATAATAAAAATAAACAAATACCAAAATATTCTCAATCTGTCATTTTTGCCACAAAAAGCAAAAAGATAGAGATTTTAATTTGTGCTTTACCTAACACCTGACAAAGCATTCATTTTCCCTTCTTTCTTTCACAATTCATGTAATATTCAGAAGCCATTTCTCTGACACAAGAATACGAAAGATCATCATAACCTCTCGTATCCTTTTTCTGTTTAAAAAGGCGTTGCAAAAATCGCCAGTAATTATTTAAAGCTGAGCTTTTTCAACTTGGAACGCCCATTCAAGCCATTGTGTTAAAATTTCAAGATCGGAAGCCTCAATTGTTATACCCGCCCAAATTCGAAGCCCAGGAGGAGCATCTCGATACGAACCGATATCATAAGCGACCCCTTCCTCATCAAGACGATTCACAACCGCTTTTATAAAAGATATTCGCTTTTCATTATCCAAAGCAGTAATCACTGGATCCACAATATCTAAGCAAATGGATGTGTTAGAACGCATTTCAGGATCTTTTGCCAAATATTCTAACCATGGTGTTTTGCGAATAAAAGCATCAAGTACAGAAAAGTTTTTCTCAACCCGTGCTCTTAATGCCGCTGCACCTCCTAGAGACCTTGCCCACCTCAACCCATCAAGAAAATCTTCAACACAAAGCATAGAAGGCGTATTGATTATCTTTCCTTTAAAAATATCTTCGTTCAACTTTCCATTTTTCGTCATACAGAAAAGCTGCGGCATAGGCCAAGCTGGAACATGATTCTCAAGCCTCTCAACAGCACGAGGACTTAAAATCACCATACCATGTGCTGCTTCACCTCCCAAAACTTTCTGCCATGAAAACGTCACAACATCTAATTTTGAAAAATCGAGATATTGCGCAAAAGCAGCAGATGTTGCATCACAAATGGTCAATCCAGCCCGCTTATCCGGAATGAAATCCGCATTAGGAATACGCACACCAGAAGTTGTCCCATTCCATGTGAAAACAACATCACGATCAAAGTCAAGTTGTGTTAAATCTGGTATTTCACCATAAGGGGCTTCAAAACGACGCACATCAGAAAGCTTTAATTGCTCGACAACATCTTTATTCCACCCTAATCCAAAACTTTCCCACGCCGCCATATCAATGCCACGCTCACCTAATAAAGACCACAAAGCGGCCTCAACAGCACCGGTATCTGAACCAGGCATAATTCCTATACGATGATCAGAAGGAACTTCAAGAATCTCACGGGTTAAATCAACAACTTCAGCAAGTTTTAATTCTGCTTCTCTCGATCTATGCGAACGCCCAACTAATGCATTTTTAAGAGTTTCAAGGCTCCAGCCAGGTCGTTTACTACAAGGTCCTGAAGAAAAATTAGTATTATTAGGACGACTACTTGGTTTTTGTAACATTATCATTATTTCTCCCCTTTTAGATGACTTGCTTTCTTTATGATGACTTGTTCTCTTTATAAAGAAAAACAAATTACTATAAAGACTACTCAATAGCCTCTTTTTAAAAATCCAAAATGTCTTCTATTTATTTCGTAAGCTTAAAATTCACGGAAACTTTGTAAAAAAATCTTTTTTAATCATGCTGTTAGATTGATTCTTTTATTTTTTTTCGTATCACCACCACGATAAGAATAGCATTCTGATAACAACACACTAACGTATCATAACATACCTATCAAGTTTATTTTATAATAAAAATTCATTGATAACTCTCTAGAATAGGGAGATAAACTTATTAAAAAATCAATTATTTTTCTTTTGATGACTGGACAGAGAAAATTTTAATGTTATAACCACAAACACTTTACATGTTTTATGAAGCATGCCCAGATAGCTCAGTAGGTAGAGCAGCGGACTGAAAATCCGCGTGTCCGTGGTTCGAATCCGCGTCTGGGCACCACTTTTTGTTTTTATTAAACATAACTTACTGGTTTTCCAAATGTTTTTTGTAATGAGGGACTCCCAAATATAAAGTGAGGGAATAGGATTTTTAACATGCCTCTTAATTATTGCGAATCGAGACCTCTTTTCGAGGTATTTTATGATTAAAATACTCAAAATTCCTTCATTCATAATAAGATGAATCTTTAAGGAATCTCTCTAAATTCATTCTAGTGATTATATTTCAACTTTAAATTTGTCCTAAAAATTTTTGGTGACATGCACCATATTAATGGGATTATCTGTATCAAAGGTATCCACGAGATAATTACTCTTTCTAAGAAATAATAAAACCTTCAATAAAAAATTACTGAAAGCATCAAAGAAAGCAATAACGCGTTTTTACAAAGTTTTTTAAATTTACATTAAATCGTTGGAAATCTATAGTATATTATATTTGTTTTTTTGTATGTTGTATGAGAAACTCGAATATCATAGATTTTTCATTTCAAATTTGTTTATATTCAATCAACTAAAATCATTTTCTAGCACACTACAAATGAAAACAGTGTAGGAGATAGAAAATGTTTTATGAAACGGCTCAAAGACAAGAGATATAGCAACATTAGGAGCTGACAAAAGTATGATAGTACCAGCTTGCTCCTTCATAACTGTAAAGATGCTGGTACCCTATAAGTTTTATATTATTCATAATCGAGAGGCTTTGCCGTTATACCATTTGCAAGAACCGTCATACATTAGGTGGAATGTGTCTTGAGAGATGCCGTTTTAAAACAAACTCGTAAATTGACACCAATAAGCGTATTATGGATGTTCTCTTTAAGTGAGGAATATAGCTCTATTAAAGAACGTGAGACATAAAAGCGTGAAGCAATGTGTAATCTCCATTATTTAAAAGATATTGACGTAGATGCTTTTGAAAGTTGTAAAGCCAAACTAAAAGAAAATGGTGAAGTAAGTGGCTGCTTTGTACCTACTTCACATTATTCTCCTCTATACACTTTATGGAATTAATACTCATCCATCTTAAAAAAGTTAAAAGACTTACAGATCTTTCTTCAAAAATAGCATTGCATTGCAAATATAAAACTTACAACACCCTTTCAACGAGGCAAAAACAAAAATAATAATTGGAAATAAACCAATCTCACTCTCATTATTTTGCAAAAATATCAGAATTGTTTCAAAGCTCATTAGAAAAATTTCTGCATTCAGCCTCGAATAATTATATACTGTAATCTGCTGCTACAATATACAAAATGCTTAAAATATTAATGCACATAATTTTTTATTATTTATGGATACGTATATATATTGCCTATTGTCATTTATTATCTTGATAAGAAAATTATTTCCTTATCTAAAAATAAGTACTCTACCATTTGAATATGGAAAATATTGAAGAATATAGATATATTCCTAAATTTGTGTACACACATTTTGCTATTTGAAAAACAATTACTATATTTTTCCAAAATATATCATGATTACCAGGATGAGTGGGTAAAATAACTTTATTTATTAAAGAATTATTTTCTTTAATAAGAAATAAATCTGATGAAAAAATAGTATGAATATGAATAAAAGATGTTTTTCCTTGAAAATCTCTACATTCAGATGCTTTCACAAGCGATAAAAAAATTAATAATATAGAACATATTAAAAAGAAATATTTTATATTCATTTTTATAATTTACCTCAAATGATAATATTCATAATGAAATTAACGCAATTATATTTTTTTGTCTATATTATATTTAAAATAATATTATTTTTATCTTAAATGTCGTTTACTATTGATAGTTATTAAATTAATAAATTTTATATTAATTTATAATTCATTAGATTTAATATAACTTTTAGAATTTAGTTGTATAATTTATGAATAAGATTTTAAATATTCATAAATTGTTTATAAATTATTTCTAAGATATGTTTTATAAAACAAAATTAAATATAATAAATTTCTCTTTGCCAGATATTATCTTTCGTTAAAATACAAAAAGTGAGATAAAATAATTTATATTATTACTATTTGTGTTATACCTTTCTCATGCAATGTAATACAAAACTTCATTTAAGAATCAGAACTACCCTTTCTCGAAATGAATGAGAGGGATATTTTTTTTAACGGTAAGGGCTATAAAGGATGCAATCAGCACTTTCAAAAAACCACCAGCCAAAAAACCTAATGAACTTATTAAAATTGTCAGCAAAGGGACCTGAACCATATAAGCTACCCATGGTATTCCAAAAGAATAGACAATCCCAATGCCACCCACAGTATTTATCACAAATAATATTATAAAATTTAATCGTTTCCAAAATAACTCAACCATAAAGCCAATGAAAAATGCAGCAAATGGAAAACTAATCAAATAACCACTCGTAACTCCTAAAAAAACACTAATTCCACCACGACCACCAGGCAATAGAGGTAAACCAATCGCAATAAGCACAAGAAAAAGAAGTGATGCTAGAGCTCCCCTTTTTGCTCCAAGTATAGATCCTGCCAACATCGGAGCCATAGATTGAGCTGTAATAGGTACCCCCAGCAAAAAAGGAAAATAAATAGGAGGGAAAAGACTTAAAACAGCGTAAATCGCGGCAAATAAAGCAATATAGACTAAATCTTTTGTATTCACTGGATTATTCCTTCATTATGGGAAAGCTTTAGTTATTGTTGTAATATTAATCAAAAATATCAGCTTTATAAAAGAAAATTTTTGATACCTTAGATATAGAGAAAAATATTATAATAATTTGTTTTAATAATATTACTGATATAAATCATCTTAGATTCTACAATGTTTAATGATATCATAAATCGCTATAGTTAAAATCAATGAACTTATAATGAAATAATATATTTATTTTAACTTATTATTATTTATTTTCAAATGTACCGCATTATAATATTACATTCAAAATAAACACTTTTTTCTTTTAATGAATAAGAAAAACAGATCTTTTAATCGCGAGTACAAAAAAGAATACAATCAATACTTTCAAACAATCCCTTATCAAAAAACTGATGAAGCCATAAAAAAACCTTTAATAAAGAGACTTTAGTCATATCCGCTGCCTACGGAATACCAAAAGCATAGATAACTCCTATTCCCCCCACAGCATTTATCACAAACAATGTTATAAAATTTAACCGCTGCCAAAACAATTCTACCACTAAACCAATAAAAAATGCAGCAAATGGAAAACCTATCAAATAACCACTCGCAACTCCATAAAAAAGCACTAATTCCATCACAACAATCAGGCAATAAAGCCAGTCCAATCGCAACAAGAAGAAAAAAAGGAGCGGCGCTAAAGCACTTCTCTTTTGTCCCCAAAGATGGCCCCTTCTAACATCGGAGCCATAGATTGAGCTGTTAATAGATACCCCCAAGCAAAAAAGGAAGATAAATAGGAGGGAAAAAACCAAAAACAGCATAAATAGCAGCAAATAAAACAATATAAGCTAAATCTTTTGTATTCATTTGATTATTCTTTCATTATGAGATATCTTGATGATTATGAAATACTGCATCAACAATATCAGCCACCATAAGAGCGCGCCTCCAATGCCTCAGCTATTTCTGAAGCCATTCTTATGGTTCGTATAATTAAAGGTATTGCAAGAGCAACAATGTTAGTATTAAGTCCACGTGCTTGCTGTGCTTCACGTACCTCATTAAACTTTTCGCTCAAAAGAGGAATAAACCGGATAGCCATAGAGATAACCATACTCACTTTTGATGGATTTATACCAAAGCAACAAAAGGGCTGAAGCCCTGCTTCAATTGCATCCACCATATCTGAAACTTTTGTTGTAAACGAAATAAGTGATGATAAAGAAAAGAGGATAACAAGACGTAATATGACCTCAACTCCCGTAAGCCAACTATTAAAAATAGTTTGAAATACAAATAAAAGAACTAAAAGCAATCCCATCGATTTAAACTGCTCTATCACGGTTTTAAAAGAGATCTTGGCAACTCTATAGAATAAGGCAACAAATAATAAAAAGAGCCCAAGAAATGATATAGATGAAACCATTATTATAGTGGTTCCACATACTGTAAGAAATAATAACTTAATCCTAGGACTAAGCCTATGAATAAACGTATCTTTTGGAATATATAAACCGATCATGACATTCTTTTTATATATTCTTTGATCGCAACAAAAGGTACATCATCAATTGCTATTTCTCCCTTATCAAAAACAAGCACTCTATCAAACTTTTTCAAAAACTCCAAATCATGCGATACAACAATCGCCGTTTGTGGTAATTCTTCTATTACTTGCGTCACACGATGCTTATTGCGCAAATCAAGTAATGTCGTCGGCTCATCAAAAATAATGTAATCTGGTTTCATTGCAACTACACCCGAAATCGCAATGAGTTGTTTTTGCCCATCACTTAATAAATGAACGGCATGATTTCTAAAAGCTTCAAGCTCATAGCGCTGCAAAATTTCATCTACACGCTTCTTAATTTCATCTTTATTAAGCTTTAAATTTTTGAGACCAAAAGATAAATCCTCTTCAACTAATGGTAAAACAATCTGATTATCAGGATTTTGAAAAACAAATCCAACCTTACGCTTTACTGCTTTCGCATCGCGTTTGGTATCAAGCCCATCAACGCTTACAAAACCATGAGATGGTAATTGGAGCCCATTAATAAGACGAACAAATGTACTTTTTCCAGAACCATTTGCACCAATAACGGCGATGCGACTTTCGGTAAGTTGTATAGTAATATTTCTTAAAACACACAAATCACCAAAAACTTGTGTTACCTTATCAAATTTTATAAGCCCCAAGGTTTATTCCAATCAGTCCCTTTGATTAGCTCTTCTTTCGCTATCGTTTCAGTTTATAACCTAAAAGTAAAAACAAGCACCATAGAGGAATAATAATGACTGCCAAACTCATATCAGGCATCTGCACTGGAATATATGACCTGAGAAAAGATGCCTTTATTCCTACCACCTCAAACAGTTGAGCTATGAATCCATTTTGTCCAAAACCACTTATAAACATTATACAAAATAATAAAGCAAGAAAGCATAAGCAAAAATAGTTAGCGTAAGGATATAAACCAAAAGCATAAATAAACGGCTCTTTTTTGTCCTTATGGGCCTTTCGAAACTTCAAATGAACAATAACAATAATGCCCCAAGTAATAACCGCTGCTGCTGTAGCAAGAGCCATGATCCGCATAAAACTATTATTGGGAATAAGAGTATTAACGATGATAATAATTGCAGTACAGATTGATGAAAATAGGATAGCAACATACGGCACGCGTGCAGAATTAAGTTTACTAAAAATATGTGGTGCATTTTTTTGTATAGCTAAACTGTAAAGCATACGACCATTAGAATAAATACCACTATTATAAACTGAAATAGCAGCCATAATAACCACAAAATTCAAAATATGACCGGCAGCTGGAATTCCTATCGTCTCAAAAATTGTTACAAAAGGACTACCATTTTCCTCAATCATATTCCATGGATTGAGCATCATAATAACACTAATGGAACCAACATAAAAAATTACAATTCTCCACATAACCTTACGAATAGCTGTGGGAATTGTTTTTGTTGGATTTGAGACTTCTCCAGCAGCAACACCAATCAGCTCTGTTCCCCCAAAAGAAAACATCACCACACATGTAGCTAAAATAACTCCCTCTATCCCATAAGGGAAAAAACCACCATATTCCCAAAGACGATGAATGCCTACTTGATATCCACCTATTCCAGTGACAATAAGAAAAATTCCAAAAATAATCATACCAACAACGGCTGTAACTTTAATCAAAGCCAAACCAAATTCAAATTCACCGTAAAAACGAACATTCAACAAATTGATCAATGTCACACACACAAGAACAATAAAAGACGACTTCCAATGATCAATCAAAATCCAATGATCTAAATAAAATCCGATCACTGTAAGTTCGGTCATACTGACGAGAATATAAAGAAACCAATAATTCCAACCTGTTATAAAACCTGCTAAACCTCCCCAATATTTATAAGCAAAAAAACTAAAAGCACCTGATGTTGGTTCTTCTACTGACATTTCACCAAGCATTCGCATGATAAAATAAATAATAATTCCTCCGAAAAGATAAGCGAGAATAGTCGAAGGACCCGCCAATTTTATAGATTCTGTTGAACCATAAAAAAGACCCGTTCCAATAACGCCTCCTAAAGCAATCATTTGAATATGACGATTTTGAAGATTACGTTTTAATTCATTGTTCTTTTTGTTAAACATCATGCCTCATTACTTTTGTTGAGCCTAACCTCAACTTTTATCGAAAAAATTACGCACCTTTTTTCAAAAAGTACAACACAAACGTAAACTTATTTTCTTGTAATAATGCAACTCCTTATTTTTCTATGCATTATACGTATGTCCTGTTAAAATTTTAAGAAAAAATATGCTCCGCCTTTTATTTAAATTAATGACCTTCATTTTCGTTACACTAACAATTATAGCATTGGTCATTGACAATGCACACTCTGTAATCACATCACATTGGACAAAAACCCCCCTTAATAAAATTTTAGCAAACCTTCTGCAAACAGATATCCATAGCTTTAATCAATCTCTATGCAAGATAATGCCTGATTTTCTGTCCTCAATTTGCATTACTCTCACTTATTTACCAGCATGGTCTATCTTTGGTGCTTTAGCAATAATATTTTATATCTTAACTTACGAAAAACAAAAGCCTTTTCATAACATAGCATATACATATAACGAAGAATATATTTAAGCTTGAAAAAAACTTCTAGAACTCACTGTACTATACACAACCAATATAGCTTAGAGTACCTCACTCTACCAAAACAACTGAAAATTACTTGATCATAAGAACGGATTACAACTCTTTATTATGAATATATACCCTTTATTATGATTTCTATAGATAATGATAACATCACTCCATTTGCATTAATTCAAAGAAATTAGCGAATAAATCTAAGTCCTTATTCCACCTATAAAAAACTCTGTACAGAAAAAATTGAAATATATCAAAATCCCTAGATTCTTCTATAGCTGTTGCTTTATACTCTATAAAAACCTTTCTTACTTCAGCACTAAAAACCACGTATAAAAAATGCCTTCTAATAGCAGCACTCCTTATACGATTGAAAATTTTTGAAATTAATGAGGAAGCTTATAACAACTGTTCTACATATTAAAAAAATGCATTCAATAAAAACTAATCTATCAATAACAGTAATCGTGATAAAGAACATCTCACCCCCTCCTCCCATTGTGATATTCACCCCACCACATCTAAAAAATCCAAGAGACTCTTACTAAAAAAATTTTAAAAAGCATCTTCTCGCTATTGAGAAAATGGTAAAATAACAGCTTCAGAAACACTCTGTTCTTCTAAATCTGAAAATCGTCTCGCTAAAACATCAACTTTTTTAGATATCTCATCCAAACTTTTCCATTGATTGGTTACTACACGAGAAAGCTCTTCAATGAATTTTTCTTGGTAAGCTAACTTCGTTTCTAGTTCTACCAACCGATTTTCATCCGACATGATTCCTACTCCATCTTAAATAAAAAATGTGATTAATTTTATTAATCCTCCCCCTTTTTCTTCCTATAAAAATGAAAAATAACTTTTCAACTAATTCTACTCATCCTATTTTCACATTAATAAAGGTTTATGATGATCTTTGTTTTTCTAATCACTTATTCAATAAATTTCCTTCTTTGTTAAGAATCAGAAAATGTTTTTTATCTTTACTAAGATATCTTGACACCATTTTCTATTTTAAAGATTGACGTTTCCAGCTTCTTAACTTTGAGCGCTATCGTAAATTTGAAAGCATTTTATAGCATTAAGATCAAAAAATACTGCGACCCCCGACTCTTACATATTTCTCCTCCTCCTTCAAATTATTATCATATTTTATAAATTATTGAAAAAAATGCATACTTGCTTTTATACGTACTTTTAGCTATTACCCTCAGATTAGTTTTTGTCTCATTGACTTACAAACCTACGCCGCATTAGCTCAGTTGGTAGAGCACATCATTCGTAATGATGGGGTCGCTGGTTCGAATCCGGCATGCGGCACCATTTTTTGTGTTTAATGTATTGAAATATATAATTTTTTATTTGATTTTCTATTTTTTAGACCACCTTTTAGTCCACCTCTTGTGGTTTATACAATTTTACTTAATTTGTTGTTATTTGCTCCGTATTTTTCTTTGGAGTAAAAGCTAGAATCTCTTTTTTTCTCCATCTCACTGCTCTTCCTAGCTTATAGGGTTGCGGAAACTCCCCTTGAAGCACCCAATTGCGAATCGTTGTGGTTGATACACTAAAAAGCTGTGCACATTCACGGGTTGTTACATATCTATCGCCATCATCAAATATCATCTCATTACCTTTCTATTTTTATATTACTTATTACCTAAATGGGTGGGGGTGCTGGGAGGAGAAAGCACCCCCATAGAGTCAAGCAGCTTTTGTCAAAATCTTTTGCATTTCTTGTTCTATCTCTGCTAAAAAGGCTTCGACCGCTTGATTAATCTCTTCAATTTGTTCTTCATCACGGTGAATGCGTTTGATTTTCATGCGTAAGTATGTTGATTGCCTCGTAAAACGTGGGTCATAACTGATAAAATCACACCATTTTCGTCCCGTACAAGCCATTTGGAATTGCATTTGCGCGCTATATTCAGGCTTTATAGTGTCATCTATAAAGAAGCGTAAATGGTTTGGTGATTGTGGACATTTGACTTCAACTAAACCGTCATCACCAACAAACCCATCAGGACTAGCACCAGCCATTTTGATTGTGGGGTGTTGTATGAAACCACACTCTATGACCTCTGTATCATAAATGAATGCATATTCTTTCAAGGCATCTTCTTCATGTTCAATGCCCCATTGCATAGCAGGCGTTGGATAAGATTGGCTTACTTCACCAGTTAAACGTTCTGTTATAAGTTTGATTTTGTAGTCTTCATATTTGCTTGTCGGCATTCCCTTTGCTGTTTTACTCAGTAGGTTGTAAACGTTTGAAGCGGTGACTTTTCCCAAGCGGGCTTGAAACCATTGTGCTGTTCTTTGTTCCATTTCACACCGCCGTTTGTTGTTGAGTTGGTGCATATTCAATATCTTGTATAAGAGCGTCTATTTGCTTTTGTTGCTTTTTTTTCAAAGCAAACAAAGCGGTTTGTGCTTGTTTAAAAGACATATCTTTTAGATTTTTTACTCCTATGAA
>NZ_JBHIQI010000003.1:0-176947 GCF_042196465.1 Bartonella sp. AD13SXNS
AAAGATAAAGATCTTACAGAAACAGAACAACAGCTTCTTCATGAGATGATAGAGACGTATCAAGGCTTAAAGATGATATCACGCTTTATGAAGTGGATTGCCTTCATTGTCTTTATGTTTGTTATTGATTTTGCCCGCCTTATGGATGCACTCGATAATATCTTATCACACCTCAAAAAATGGATAACCAAGAGTTAAGGAAGATCATGTTTGATGTACCTGAGAGAATTAGATTTTTAAAAACTCATCATAATAGGGATGCAAGCTTAGAACAAGATTGACTCTTAACATCAGAAACGACAATGGCAAAAAATTTTTAATGATCTTTTCCTAACCGGTTATCATTATCGTAGAAAAAATAAAGGAAAAAATCCTGATATTAGTTTTCAAAAAGATATTATTGATTTTCTTGATGATGATACGATTACACAGCGTATTGCATTAATTGATTATTATTTATCTGATTGCTTACTCAAAGAAGATTTTGATCATTGTTCCATCATGAGATGTTGGAGTTCCAGTCCTTTTGATGATTTTTATTTCACGATAAAAGTTAAGGGTTCCAGTTTGCCACTTCATTTAGCAAGCAAGAAATACCGTAAGATTTTTTATTCTAAAATTATTTTGTAATAAAAAAAAACAGTAAAAAAATACTCGAAGAGTGTACAAAATCTCTCCTTTTAAAATATGACGAAACAAGAATTTACACAAACGCTGTTTGCGTGGATGGATAGTAAGCACTATCTGCGTAAGAAAATTATACCGATTTTAAATAGTATTGACCATGAAACCTATGTTGAACCATTTTTAGGACTGGTGTTATTTTCTTGAATAAACGACCAGCAAAATATTCCATAATTAATGATTTGAATGGAGAGATCACGAAGCTATTTCAATGCGTTCAAAACCATTTTGATGATTTAGCCAAACGATTGGAGTGGTTTGTTTGTTCAAGACAGTTGTTTTTTGACTTTGCTGCGATTGACCCAGAAGAGCTTTCCAAAGTTGAAAGAGCAGCACGGTTTTTATTTCTCCAGCGCTGTGTGATGTATGGGAAAAAAGAGTATGTCTCTTTTAGCTTTGGAAGAAAAAAGCCTATAGCATTTAATCCCGAAAAGCTTTTAGCGAGGATGAAACGTGTTAGACAGAAGCTTCTTGATACGACGATTTTAAATTTGTCGTGGGAGCGGATTATCGAGCTATTTGATGCACCCGACAGTTTATTTTACCTAGACCTGCCTTATCTTGTGAAGAAGAAGTGCTATAGCTCTGGGAATTTTGTTGAAAATGATTTTGTGAATATGGCAAAAGTTCTTAAAAGCATCCAAGGCAAATTTGTTTTAAGTCTGAATGATTGTGATGCGGTTCGAGAGATTTTTAAGGATTTTGACTTTTTAGAATTAGAGATCCTTTGGACAGCAGGTTTTGCTAAAAACCACCCCGAAAAGAACTCCTGATTCGTAATAATTAAGAGATATGTTAAAAATCCTATTCTCTAACTTTTATCCACATACCCCGTACATTAAAAAGGATATATAAAATCAACAAGTTATTATTCAAATAAAACAAAATGGTGCCCCCAGAGAGACTCGAACTCCCGACCCCCTGATTACAAATCAGGTGCTCTACCAACTGAGCTATAAGGGCGTAACTATGTAGCAGTTAGCACAAACTCACAAAAAGGAAAACAGAAAATTATCAATTTTTGTGTATATTAAAAGAAAATTATATAACAAATAAAAAATAATCAGCTTATTTCTTTTTTAACACTTTTTACAGCAACGTTGGAATTATCCTTATGTTAATATTTTATAGAACCTATAATGAAAATTCACTATTTCGCTATTGAACTTACGAATCTTGAAGACATGGACTGATGAGCAAGGTATTTTTCTAGCCAGTGGATATTATAATTACCATCAGCAACATCTTGATTATTAATGAGATCACGAAAGAGAGGTAGTGTCGTTTTTATTCCATCAACAACAAATTCATCTAAAGCACGCCGTAAACGCATCATACATTCTAAACGGGTACGTCCATGAACAATCAGCTTTCCAATCATGCTATCATAATAAGGAGGGATGCGATAACCTGAATAAGCACCTGAATCTACGCGAATTCCTAAACCTCCAGGTGTATGAAAATGGGTAATGGTCCCAGGTGATGGCGTAAAGTGAATAGGATCTTCTGCATTAATACGGCATTCAATGGCATGACCAGAAAAACAGACATCATCTTGTGTCACAGAAAGCTTGTTGCCTGATGCAATATGAATTTGTTCATGAACTAAATCTATACCTGTAATTGCTTCAGTTACAGGATGTTCTACTTGTAAACGTGTGTTCATTTCAATAAAATAAAATTCACCATTTTCATAAAGAAATTCAATAGTACCTGCTCCACGGTATCCAAGTTGAGCACAAGCATTTGCAACAATATTGCCAATTTTTTTTCGTTCAGTTTCATTAAGAGCAGGTGACGTGGCTTCTTCCCATACTTTTTGATGCCGTCGTTGAAGCGAACAATCGCGTTCTCCTAAATGAATAGCATTTCCCGCACCATCACCTATGACTTGAACTTCGATATGACGAGGTTTTTCTAAATATTTCTCTATATAAACAGCGTCATCACCAAAAGCTGCCTTCGCTTCTGAACGCGTTGTTTTGAGAGCTATAGAAAATTCTCGTTCAGAATGAACGACTTTCATACCACGCCCACCACCACCGGCAGAAGCTTTGATAATAACTGGATAACCAATTTCACGAGCAGTGCGTAAAGCATCTGATTCTTCAGTAACAGCACCATCTGAACCTGGAACAACAGGAATACCAAGTTTTTGGGCGGTTTTTTTTGCTTCGATTTTATCGCCCATGATTCGAATATGAGCAGCCGTCGGACCGATGAATGTAATATCATGGGCTTCTAGAACATCTGCAAATTTTGCATTTTCAGAAAGAAAGCCATATCCTGGATGAACAGCATCCGCTCCTGTAATTTCACAAGCAGCAATAATTTGCTGAATACTCAAATAAGAATCACGAGCAGGAGGAGGGCCAATACAAACACTTTCGTCAGCAAGACGAACATGCATTGCATCTGCATCAGCTGTAGAATGAACAGCAACGGTTTTTATGCCAAGTTCTTTACATGCACGTAAAACGCGAAGAGCAATTTCTCCCCGATTAGCAATGAGGATTTTTCGAATCATAGTTGCCCCTCGCTTTATTCAACAATAATAAGTGGTTCACCAAACTCAACAGGTTGGCCATCTTTGACAAGAACAGTGGTTACCGTGCCTGAACGTGGTGAGGAAATTTGATTCATTGTTTTCATGGCTTCAATGATAAGTAATGTCTCCCCTTCAGAAACATTTTGTCCTACTTCTACAAAAGGTTGCGCGCCTGGTGAAGGTGCAAGATAAGCTGTCCCAACCATTGGAGAAGTTATCGTGTTTTTTGATTTATCTTCTTGGCTAGGTTGTATAGGAGATTCAGTTATTGGAACTGGAGAAGATGTGACAGAAAAAGTAGGAGTAGAAACAGGAGCATAGATCGCTTGCTCGGAAGAAGTTGAGGTATTTTGGCGTGAGACACAAATACGAAGCTCCCCTTGTTCAACTTCAATGTTCGTTAAATTTGTATCATTCAAAATTTCAGCAAGATCACGAATAATGTTCGTATCAATTGCGGTATATTTTGCCAAATCCATTTTTTTTGTTGCCATTTTATTTCTAACTCCTTGATCAATGAAGATCGTCATTATTTCGTTTTATGACAGAATATCTCTAGATTAGGGATGATATCTTTTGAAGCTTTAAAGATATTTATTTCCTTTAAATTCATTATGTTTTGCAATTTTAAACTCGTATCTGCTTTACGCAAAATTGCATTTATAAGCTTGTTGTCAAAAAAGAGAAAGCATAAAATTACCTCATTTACAGTATTCTTCCTAAAACTAATCAGGTATAGAATAGGTATTTACTGTGTATTATCTATCGCTTGTTTTAGAATATCTTGTCTGGCTGCGCCGATGAATATTTTATCACCAATGATATAAGAAGGTGTTCCCGTAATATGAAGTGTAGAGGCAATGTGAATATTTTCTTTAAAAGCGTTTTGCAGATTAGGGTCTTTTATTGCATTACGGAGTTTTTTTTCATCTGCTCCTAATGAAACAGCTATTTTTATAGCTTTAGCTTCATTTGCGCGCCCTTGATGCATTAAAAGCTTTTTATGAAACTGAGGATATTTTTCTGGAAATTGTTTTCGAAATGCGTAGGCAACGGTATGAGCCGCCATAGAATCAGATCCCAAAATCGGTAAATCCTTGGTAATAACCCGTAGATCTGGATATTCTTTTATCAAGCTTTCTATATCTGAATAGGCACTTTTACAAAATCTGCAATTGTAATCAAAAAAATCAACAAGTATTTTTTTACCATTTGGATTCCCCAAAACAGCGTCATGAGGAGAGTGAAAAATTTCCTTTTCTAATAAATGAATAATTGAGCTTTGACTTTCGTCTTCATTTCGTTTTTCCAGCTTATCTTGAAGGATAAGCTGCATTTCAATCAAAATTTCTGGATGAGTAAGAAGATACTCTCTAACAATTTGTTGAATATGCTGAGAATCAGTATGCGGTGTCATTTTTTCTTTAAGCTTAGATAAAAAGCTAGAATCTTCTAAAAGTTGTACTTTAAGTTTTTCTAAGCTTAAATGATTGGTTACTGTCTGCTGTGATGTTGCGTTTGATAAAGAAGGTAAAAAGGTTAAAATACTCAACATAACTGGGACTAAAATTTTTGAAACAAGTGTTATTTTCGAGTTTTCAGGTTGATGAGTCATCTGTATACCTTTACATTTTCTATTGTGTCATTGAGTGAACTATATGAAAAGCGTTCTCTATGTGCAATAAAGCATTTAGCTATAGTATGTATTCTCAAATGATAAAAAACATTAATTTTTCTCTAAAAAGCTTTCATATGATGTACATTTGCAAAGATTATATTGCCTACAGGATAAAAAATCCTCTCTTTGATTTGTAAAATATTGTTTTGCTGTATAAGGGTATCAAAAAACTTTTTATGCGTATTTGTTTTGGAAAAAAGCACGTTGAGAATACAATGAAGAGCACTTGTATCGTTTTTTACTGTTGCTTTATTGAAGATTGTGAAACAAAATTAAATAATGAAAAGTAAAATTATGAAAACCACAATGCATTATGAGCTGTTTATCATTGGGGGAGGGATAAACGGGTGTGGATTGGCAAGAGATGCAGCTGGACGCGGTTTTAAAGTAGGATTAGCTGAAATGAAAGATCTTGCATCAGGGACGTCAAGTGCATCAACAAAACTTATTCATGGTGGTCTTCGTTATCTTGAACATTATGAGTTCAAACTTGTTCGTGAGGCACTCAAAGAACGCGAGATCATTTTACGCATAGCTCCACATATTGTACGTCCTTTACGTTTTCTTCTTCCTTATCATAAAGAATTGCGCCCTGCTTGGATATTGCGTTTTGGACTTTTTATTTATGATTATTTAGGGAACTGGAATCAGAAATTGTGGCGCAGTAAAACGATTAATTTTTCAAAAAAGTTTTGCTCTACACTGAAAAAAGAATATCAGAGAGGTTTTGAATATTCTGATGCAAGAGTAGATGATGCACGTTTAGTCATTGCCAATGCTCGTGATGCAGAAAAGTGGGGAGCTGATATAAAAGTACGGACAAAAGTTCTATCTTTAAAAAGAGAAGACAAAAAATGGCGTATCTTTCTTCAAGACAAGTTAAGCGGTAAAGAATATAATGTCACTGCTTCTTATGTCGCGAATATGACAGGACCTTGGATTGATCATGTTTTGGCAAGCGTATTAGACTGTAAAGAACATACACCAATACGGCTTGTTAGAGGTTCTCATATTTTGGTTCCCAAGCTTTATACTCATGATCGTGCTTATATTTTTCAAAATGGTGATGGGCGTATTATATTTGCTATTCCATATCAAGAAGAGTTTACCTTGCTTGGAACAACAGATTGTAACTATCAGGGAGATCCAGCTGATGTTCATATTACGGATACAGAAATTAACTATCTCTGCACAGCAGCCAGTGAATATTTCATACAACCAGTATTACCTGAAACGATTGTCTGGTCTTACTCTGGAGTTCGTCCACTCTATGATGATGGAGCTTCAAAAGCACAAGAAATTACGCGCGATTATGTTTTAAGAGAAATGGGAACAGGAAGTGCACCAAAGATTCTTAATCTTTATGGTGGAAAGATCACAACTTATCGTAAGTTGGCTGAAGATGCAATGAAATTTGTTGAAAAAGCACTTGGTAAAAAGGGAGCGTCATGGACAGCTAATGCAACACTTCCAGGGGGTAATTTTCACTATAATAAATTAGATATAATTGAAAATAAAATTGCTCTTTTGACGCCAGATTTAGATGCCTTTACACACCGCAGACTTGCACGCTCCTACGGTACAGAAGCATTAGTGATATTTGCAAATGGTAAGGCGGATAGAGGAAAAAATTTTGGACATGGGCTTTATGAAGTAGAAGTAAAATGGTTAATGGAAAAAGAATGGGCTAAAGCATGTGAAGATGTGTTATGGCGTCGTTCAAAACTTGGTCTCCTATTTAATGAACAAGAAGTTGATACCCTTTCTTCCTATATGCAAAATAAACAAGAGATTGAACAACGTTTATGATCATTTCATTTTACAGATTTTATCTGCAATATTGTAAAATATTTTTCTTCAAGAGATATTGATATAAGGTGCATTCACACATGTTAAAAAATAATGCTCGTCTATGCCCTCATTTTAGTTGTTTGTTTGCAACAACCATACAATGGAAAAATTAGTTTGAATATTTAGAGTGAAATTTGTCTATCTTATACAGTAAAATCCCCAAATAACTCATTGAGAAAAAGTGATTTATAATCAGATTCGTATGAATAAGAAGTTTTGTTCTTTTCTTAAGGAGGAGATAAAAATACTTTTTATAGTGTTTTGTGTACAATAAATTGGGAAATTCTAAAGGAAATTAAGCCTATCATAAAATTTTATAATATACCTGAACACTAATCTATAAGAAATGCAAAATTGTGTTTTATCATGATTGATTGTAGTAAGCCTTGATATCAATTAAAAATAATAAGCTGTTATTATACTCATGATAGTATAAGAGAATAAAACTTTCTGCAAACTAAAAGTAAGAATTTTTTTATGTATAAAGAGAGAGCTATAGGGACATGAGAGTAATACCCTCATGATATTTTACAACCTTCCATCACCTGTAAAATTTGCAGTAGCACCAATGTTGGACTGGACAGACCGACATTGCAGATTCTTTTATCGTCTTTTAACGGAAAAAACACTCCTTTATACGGAAATGATGGTAGCAGATGCTGTCATTTATGGTGTTCGCGAACAATTGTTGGCTTTTAGCGACAAAGAACGTCCAGTTGCATTACAATTAGGGGGGGCAGATCCGAAAAAGTTAGCAGAAGCTGCACGAATTGCTGAGGATTTTGGCTACAACGAAATAAATCTCAATGTTGGTTGCCCATCAAATCGTGTTCAAGCAGGAGTATTTGGAGCTTGTTTGATGTTACATCCAGACATTGTAGCAAATGCTGTGGAAGCGATGAAACGAGTGGTTACGATACCTGTAACTGTCAAATGTCGGATTGGAGTGGATGAACAAGATGAAGAATTAGCATTAGATCTTTTGGCTAATCAGGTTTGGAATGCTGGATGTGATGCACTCTGGATCCATGCTCGCAAGGCATGGCTACAAGGATTGAGTCCGAAAGAAAATCGCAATATTCCGCCCCTTAATTATGAAAGGGTTTATAAATTAAAACGTAAATATCCTCATAAATTCATTGGAATAAATGGTGGAATTAAATCTATTGATGAGATCAAACAGCACTTGATTTTCTGTGATGCTGTGATGGTTGGTCGCCAAGTTTATCATGATCCAACTTTGTTAAAATATATTGATTTTGAACTCTATGGTGAGTCGCAGAATAATTTGAGTGAGAGTGATCTTATTGAGATTATGTGTGATTATGCGGCTCGACATATTGCATCGGGGGGGCGGCTTTCTCATGTGACGCGTCACATGATTGGTTTATTTCATGGGCGGGGTGGGGCGCGTCGATGGCGGCAAATATTATCAAATGATGCGACAAAACCAAATGCAGATATATATATTTTGAAAGAAGCTTTTCATGCTCTCATTTAATAACAGCCTGACAATTAACCTATGTTAAAGTTAAGATCTTTTGCTCTTTGATTGCTTTGCGATGATTTTGATGACTTTAATTTTAATAAGTTTTTAAAAACTTATAACTTCTGTTATAGAAAGAATGTTAGGATTTATATATTAAACAATATGCGGATTGCTCCTATTTAATAGAAGAATAGGTTAAAGGTATTATGTAAAGATAGTAATAAGATATTAAACCTTGCATGTTCGTTATCTGGTTAGAAAATAAAATATAAAAATCATTGTTTTTAGAATACTTAACGTTTTTAAAGCCCTGTTAAAAAAAGCAATAAATTATTCATATCCTATCTATATGACGTGATTTTCATTAAACATTGTAGATTTTAAAAGGTATCCTCATGACCGCTAGCCCATTTGATGATTTTCGTGCTTTGCTTACAAATTTACCTGTTGCTGATGAATTTTCTATAATTTTGGCAAAAAAAAGGCAAAAAAACTTAACAAAAGCGCAAGGAACATTAGGGAAACTGGAAGATATTGCTGTTTGGTATGCGGGGTGGAGGGGTACAGAAAAACCTATCGTAACGCGACCTTTGGTCGCTATTTTTTCTGGAAACCATGGTATCGTAGAAGAGAATGTTACACCATTTCCACAGTCTATGACACAAAGGATGGTACAAAATTTTGCATCTGGTGGTGCTGCTATCAACCAAATTTGTATCGCTTATGATCTTGGATTAAAAATTTTTGATTTAGCATTGGAATATCCAACAATGAATATTACCAAGGATGCCGCAATGGACGAGAGAAGTGCAGCAGCCACAATGGCATTTGGAATGGAATCCATTGCTGGTGGAACAGATCTTTTATGTATTGGTGAAATGGGGATTGGAAACACAACCATAGCTTCAGCTTTATGTTTAGCATTGTTTGGTGGAGACGTTGAAGAGTGGACAGAAAATGGTATGGGGGCGGAGGGTGATTTTTATCAGCGTAAAATAGCAGCAGTTAAGGCAGCAGTTTCCTTGCATAAGGAGCATTTAAATGATCCTTTTGAGATAATGCGTCGCTTAGGAGGACGTGAAATTGCTGCTATGGTTGGTGCTATTTTAGCGGCAAGAATGGAAAAGATACCCGTTATTTTAGATGGTTTTGTGGCAACAGCAGCGGCAGCGATCCTTTATAAAATGCATCCAAAAGCTCTTGATCATACTCTTGTTGGACATGTTTCTTCTGAAAAAGTCCATCGTAAACTTTTACAAAAAATTGGCAAAGAACCACTTCTAGATTTTGGAATGCGTCTTGGTGAAGGAACAGGAGCAGCTATAGCAGCTGGAATTGTCAAAGCTGCTGTTTTAACTCATGCACAAATGGCGGTTTTGGAACAAGAAAGTTTGAACACTTAAAAGATGATGAGACGGATATAAAAAACGCTTAAGAGTTGTGCTCATTTACCTTTTCATGTAATTTAATATAATTCAGCGGAAGCTCCGTTGTATATTTAATCTGTTCCATTGCGAAAGAAGATGAGACATCACGGATATCAATTTTAGAAATTAATTTTTTATAAAAAAGATCATAAGCTTCAATATTGGGAACAACAACACGCAATAAATAGTCAATATCTCCACTCATTCGGTAAAATTCAATAACTTCACGGAACTCCTGCACAATTTGTGAAAAACGCTTAAACCATTCATGACTATGTGTATTTGTACGAATAGAAACAAAAACAGTGACGTGCGCATTTACTTTTTCTGGGGAAAGAACAGCAACACGCCGCTGAATAACACCATCTTCTTCAAGTTTTTGAATCCTACGCCAGCAAGGCGTGGTTGAAAGTCCAACTTTTTTAGCAATATCAGCAACAGAAAGCGTTGCATTTTCTTGTAAAAGATGTAAAATTTTTCGGTCAAGACGGTCCATATTTTTCTCATATTTTAATTATAAAAACTTACGTACTAAAAGGCGCAGATATACAATAAGCTCATCGTTAAACCATGGATTTTTCTGTAACCAAGAAGTATTTCGCCATGATGGATGAGGCAAAGGCATAACATTATAGCCTCGAGGTTGGGGGATGGAAAGGACATTTCTCCAATCACGAACAGTTGCTGAAACGGTTTTATGTTTTAATTCTGTAATATGCCACTTTTGCGCATAACGACCAATGGCAAGAACAAGCTTTATTTGAGGCATCGCTCGAAATATCTTTTCATGCCATATTTCTCGACATTCAGGTCTTGGTGGTAAATCAGCTTTATTTTTATCATAACCTGGAAAACAAAATCCCATAGGAACAATAGCAAAGAGAGATTTATTATAAAACTCTTCTTTTGTAACACCCAGCCAATTACGCAATCTTTCGCCGGAACGATCATTAAAAGGGATAGAAGTTTCATGAACACGCAATCCTGGTGCTTGTCCTGCAATTACAATCAAAGCCGTATTAGATAAGTAAACGACGGGATTGGGCTCATGAGGCAGAGGAGGAAAATAACGTGGTTGTTGGATACAAACACGACAGGAATAGATTTTTTTTTCAAGTTTGATAATTGGGCTACATTGTTTCATTGGTACATAAAATTAAAAGATATTTTCTTATTCTGTGCGAGGATTTTCTTTGCGCCATTCTTTCGGTCGTTGAAAACTTGATGCCCAGATTCCCTTCTTTTTCCTTCTCGCTTCTTGCTCTTCTTTGGGGTATTCATAATAACTTACAGCCCAACCATTCTGTACAAGCATTGCATTGATATTGCTAACTTGTTTTGTTTTACATGTTGCAAGGATGCGGCGATATTTATCTGTTTTATGCCAGTAACATGTAACAGTTTGATTTTCGAGTAGTTGTTCTAAATATTTTTTTGCCTCAAGCCCACAAGGGTATTGTGCCTCCTTTTTTCCGCAAAACTGGTGGAGTTCGGGAGCATCAATTCCAACCAGTCGAACTTTAATTGAAGAAATCATGATGGAATCACCATCAATGATTAATGCATTTCCTTCAACAGAGTTTTGAAAAGAAAATTTTCCTTTTTGAGGCAACGGTTGAGCCTGCTTAAAATAAGTTAACTTAATAATAAGAATGCTAGCAGCAATAAAAATACTGAAACCGGTAACTTTTAGAGTAAAGCTTCTTAGATTAAAATGAGAAAAAAAATTTTTCATGAAATAAAGAAACTGCTTACATTATTATAACGCATTCTATCGAGTATTGCTTATAATTCTTTCAAGAAACTTTGATTTATATGACAAAATACCATCTCATTTTAACGAAAAAATTTTTGTTCAATATGACAACAATCAAATATTCATGCAAGATATATGTAAGCACCTTAAACAATAAATCAACTCATCCAAATCCATACAGAACATAAAAATTTAAGGCCATACAAATTTTAAAGTAAACTTTATTAAGAGACAAAAAATCCCTCAGACAATAACTCTGAAGGCAATGCTCCCACATTTTTCTTAGAATATAAAACCTATCAATTCAATAATACGCTATTTATTTAATTTTTGTTTCTTTAAATTCAACGTGCTTTTTTACAACTGGATCATATTTACGCTTGCTCATTTTATCTGTCATTGTACGGCTGTTTTTCTTTGTTACATAGAAAAAACCAGTATCTGCAGTTGATAAAAGCTTGATCTTAATGGTTGCTGCTTTAGCCATAATGTAAATACCCTGTTATACTGAAAAAATATTATTGCTGTCAAAACTTATTTCCGACATCATCAGATTCTCCAGCAACACTACGGATGTTCTCAAAAAAGTCAAGAGCTGATTAATTTTCTCATAAGTTGGACAAACACCAAAATGGCATATAAACCGAAAAAAACAGCCATGGCTATTGAAAAACCGAAGGGTTTAAAGATATCCATGGATTTTCCGATAAAGGTCGGTCCGATGAGCATACCAATTCCATAACAAAAAATAAAAGCAGAATTAGCAGCAGCAAGTTCTTGCCCCTTGAGACGGGCTCCTAAATGTGCAAGACTAATTGTATAAAGGCTCGCTGATACACCACCCAGAAAAAACAAATCAAGCATCAGAATCCATGGATATTGAAGAATCCATGGTATTATAAAAGTTCCTATAAAACCTAGAATAGCGCAACTCATCAGTGAATAACGTCGATCTTTGGCGTAGTCGCTTATAATGCTGATAGGAATTAAGAGGAAAATATTTCCAAGTGCAAGGGTTGCCATAAAATGTGCTGCTTCATTCTCATTATAACCAATGGATAAACTAAAGGGTATTATAAGAGTTAATACGCCCATTTGAATGGACCCGTAAACAAGGACCGCCATCATTGCACTTGGAACGTGAAAAAGATAATGAAAAAATGGCATATATTGATTTTTTTGAAATTCTGGACTTAATTTCCAAGCGGTAAGAATTGGTATAGTAGCAAGTATAATAAGACTATATCCAACAGCAAAAGGAATAAATCCTTGTGTTCCCACTTTTGCTAGCAGCGTTAGACCTATTATAAACCCTAATCCTAAGACAATAGCATAAATAGAAAGGATCAAACCGCGTTTTTTGGGGGGAGCATAACTGTTGATCCAAAACTCTGACAGGATAAACATAACTGTCACGCTGAAATGTAATATAAACTTTAAAATAAACCAAATCCATATGGGATCAAAAAAATAGAATCCTAAAAAACTTAAAGATTCTATCGCCATCATAAGCAATATTGTTTGAGCGATTCCTAAGCATAAGGCAATTCGAGACGTAAAAATAGCTGCAATAATTGTGGCGATTCCACCAACTGTTCCACTATAGCCAATTGTACTGTTGGAAAGTCCTTTCTCTGCCATAAGAAGAGAGACAAGTTGTGTTCCCATTGCCAATGCTGTTCCAACAGTGCCAATGGTTGCAATAGCTGCAATAATGGCACGCAAAGAATTATTTTGAGAGTCAAAAGCTTTTTTTTTCATGAGAATGACTTAAGATACTTTTGTTTATCCGAATAATAAAAAGGTGTGCTGAAATGAAAAAAGCCCAAGCTCCCTTTTGCAGATTTTCTCACCTATTAAGTATAAAAAGCCTGCAAGATTTTTATAAAATTACTATATTTATAAAATAAATCACATATCTTTATATCCTAAATAAAACATATTTTGTACATAAAATAATATAAATACTACATATTATAGGTATTTTCTTAATTTGAAGTCATTATTATTTATATGCTTTTAAAGCGAGAAACCAGAGGTTTAATTATTTTTAATAAAGCTTTTTAGACTTTAAAATAAAAAATAATACAACGAAAATTATAAAAATGTTTTTTACTTTTTATTTTTAATTAATTTTTTCTTTTCCCATAAAAAGTATACTTTTGTTTTTTTAATTTGTGTTTATGGTAGGATGTCGGTGAAAGTTTTATTGGACGAGGTTTTGTTAACAGTTCAAAGCATAAAGCGCCAGCAAAAGGTTGTACAGTTATAAGTTTTACTTCTACAACATCACTTAACTGATAGCCTTTATGGCTACGCTGTCCTACAAGAACATGTTGTGCTTCATCAAAATGATAATAATCATTTTTAAGTGTAGAAATATGGACAAAACCATCTGTATTGAGTTTATCAAGTGAGATAAAAAGACCTGCTTTTGTAACTCCGGAAATGCGACCTGTAAAAATACGACCGATTTTATTCGTTAAATAGTGAGCAACAAGCCGATCAATCGTTTCTCTTTCAGCCATCATTGCACGGCGTTCGTATAAAGAAACTTGCGTAGCAATTTCTGCAAGATTTTGTTCTTGTGTATCTGTTAATTGATCATTTCCTAATTTGAGAGCTTTAATGAGTGCTCGATGAATAATGAGATCAGCATAACGACGGATTGGTGATGTAAAATGTGTATAGTTCTGCAAATTCAAACCAAAATGGCCACTATTTTTAGGGTTGTACTCTGCTTGTGATTGTGAACGCAAAATAACTTGATTGACTAGTTCTTGTTGTTGAGTATGAGCGACCTTTTCTAAAGTTCTATTAAGGCGCGCTGAGGTAAGTTCGCTTCCTCGGGAGAGTGGTATCCCCAAACTTTGAAGAAAGCTCCGAAGTATTTCTTGCTTAGCAAGAGAAGGTTTTTCATGAATACGATAAATGAGCGGCTGGTGATGTTGTTTTAATGTTTCAGAAGCTGCAATATTGGCTTGTATCATAAACTCTTCAATTAAACGATGCGCTTCTAATTGTGTTTCACTCACAACATCTTTTATGCATCCATTTTGATCAAGAATAATCTTTTTTTCTGCAATTTCTAATTCTAGTGGTTGTCGACGATTTCGCGCAGCTTTAAGGCATGCATAGGCTTCCCATAAGGGGCGCAAAATGCTCTCAAAAAGAGGGGCTATTTTTTCATTTATATTACCTTCAATTGCCAATTGTACTTCTTGATAAGAAAGTTTGGCTCTTACACGAATCATAGTACGATGAAAACTATGTTTTCGTTTATTACCGTTTGCATCAAAAATCATACGAACGGCTAAAGCTGGTCTTTCTTTTCCTTCACGTAGAGAACATAAATCATGAGAAAGGCGTTCAGGTAACATTGGCACAACGGTATCGGGAAAATAAACAGAATTTCCACGTTTCAATGCTTCTTTATCTAAAGCGCTTCCTGTTTTGATATAATAAGAAACATCTGCAATGGCTATAATAATAATCCAACCATCATTATTTGCTGGATCCTTATCCTTGGTTGCATAAACTGCATCATCATGGTCTTTTGCATCTGGTGGATCAATTGTAATAAAAGGTAATTGTCGCCAATCTTCGCGATTATCCATATTGGCAGCTTTGATATGTTTAACTTGCTCAAGAACGCTTTCAGGAAAAATATAAGGAATTCCTTTTGAGAGAAGAGCAATCATTGAGAGTGTTTTTTCACTCTTAATATGCCCTAAAACATTCTTTATTTTTGCGCTCTTTAATCCGTAACCAGTATTTTTTTTTATTTCGACTTCAACGAGATCACCAATTTGAATCTTCATTTCTGGAGACATTTCAACAATGAGTTCATTGGTTTTGCGGTCTATAGGATCAAGGCGCCATTGATTATTTTCCAATTTTCGTACAATAGCAAACGCGCTTTTGGGAGATACATCAATTTTACGAATAATTCGTCCCGTATAAGGATGGCTTGAGCTTTCAGAATTTTTATTTCGAAAAACTTTTACAAGAATATGATCTCCAACACCAATATTACTTCCTTTTATGTGATGAAAAGAGTGTATTTCAATATTGGGCTTTGGAGAATCTTCCCATTCAAGAGGTTGTGCAATAAAACTTCCATCTTTATCACGTCCGCTAATTTTTACTAAAGAAACAGGGGGTAATTTTCCTTTGTTGATTGCTCTTTTGTGGTGTTTAGATATGAGATTTTGATCCTTTAACTCACGTAACATATCTCTAAGCAAAATACGAGAATCGCCTTTTAAGTTAAAAGCTTTAGCGATTTCTCGTTTACTTGAGTGGTTAGGATTCTCAATTATAAAGGAAAGGATTGCTTCCTTATTGGGAAAAGTTTTTCCCTTGAATGAAGAGAGATATTTTATGTTTTTTTCACCTTTAGCCAAAATTTATGTCTCTTTTATTTTTGCTTTTGTTTTAGAAGAACCTCTTTTTGAAGTTGTTTTTTTACTCGATGCTTTAGCCGATATAAGTTCTAGTGCCTCTGGAAGTGTTACATTAATGGGATCTTTATCTTTTGGCAATGTTGCATTAATTTTACCCCAATTGACATAAGGACCATAACGCCCGTTGCGTACGGTAATGGTTCCTCCTTCAGGATGCTCTCCTAATGTTGCCAATGCTTCAGGTGTTGTTCTGCTTTGCCTGGTTTTGTTTTCTTGTTGTTCTGCCAATACTGTAACAGCGCGATTGATACCAATATCAAAAACTTCATCTGCATGAAGAAGGCGCGCAGATTTTCCGTTATGGCTAAGATAGGGACCATATCGCCCAATCGTAGCCGTGATTGTTTTTCCGGTTTCAGGATGAATGCCAATTTCACGGGGAAGGGATAGTAAAGCCAAGGCTTTATCAAGGGTTACATTTTCTGCCTGCCATTCTTTTGGTAGTCCTGCACGCTTAACTTCTTTGCTTTCACCAAGTTGAATATAGGGACCAAACCGGCCTTTGCGAAGAGAGATATCTTTTCCTGTTTCAGGGTCAATACCAAGTATAACAGGTTCATCATTGCGTACAGCTTCATTCTCTTCTCCAGTATCTGTACCAAGTTGGCGTGTGTATTTACATTCGGGATAATTGGAACAGCCAACAAAAGCACCATAACGACCGAGTTTTAATGATAATTGACCACTTTTACAAAGAGGACAGGAACGCACATCACTTCCATCTTCGCGTTCAGGAAAGGCGAGAGGTGCTAATGTTACATTTAAAACATCAAGGACATTGGTTATACGGAGTTCTTGGATATTGCTAATAGATGCATTAAATCCATCCCAAAAATCTCGCAATACGTCTTTCCAAGAAAGTTTGCCATCAGAGATAAGATCCAGCTTTTCTTCAAGATCTGCTGTGAAACCATATTCTACATAGCGATTAAAAAAATTTTCAAGAAAGGCTGTAACAATACGTCCCTTAGCATCGGGAATAAGCTTTCGTTTATCAATGACAATATATCCACGGTCACACAATGTCGCCAATGTGGATGCATAAGTTGAAGGACGACCAATTCCTAACTCCTCAAGCTTTTTAATTAATGAAGCTTCAGAATAACGAGAGGGGGGCTCTGTGGTATGTTGTACAGATTCAACTTTCTCTTTTGTAAGTGATTCACCAGTGTTTATTTGTGGTAAACGTGTTGATTCATTTTCTTCATTATTTTCTTCGTTTTGTTGATCTGTATAGACAGAAATAAAACCGTCAAAGCGAACAACAGAACCTGTTGCCCGTAGATTTGCACGATTTTCTCCTTGTTGTGCTTCAATTTCAACAATTGTACGCTCAATTTCAGCGGAACGCATTTGGCTAGCAATAGCGCGCTTCCATATCAGTTCATAGAGTTTTGCCTGATCACTATCAAGAAAATTGCGGACTTGGTTAGGGGTACGTTGAAAATCTGTTGGGCGGATAGCTTCATGTGCTTCCTGTGCATTTTTTGCCTTTGTTGAATAAAAACGTGGTTTTTCAGGAATATAGTCATTTCCAAAAGATTCAAGAATAACTTTTCGTGCTGCATCAATGGCTTCTGGTGCTATTTGCACACCATCAGTACGCATATAAGTAATAAGTCCTGCCGTTTCACCGTTAATTTCAATCCCTTCATAAAGCTTTTGGGCAATTTGCATAGTGCGAGAAGCTGAAAAGCCTAATTTTGAAGAAGCCGCTTGTTGTAGTGTAGAGGTTGTAAACGGAGGAAAAGGATTTCTCTTTGTGGGTTTTGCTTCAACACTGAGTGTATGATATTGGGCTTTCTCCAACATAAAACGAATTTGATCTGCTTGTTCTTGAGATTGAATATCAAGCTTGCCCATTTTTCTTTGATTAAACATTGTCAATCTTGCTTGGAAGCTATCATTTCGGATGGTTTTTAACTGTGTTGTAATGGACCAATAATCTTCTTTGATAAAATGTTCTATTTCTGATTCACGATCACAAATAATACGCAAAGCAACCGATTGAACGCGTCCTGCTGAACGTGCACCAGGAAGTTTACGCCATAAAACAGGTGAAAGTGTAAAACCAACGAGATAATCAAGAGCACGACGTGCAAGATAAGCATCTACAAGTGATGTATCAATATCACGTGGATTGTTCATAGCATCAAGCACAGATTTTTTGGTAATAGCATTGAAGACAACTCTTTTAATAGGTTTATCTTTTAAAACTTTTTTTTGACGAAGAACATCTAGAATATGCCATGAAATAGCTTCCCCTTCACGATCAGGGTCTGTTGCTAAGATAAGGCTATCGGCTTCTTTAACGGCTTTTGCTATTTCATTTAAACGTTTAGCGGCAGCAGAATCTATATCCCATTTCATAAAAAAATCTTGATCCGGTAAAACAGAACCATCTTTTGCAGGCAAATCACGAACATGTCCAAATGATGCAACAACTTTGTATTGAGACCCAAGATATTTATTAATTGTTTTTGCTTTTGCTGGAGATTCAACGATAACGATATTCATAATTCTACCCAAATATTGAAATAAAAAACTTTTTTATAAACGCCTTTCACACGAATAGCTAATGGCAATTGCTTAAGAGCACATAAAAAAATATTAGCCATATAAAAAACATGAATATTGTACAACTTGTGATTGTTATTATTAGAATACACCCTATATAGAATTACACGATTTATTTTCCACTGTTATTACAAAAACATACGGCGAAATACTAAGATAACGTCTATTGAGAAGTAGGAGGGGAAATGCTCAAGGATAGAGGATTATGTTTATAAATCATTTAAAAGTTATCCAATATATTACAGACATGTCAAAGCAAATGAATCAGATGGCGCGTCAAGCGCATAGTCCGCTTTTAGCTTTGCTTTTGGATATGGTTGCCAAAGAAGGGCAAAGCATTATTAATAGTGCTGAGGCTCTTGGTGAAGATCAAAATTCGACAATGACACACAACCACCAGAGTGTCGAATAAGCTTTCCAGCAAGTTCGAGTTCTACCAATAAAAGGTAGAGTGTTGGGAGTGAGACACCTGAATGGGTGCTCAGTGTGTCTAAGTCGATTGGCGTTGTTGAAAGAGCGGAAAGGACGGCTGCGCGTTCTGTGTCATCTCCTGTTAAAGAGATCTTGTTGTTTTTTTCGTCTGCTGAACTAAAATTCTCCTTTTCAAGTTGTAAAGAGGGTGATTCCTCAAAAAAATTGAGTTGGGAATTTGGAAGCGGTGGAACTAATGGCATAAGTGTTTCTATGATGTCAGAAGGATGTGTGGTGAGCAGAGCGCCATCCTTGATCAGGTTGTTTGTACCAACAGATCTTGGATCTAGTGGAGAACCGGGAATGGCAAAAATCAACCGCCCCATTTCAACTGCTTGACGTGCAGTAATTAAGGACCCTGAGCGCAGTGCGGCCTCTATAACCAAGAGGCCGAGTGACAAAGCTGCAATAATACGGTTTCTTCTTGGAAAATCAATAGCTCGAGGTTTCCATGAGATGGGCATTTCGCTGATAATGGCTCCACCGTTGGCAATAATATCTTCATGCAACTTTTTATTTTCAGGAGGATAAACATGATCAATTCCGCCAGCCATGACTGCAACGGTCCCTGTTTTTAAACTGGCTTGATGCGCAATGCTATCAATTCCACGAGCGAGCCCAGAAATTGTTACAAAATCGGCTTCTCCAAGAAAATGTGCAAATTGAAATGCAAGCTTTTTGCCAGCAGCAGAGGCATTTCGAGATCCTATGATTCCAATAGAAGTTTTTTGAAAAACCGAAACATTGCCTTTTATAGCAATAAGCGGTGGGGATGCTTCTGTAACCCTAAGAAAGGCTGGGTAATCTGGTTCTCCTATACCGATAAACCGAATACCTAATCTTTCAGCTTCTTGTATTTCTTTTTCTGCATCTTCTAAACTTGCTATTTTAATAGATGCAGAACCACCCCCTTTTCTACTAAGCTCAGGAAGTGCGGCCAAAGCATTTTCTGCTGTTTTATAATGATCAATGAGATTGCGAAAACTGACAGCTCCAATATTTTCACTACGCAATAACCGTAACCAGCTTAGACGTTGACGATCAGTAAGTAGGATTCCTTTATTTATCTCCGTTTTTCGTACCAATCTTACTTTCTTCCCCAATGAGTAATCTACCGATATTTGCATAATGTTTTATGAAAACAAATATGCTCATCATAATCAGCATACAACAGAAATAAGAATCAGAAAAATAAAAAACAAATACCGGCGTGATACCAACAGCAACAAGGGCAGATAATGAAGAATAACGCATAAGGAGAAAAAACGCACTCCATACAATAATGAAAATAATTGCTGCGGGCCAGTAAACTCCCAAGCAAACACCCAGATAGGTAGCAACACCTTTGCCACCTTTAAATTTAAGCCATACGGGAAAAAGATGTCCTAAGAAAGCAAAAAAACCCGCTAGAGAAATAAGGATAGTATTATCTAGCGGATCACTCAAAAACTTTATAACAAAAACAACAACTGCCCCTTTTAATATATCACAAAGAAGTGTCAGGGCTGCAACTTTTTTATTTCCTGTTCGTAAAACATTCGTCGCTCCAATATTGCCAGAACCGATAGTTCTTACATCGCCAAGTTTGGCCAATCTCGTAAAAATAAGACCAAAGGGAATCGAGCCAATGAGATACGATATTAGGAAAATAAACCATGGAGTCGATTGAAAAAATATCTCTGCTTCATTCATTAAGAATCTCATTAAATTTGTTGATTAAGTTTAAAAATCGATTTCCCTTTCACAAAGGTCTGGAGCACGCGCCCTTGAAAACGTGCATTTTCAAAAGGTGTATTTTTTGAACGCGAATAGAACTTCTCTGTAGAAGCAACCCATGGTTCTTCAAGATCAACCACAATAAGATCCGCACGAGCCCCTTTTTTAAGTGTTCCTGCATTGAGTCCAAAGAGTTTTGCAGGCATCGTTGATAAAAGTTCAGTTATCCGTAAAAGAGATAGACTTTCATCATGATAAAGGCGTAAGGTTGCACTCAATAAGGTCTCCATACCAATAGCGCCAACTGGCGCGTCATTAAAGGGGAGATATTTTGTATCTTTACCCTGCGGATCATGGGAAGAGACAATAATATCTATAGTACCGTCCTTTACCGCTTCAATCATTGCTATTCGGTCTTCTTCTATACGTAATGGAGGCATGAAGCGAAAAGAAGTGTGATATTGGCCAATGTCATTTTCGTTGAGAGATAAGTGATTAATAGATACACCAGCTGAAATTTTCTCACTGCGTTTTTTGCCTAAACGAAGTGCGTCAGCAGAGAGTGCTGTCGATATTTGGGCGGCATGATAGCGTGTTTGCGTTAATGCTGCTAATCGCAGATCTCTTTCAAGTGGGATGACTTCTGCTTCCCGCGGGATGCCAGAAAGACCAAGCCAACTGGCGAGCAGTCCTTCATTCATTACGCCTTTCTCTGTAAGATCTTTATCTTGCGTTTCATGCATCAATGGAACATCAAAATCGCGTGCATAACTCATTGCCCGTCGCATAACAGATGAATTTTGAAGTGTTTTTTTTCCTTCACTAAAAGCAACAGCCCCTGCATCCTTGAGCAAACCAAATTCGGTTATTTCTTGTCCGTTGAAACCTTGTGTGATGGCAGCAACGGGATAAATATTGACCGATGACATTTCCTGTGCTGTACGCGTAATAAATTTAACGAGTGCTACATTATCAATGACTGGGTGCGTGTCTGGCATCATCAGAAAGGAAGTAACACCACCTGCTGCGGCCGCTTGACTTGCAGATGCAATTGTTTCACGATGTTCATTTCCTGGTTCTCCAACAAAAACGCACGCATCTACAAGTCCAGGCAGAATCGCTTTGTTTTGTGCATTAATAACTTCTGCCCCTTCAGGGATTCCTTGATTCAGAGCTTCTTTCCCAGCAGCTATAATCAGTCCATTTTCAACAATAACTGTACCAATTTCATCGATTGCACGCGAAGGATCAACAATACGAGCCTTTTGAAAAACAATTGGTTTTATCATTTTTTTTCTCCACTGATTTTCAAGCGTGAATCTAATAAAGCCTCCATGACAGCCATACGCACAGCAATTCCCATTTCTACTTGTGTATGAATCATACTTTGTGGTCCATCTGCTACATCAGATGCAATCTCCACACCACGGTTTATTGGGCCAGGATGCAGAATAATGCAATCGCCTTTAGCATAGGCTAAATTTTCTTTATGTAAGCCAAAATAATGAAAATATTCACGCGTGGAAGGAATAAAAGAGCCTGTCATCCGTTCATGCTGTAAGCGTAACATCATGATAACGTCAGCACCTTTAAGGCCTTCTTTCATTGTGTTAAAAACCTCAACACTCATATGAGCAATTTCTGTAGGTAAGAGTGTTGAAGGTGCAACAACACGTACATGAGCACCTAAAGCATTAAGGCTAAGAATATTAGAACGCGCAACACGTGAGTGCAAAATATCTCCGCAAATTGCAACAGTTAATCCTTCAATATGACCTTTTGCTCTTTTAATGGTGAGAGCATCTAATAAAGCTTGAGTTGGATGTTCATGAGCACCATCACCAGCATTAATGACACAACAATCAACTTTTTGCGCTAATAAGGCTGCTGCTCCCGCACTACTATGGCGAAAAACCAGTATATCTGGCTTCATCGCGTTGAGCGTTGTGGCTGTATCAAGCAATGTTTCTCCTTTTGTTACAGATGAGTTACCAATCGCAACACTCATCACATCTGCTCCCAACCTTTTACCTGCTAATTCAAAAGAAGATTGTGTTCGCGTAGAGGCTTCAAAAAAAAGATTAATTTGAGTCCGTCCGCGCAAAATAGGTTTTGTTTTATCAATTTTGTTAGAAAGGATAACATTTGCTTCTGCACGATCAAGCAATGTATTAAGATCTTGTACACTTAGATCTTTAATAGCTAAAAGATGTTGATGAGGGAAAAGTGGAAAAAAATTATCTTGAATCATAGCATTCTTCTTTATCTCTCTCTAAACAGATTAAACAAGCATTTGTTTGAATATGATAAATGTTTCTTAACTCTAAAAAGACAAATAGTCTATGATATGAATGATTTGAATAGTGGAATATACCTATGAGTGCTGTATCTGCGCAAAATGCTCGTCGAAAAAATACCTTTCTTAGCGACACGCTTATGTTTCGTATCGCCTCTAGCTTGCCTAAGTTTTTATTAGCAAGCTTTGAAGAAATAGGAGATTTTGCAGCGAGTAGAGAAGCTTGGAAGCTTTCCTGCTTAGCGAATCATTATAAGCCTTTACTGTATTATAACGATGAATGGGGGAAGCCAACAGAGAAATTAGAAATACATTCTTCCTATCAAGCTCTTCAACAATATTCTAGACAAGCGGGTTTGGTTACCTCTCTTTGGGAAAATAAAAGCTCAGAAAATGGGGTACGCTATCAAGCACGTGCGATTCGTTTAGCTTTATCTGCTGGTTTAGAAACAGGACATTTAAATGAGGTTATTATAACAAGTGCAGCAATTGCTGTCTTAATTAGTGATATTGAGCTCTTCAAAAAATGGCAAAATGTCCTTTTATCACGCCAATATGATTCCTCATCAAAGCCTATTCATCATAAAAAGTCCGCTTCTTTGACTTGTGCATTTGATGATATTGAAAAAGGCGCTTTCAATTTTCCAAGTGTTAAGAAAATTTCTTTCGATGAAAATATGGAACGTGATCTGTATCGTTTAAATGTTGTAAAAACCAATGTTATTAATCCTACCGCTGATGGATACCTTGTTAGTGCAGATTTAAATGGTCATTTAAGTTGTTTTTTCGTTCCACGCATACAAGACAATGGTGCATTAAATGGATTTATATCGATTCGTCATTTAATTCAGCGTTCCGGAGAACTCTTAACGCCAGAAGGAGTTGTTGATTTTCAAGGCAGTTATGGCTGGCTTTTGGGAAACGCTGGAGAAGGGCTAAAAGTTATTAAAGACATCGAAACGATGATGCGTTTCGATCAATCTGTCATATCGGCAGGTGTTTTGCGAGCAGCCCTTCAGTTTGGCATAGATTTTTTCCGGAAAAAAATGCCAAATCAGCCTTTACCACCACTGACAGAACGTATTTTTGCAGATATTGCATTAGATATTGCTGCTTCACAAGCATTGGTTTTACGTTTAGCGCGAGCATTTGACAATGCAGCAAATGATCGTTCTGAAGCAGCTTTTGCCCGCATTATGACACCTATTATTGCTTATCATGTAAGTCAGTTGGTTGTGCCTAT
Organism: Bartonella sp. AD13SXNS; assembly: GCF_042196465.1. Taxonomy (NCBI): domain Bacteria; kingdom Pseudomonadati; phylum Pseudomonadota; class Alphaproteobacteria; order Hyphomicrobiales; family Bartonellaceae; genus Bartonella; species Bartonella sp. AD13SXNS. The sequence continues at coordinate 24,203 of NZ_JBHIQI010000003.1, forward strand.
TATTGGTGAAATTATTGCACAACTTGGTATTGAAAGCTTTATAGAGAATAATCCATTATCGCAAATGTTGCATAATGGGCCTGCGCGGATTGTGAGAAATAGTTCTGCTAATCAATTGGTAAAAGATGCTATTCTTATTGCTGAAAAAGCACCGGGATTGTTTCAGAAATTGTTAGAAAAAATTGCTCTTGATATTGGACCAGCAGGACCCCGAGCAATTGAAATTATTAAGTCTGCAGGTGATATGGCATCAGCAAATGAGGGAGCTGGAAGATTTTTTGTTGAACAAGTAGCCTATGCAGCAGCTGCCGCCTCCTTATGTTCGACAGACATAGAACATGTTGCAAATGCCTATATGGAAAGCCGTCTTGGAGGACAATGGAGAGCTTCTTATGGGATGCTTATTGCACGATATAATGCAGGGCATTTGCTCAATGTCCTCTATCCTTCCATATGATGAAAGTTTTTAATTCTATCGAGAGCACCTTGCAATATAAAAGCAGCGGCTGCCGAATCAATTCTACTTGCTCTTTTAGCGCGCGATACATTCATTTCCAGAAGAGCACGTTCTGCGGCAATTGTTGATAAGCGTTCGTCCCAAAAAACAAATGGAATTTTTGTATAAGCTTTCATATTACTCACAAAAGCTCTGGTTGCTTGAACACGAGAGCCGCTGCTTCCATTCATGTTAAGAGGTAAGCCAATAATGATAACACCTACATTTTCATGATCAAAAATTTTAATAAGTGTGCGAGCATCTTCTGTAAATTTTTTTCGCTGCAATACAGGACGTGGATTTGAGACAGTCAGCCCCCTATCAGAAATCGCAATTCCAATCGTTTTTGTACCCAAATCTAAAGCTGCTACTGTTTGTCCAGGCAAAAGATGTGTCATAACTTCATCTATATTAATAACAGTCATAAGGGATATAATGCGTTTTTTAATGTTTCAGATCTATAGTTATATTCTTTATTCATGTTATCTAATATTCTTGCACTTGCAAGTGCAGCCTTGTATAGCCAGAATAAAGATCAATAAATAAACAAAAAAGCAGAAAGGCGAATAGTATGTCTGTTGATCAAGAGACAGTCAAGCGGGTAGCACATTTAGCGCGCATTGCACTCCACGATGATGAGGTGGAACATATAACAAAAAAATTCAATGCTATTTTAGGTTTTATAGAACAATTGAATGAAGTTGATGTCAGTGGAGTTGAGCCATTAACATCTGTGATACCGATAAGTCTACGAATGCGTGAAGATAGTGTTACAGATGGCAATAAAGCAGCAGATATTGTAGCCAATGCACCTATTACAGAAGAAAATTTTTTTCTTGTCTCAAAAATTGTTGAGTAACTTTTTATATTTTTAAAATTTGAGAACCAATATGACTGATTTAACAACCCTTACAATTGCACAAGCTCGTGATGCTCTAACAAAGAAAAAGCTCAAAGCAACGGAATTAACAGAAGCTTATTTACAAGCAATAGAATTGGCTAATCCAACTTTGAATGCTTATGTAACAATAACAGCAGAACAGGCAAGAAAAATGGCTGCTGAATCAGAGTGCCGCTTGGCAAAAGGGCAGGGAGGGCGTTTAGAAGGAATCCCCTTGGGGATTAAAGATCTTTTTGCAACCTATGGTGTTCATACGCAAGCTTGTTCAAATATCCTTGATGGTTTTAAACCGCACTATGAATCAACTGTCACTGCTAATTTATGGCAAGATGGGGCGGTGATGTTAGGAAAACTTAATATGGATGAGTTTGCTATGGGCTCATCCAACGAGACATCATATTATGGTCCCGTTATTAATCCATGGAGAAAAAAAGGCTCGAATGAAAAACTCGTACCAGGTGGTTCTTCAGGTGGTTCTGCGGCCGCTGTTGCGGCACAAATTTGTGCTGGTGCAACAGCAACAGATACAGGTGGCTCAATACGTCAACCGGCGGCTTTTACTGGGACTGTAGGAATAAAGCCAACTTATGGACGTTGTTCACGATGGGGAGTTGTCGCCTTTGCTTCATCCCTTGATCAAGCTGGGCCTATTGCCAGAGATGTTCGTGATTGTGCTATTTTACTAAGATCAATGGCCTCTTTTGACGAAAAGGATTCTACTTCCGTCAATTTACCAGTTCCTGATTATGAAAGTTATCTTGGTCAATCAATCAAAGGAATGAAAATTGGTATTCCAAAAGAATATCATCTAGATGGAATGTCTCAAGAAATTATTGAACTTTGGCAAAGAGGAATAAATTGGTTAAAAGAAGCAGGAGCTGAAATTAGGAATATTTCTTTACCCCATACAAAATATGCTCTGCCTTCTTACTATATTATAGCTCCTGCAGAGGCATCTTCTAATTTAGCGCGTTATGATGGTGTGCGTTTTGGTTTGCGCGTACCTGGAAAAGACATCATTGAGATGTATGAAAACACCCGTTCTATTGGTTTTGGTGATGAGGTTAAGCGGCGTATTTTGGTTGGTACTTATGTTCTTTCATCTGGGTATTATGATGCCTGTTATTTAAGAGCTCAAAAAGTAAGAACACTCGTAAAGCGTGATTTTGACCAATGTTTTGCTTCAGGCATTGATGCTATTTTGACACCAGCAACACCAACACCTGCTTTTGGTATTGCTGATGAAAAAATAAAAAATGATGCTGTCGCAATGTATCTTAATGATATTTTTACGGTACCAGTTAATATGGCTGGTTTACCAGGAATTTCTGTTCCTGCTGGTCTGTCATCAAATGGTTTACCGTTAGGATTGCAATTGATTGGTAAACCTTTTTCTGAGGAAGTTATTTTTCAGATAGCGCACATTATTGAACAAGCAGCAGGAGTATACTGTGCAGAAAAATGGTGGATATCATAGTTAAGCGCAAAAAAGCATTTCTCATTAAATAGAGAGATGCTTTTTTAAAAGGAGGAGGGGAGAACTTTATTTTCTTAATTTGTAGCCTTTATCCACCAAGATAGGCTTCTTTAACACGTGGATCAGAAAGCATAGCTTTACCTTCACCGTGAAATAAAATATGCCCTACCTCTAAAATATAAGCATAGTCAGCTATGGAAAGTGCAGCAAATGCATTTTGCTCAATAAGAAGAACAGTTTTTCCCATATCATTAATTTTTCGGATAATTGAAAAAATCTCCCGAACGAGAAGGGGCGCTAATCCCAACGACGGTTCATCTAATATGACCATATCAGGATTGCTCATGAGTGCGCGGCCTACAGCAACCATTTGTTGTTCCCCACCTGACATTGTTCCTCCCAACTGTTTTGATCTTTCACGTAGGCGCGGAAAAAGATCAAATATCCATTCAATATCACGAGAAATTCCCTGTTTATCATGACGGATATAAGCACCTAGATGGAGATTCTCTAAAACAGTGAGATGAGGCATAATACGACGCCCTTCAGGACTGAGAGCAATCCCTAAACGCAAAATCTCTTCTGGTGACTTTTTAATAATTGATTTGCCATTATAGGTAATTTCCCCATACACAGAGCGATTAAGTCCTGTAATAGAACGTACAATACTGCTTTTTCCTGCACCATTGGCGCCAATTAAAGTGACAATACTTCCTTTTTTTATGGACATAGAAAGATCTTGGACAGCTTTAATGGCACCATAATGAACGTGAAGATTTTTTATTTTAAGAATATCCATACACATCTCCGCCAAGATAAGCTTCAATAACTTTAGGGTTATTACGAATTTCATCTGGTGTACCATTGGCAATGCAACAGCCATGTTCCATGACTAAAATATGTTGGCAAAGTCCCATAACCACTTTCATATCATGTTCGATAAGAAGAATTGTAAGATCAAAGTCTTTTTGCACTTTTGTTATAAATTCTTTAAGATCTTCGCTTTCTTGTGGATTCATGCCAGCAACAGGTTCATCAAGAAGAAGCAATTTGGGCTTTGTGGCTAACGCACGTGCAATTTCTAGACGTCGCTGCACACCATAAGGTAAAGCTGTTGCCGATTGATTGGCAAGGTGATCAAGTTGTAGCCGTTCAAGAAGCTCCATGGAATTTTTATAAATTTCTTTTTTTTCTTTCATTGCTTTTGAAAAAAATAGAGCTGAAGAAAACCAAGGATATTTTTGTCGAACATGCGCCCCCACCATAACATTTTGCAAAACCGTTAACCCTGAAAAAAGACGAATATTTTGAAATGTTCGGGCGATATGGCGTCTGCAGATAATATAAGGAGGTGCTCCAGAAATTTTTTTCTCATCAAAAAGAATGATACCGCTCGTAGGGGCATAAAATCCCGAAATCATATTGAAAACTGTTGTTTTTCCAGCACCATTGGGACCAATTAATCCAGTAATACTTCCTCGTTTAATTGCCATATTAATATTATTTACAGCAACTAATCCGCCAAAACGCATGACGATCTCGTTGAGTGAAAGGATGGTGTCGTTCATAGATTTCCCTCAGTATTAGAAAGTTTTTTGCGTATCAGAAAGCTATAAATTCCATTCCATGAGAATTCACGTTGTCCCATCAAGCCTTTTCTCCAAAACAAGATAATTACCAGCAATAAAAGAGAAAAAACAACCATACGAAGTCCTGGTGTTTCTGGAATATGTATAAAACCTAAGTCAAATGGACTTTCAATAATACGAAGCCATTCAAGCATAACTGTAATAACAATGCTACCAATAATACTCCCTGTAATTGAACCCAGACCACCAGCAACAACAATCATCAAAATATTAAAAGTGAGAAGAAAATTAAACATTTTTGGATCAATGGTTGAAATAAGAGCAGCCATTAATGCTCCACCTATACCTGCAAAAAACGCTCCAACAGTAAAAGAAAAACTACGGTAGAAAAAAGCGTTAATTCCCATAGTTTTCGCAGCTATTTCATCATCACGAATAGCACGTAATACATTACCAGTATTGCTTCGCAGTAAGAGAACAATAAAGAGAACTGTGAATGCTAACCAACCATAGTTCCACCATAATGTTGCATTTTGAGGTATTCCTTTGATTCCTAAAGAGCCATTTGTGAGCGATGTTGCATTTGTAATGACAATGCGAATAATTTCTGCAAAACCCAATGTTGCAATTCCAAGATAATCACCACCAAGACGCAATATTGGCAAAGCAATCAATAAACCTACAACTGCGGCACACAAACCACTTACAACAACAGCAATAAAAAAAGGTAATTGCAGATGATACAATGGTTCAGCGATAGGCTCAAGAATCCACATCATCTCTTTTTGTTCAGGAGAAAGCAGTAAAATTGCGCAGACATAAGCACCAATAGCCATAAAGCCAGCATGTCCAAGAGAAAACATACCTGTAAAACCATAAATCAAATTAAGCGAAATTGCCAGTATCGCATTAATAGCAATCAGATTTATGATACGAAGCGTATAGTCATTAAAATGGCTATCAGCATAAAATAAAAAACCTATGAGAACTAAAACACTTATACACGATAAAATAGTTGTCACTGACTTTGCCATTAGATTTTCTCCTGACTTTTTTTACCCATTAATCCTGTGGGCAATATCAATAAAATCAGAATCAATAAAATGAAAGCGAAGGCATCTCGATACCCAGATAGCGCGGGGAAAAATGCGATAATCATAATTTCAATAAACCCTAATAACAATCCTCCCAACATTGCTCCTGGTATCGAACCAATCCCTCCGATAACAGCAGCGATAAATGCTTTGAGGCCAGGAAGAACACCCATATAAGGCTGAATTTGAGGATAGCGCAAAGACCACATAATGCCTGATATAGCGGCAAGTGCTGAGCCTATTCCAAATGTAAATGCAATGACTTTATTAACAGATACACCCATCAAACGCGTCGTTTCAATATCATGGGAGATTGCACGCATAGCAAGACCCGGTTTCGTTTTATGGATAATCCATAACAGTAATACAATAAGAATTAATGACACAACGGGAACAATCAGAGACATAGGAGCAATTCTAATGATACCATCTGCGTCTGATCCTAGATGCCATAAAAATGGTGTTACAAGAAAATCTGGCTGTTTTACACCTTTCGGAATACCACTAAAGAGTACAGTAGCAAGATTTTCAATAAAAAAAGAAACACCGATTGCACCGATCAATGCCGAGATACGTGGAGCATGACGTAGAGGTTTATAGGCGAGTTGATCAACAGTAACACCCACTGCACTTGTAATAAAAATGGAAAAACAAAGCGCTAAAACCCAAATCGGAGTGAAATCCTGTGGAGAAATTTTAAAGTAATAAACAAACCCTAAAGCAAGAATTAAAAAAACAGCAATCCAATAAATTGGAGGACGCCTTTTAAACCCTACAAAGACCGAATAATAAACAAGAGCAGCGAGGAACAAAAGAAGAAGTGCTGCCCAAGCAGGCATAAAGCCAATTGTGGAAAAGAAAACAAAATATGCTCCCAGCATAAAAATATCACCGTGAGCAAAATTAATGAGTCTCAGTATACCGTAGACCATAGTATAACCAATAGCGATAAGTCCATAAAGAGATCCCAATGCCAGTGCATTAAAAAAATACTGGATGAACATTTCAGTGCTCATCTCTCATCCTTCCACATTTGTTAATTTACATAAGACAACAAGAAACCTTTAAGTCTTTGGTTGAGAAAAGATTCTCAACCAATTCTTGTATTTTCATTAGTAAAACTTCTTAATTAAAAAGCAGGTTTAACTTCTTCTAAATAAACACGTTTTCCATCCTGTATTTTAATGATACCAATAGGAATTTTAGGATTATGATTTTCATCCATGGACATATCACCAAAAGGGGTTGGAAAATCTTTTAATTTGCTAAGTGCGATAGTAATTTTTTCACGATCAGCGCTCCCTGCATTTTCAATAGCCTTCATAAACATCATATAACTCGTGTATCCCAAAACAGAATTGATATTTGGCTCTTTGTCAGGGTAAGCTTTTCTCCATTCTTTTGTGAATTCTTGCGCAGCTACTGACATATTTGGCATATCCTCACTATAGGGAAGTGTTGTATGTAAGAAACCTTCTGCCGCTTTTCCTGCAATCGTAATGGTTTCTGGATTATCCATAGCATCTCCACCCATAATTTGAAACTTCGCTCCTAATTCTCGTGCTTGTTTCATGATGATAGCACCTTCAGAAAAATAAGATGGAATGAATAAAATATCAGGTTTTTGTGCAATAATTTGCGTAAGAACAGCTGAAAAATCCTGATCTCCGGAATTATAGTTTAAATTTGAGATAACTTCACCACCTAATTTTTTGAAAGCACGTGTAAAATAACTTGCAAGACCAATAGCATAATCGTTTGAAATATCTTTAAGGATAGCGGCTTTTTTTGCGTGTAAAGTTTGGCTTACATAAGTTGCGATTCCTACTCCTTGATAGGAATCAATAAAACAAGCGCGAAAGTAATATTTTTTACCCTGTGTAACAAGAGGACTCGTTGAGGACGTTGCAATGGTTGGAGTCTTTGCTTTTTCAGATATTTCACCCCCTGCCAACGAAAGCGAAGAGCCATAGCTCCCTATGATTCCACTCACTTTTTCACTTGCTGTTAAACGCATCACAGCATTAGCTGCTTCTACTTTATCAGACTTATTATCAATAATAACAAGTTCCACTTTACGGCCTAAAATTTCTGGAACTTTTTTATGGGCTAATTCTATACCTCTAATTTCAAGCTGACCTCCAAATGCATTTTGACCACTTAATGGAAGATAAACACCAATTTTGATAGGTTCACTTGCATACACATTTGCTGTAAATGCCATGAATGCCGTGATTGTTGTAAGGATTTTTTTCAATTGCATGCGCATTTTCCTTAATTGAATTGTCGTTTTTGCACCTTATATTGATCTTCTTCATCATGCAAGTTACACATTAATGAAAATATCATTATGTAAAAAACCTTTTATATGATCTCTTTTGTAGGGCATTCTTTGTAAGATATATAAAGCGTACAATCAAATAGTTTTACAAATATTCATGTTGATATTCGCTGATGTTAACATAGAAGATACGACAATATGGGGAAATCTTATCTTGGGACTTGCGTGTTGGTACAAGAGCAATGTTTACTTAAACTTAGAGAATCAATATCGTACAATTTATAAAAGCTACAGGATCACGTTATTATGACGAGTAAGGATGCATTAAAGGATTGTTCCCTATCTGAGGAGAGTATAGGTGCTTGTGGAGAGATTATTGAAATAAGTGGTGTCATTAAGTGGTTTGATGGTAGTAAGGGGTATGGATTTATTGTACCTGATTTACCTCATTTTCCCGATATATTATTGCATGTTACGGTAATGCGACGGGATGGTTTTCAAACAGCGATGGAAGGAGCTAAAGTTATTTGTGCTGTGGAAAAAACTGAACGAGGGTTAAAGTGCGTTCAGGTGAAATCCATAGATTGTTCTTCAGCTGTTCACCCATCAGAAGTTCCAGCCCGTACCCATGTTGTTGTGACTCCAGAAAGTGGCCTAGAACGTGCAATTGTTAAATGGTTTAATCGTGATAAAGGTTTCGGTTTTCTTAGCCGTGGACAAGGAACAGAAGATATTTTTATTCATATGGAGACGTTGCGCCGTTTTGGTTTAGCAGAGCTTCGTTCGGGCCAAGTTGTTCTTGTGCGTTTTGGAAAAGGGGAAAAAGGTTTAATGACAGCAGAAATTTATCCAGATATAGGTATTCCTTTTTCTACGCATTAAATTATTATGCATTGAATTTCACTAGTAAAATCAGTATGTTTTCTGTGTTTTTTAAAGGTAATTATTGCATAAAAAGCTAGAGAGGTAAATATATTTCAAGAAAATATGACTCTCGTGAATCGATAAACCAAATGGAAAAATTGCTCCTATTGTGTTGAGAAAAAAGAGAAAAAAACAAGGAAACAGCTCTCTTTTTTTGATTTTTTAGCACTTTTTATTTTAGAAACAAAGTTTGAAATTTTTCTGTGGTGGAGACAAGAATGTTAAAGCCTTTTAAAAAAGAGCATATCATTTTATTGGCGATACTTTTTATGTTAAACGTGCATGTTGTTTTAGCAAAGAAGCCCATAGAGATTCCCGTTCATCCAATTCCTTTAGAAATACATACAAAGCAAGGTGCAATTTATTATAAGGTAGAGCTTGCTTTTACGCCATCTCAAGCAGCAGCTGGTTTAATGTATCGGACTGATTTTCCACGCGATCGTGCAATGCTCTTTAAGCAGCAAAAAGGTTATCCATCGGGAGATGAGCAGAAGTTTTTTATGTGGATGGCAAATACACCTTTACCTTTAGATATGATTTTTTTAAACTCTGAGGGAATTATTGTATCGATTATTGAAAATACTTCTCCATTTTCAACAAACACTATTTCCTCAGGAGTTCCTGCAGCTTTTGCACTTGAAATTAATGCTGGTGAAGTTTCTGAAAAACAGATACAAAAAGGGCAACGTGTTATTCATCCTGTACTTTGTGGAAAGTGCAATAAAAAATGACAGCTGAAGATATTCGTTTTTTTGAATATGATGGTTTGCGATTTGCTTATCGAGAAGAAGGGCAAGGCGCTCCTGTTTTGTTGATCCATGGTTTTGGATCTTCTGCATGGGTGAATTGGTATGCAACAGGTTGGTTTCGTATCCTCACGGAAGCAGGATATCGTGTTATTGCTCTTGATAATCGCGGTCACGGAGATTCAGTTAAAAGTTATGATCCTGCTTTTTATACACCTCAAGCTATGGCTTGTGATGCGATAAAGTTACTACAGCATTTAGAGTTATCTAAAGCCCATGTTATGGGATATTCTATGGGAGCTCGTATTAGTGCTTTTATGGCTCTTTTGCATCCAACATATGTGAACAGCGTTATTTTTGGTGGTTTAGGTATTGGTATGGTAACGGGAGCAGGAAATTGGGAGCCTGTGGCTGAAGCTCTTCTAGCGGAAGATATTTCTACCATTACCAATACGCGCGGTTTAATGTTCCGTAAATTTGCTGATCAAACGAAAAGCGATAGACGTGCTCTGGCTGCTTGTATTATCACATCAAAACAGGAGTTAACGGCATCTGAAATTTACAAAATCGAACAACCTGCACTTGTTGCCGTTGGTTCATTAGACGAAATTGGTGGCGCTGCAGAGCCATTAGCAGCTTTGTTGCCTTGTGGTGAAGCTTTATCAATTCCTGATCGTGATCATATGCTTGCTGTAGGCGATAAAGTTTATAAAAAAGGAGTTATCGATTTTCTTTCTCGTTATCCTATAAAATAAGCATTCTTCATAGGTTTTAGTATTTACAAAAATACCTAATATTCTTCTATATAAACTGAAAGCTTATTTAAAAATTTCCCATTGTGAAATGAATTCTTATAAAAATGGAGAGAAAAATGAACTCTTATTAGCTTATTTTGTATATTTTTTAGAGATGTAATTCTTCTAAGATTAGACAATATCTACTTTAAAAAGTCGTTAAAAAGAATTATTTTTTAATGATATAGTAATGTTTTTTGCTAAAAAATGTAGCTTTAAATAAAAAAGTATTGTTCTTTGAATTTTTTATAGAAGGAACAAAACTATAAATGGTTGATCAATTTTTCTCCCGAATAGGAATCTGTAAATGCAGATGCTAAAATTAGAAATAAAGTAAAATTATTAAAAATATACAATTTTCTGCCGTTTTTTAATTTATACGGGTATATTTAATAATGAGGATTCCTTTTGTAGAAGTTTTTTATGAATGTATAAAAAGCAGTGTAAATATATGTAATATTAAGTGAATATTCAGATTAAGCTTTTTTACTAACTTTATAGAATCATAGGTGTGTCTTATTTGCATGACACGCAATTGTTTTAATTGTCTCAAAAAATAGGAGAGTATAGTGAATGCTGATGAAATAAAAAAACTTAATAATTATTTAAAAAATATATTCCAAAACTCAGCATTGCACGTCAAAGCACGGCCTAAGAAGGATGATTCTTGTGAGGTTTATATGGGGGATGAGTTTTTAGGTATTATTTATCGAGATGAAGATGAAGATGAGCTGTCCTATAATTTTTCAATGGCTATATTAGATATTGATTTAGAAAATTGATTCGTTATTCATCGTTGAATGAAGCCTTTTTTCATCCTATAAGGTTTATATAAGCTTTAATGCTTTAAAGCTCGTGTGGTTATTTCGTGCGATAATAAGGTGATCGTGGATAGTAATGCCTAATGCATTTGCTGCGTCTTTTAATCTGTATGTCATTGTTATATCTGCGTCAGATGGTGTGGAATCGCCAGAAGGGTGATTGTGGACTAAAATCAATCCTGATGCGGATAACTCTAAAGCTCGAGAAATAACTTCACGAGGATAAACAGGGGTATGATCAATAGTTCCAGTTTGTTGCACCTCATCAGCAAGTAAGCCGTTTTTCTTATCAAGAAATAAAATACGAAATTGTTCACGGGTTTCGTGAGCCATAACAGCTTTACAATAAGCTAACACTTTATCCCATGATGAAAAAATATCGCGTTTAAATAATTGTGCACGAGCAAGACGTCCAGCAACATCTGAGATAATTTTTAAATCAATTGCAGTTGCGGGACCACATCCTTGAACTTCTTGAAGCCGGTGAATATCAGCTCCCAATACATCAGCTAATGAACCAAAACGTGCTATCAAATTTTTAGCTATGGGTTTTGTATTTGCGCGGGGGATTGTGCGAAAAAGCAATAATTCAAGATATTCATAATCTTCAATTGCATTTCCTTTTGACTTTAAATAGCGTTTCCGAAGACGTTCACGATGTCCTTGATAATGTTTATGAAGCTGTGTATTTTTCTCAGGCTCTTTACTTTTTCTTTCAGATACTGGGATGAGTGGAAAACTTGATGTTAATGCAAAGTGATTACTTTGAATATCTTCCTTTTGATTTAATTTTTTAGCCATAACATCTCTACAGTGCATTAGGTATACGAATTGGGAATATAAAAAATATTTTTAGGAGATTGTGTAAATATTTCATACCCCTCATTTGTGACACCAATTGTATGTTCATATTGTGCTGTCAAAGAGCGGTCGCGGGTAACGGCAGTCCAACCATCAGATAAAATCTTAACTTGTGGCTTACCAAGGTTAATCATAGGCTCAATTGTAAACATCATACCTTGTTTTAATTCGACTCCTTCTCCAGGGTTTCCATAATGGAGGATATTGGGTGCATCATGAAAAAGCTGACCGATACCATGTCCGCAAAAATCTCTCACAATTGAGCACCGTTCAGATTCTGCATACTGTTGAATAGCAGCACCAATATCACCTGTGGTTGCTCCAGGCTTAACAACAGCAATTCCTTTCATAAGACTTTCATAGGTTATTTGTAAAAGGCGTTCTGCAGCACGTCTGATTTTTCCAACAGGATACATTCGACTTGAATCTCCATGCCAACCATCAAGGATAAAGGTTACATCAACATTCACAATATCGCCTTCTTGCAAGGGTCTTTTATTGGGAATACCATGACAAACAACGTGATTGATAGATGTACAGCATGAATGGCTGTATCCATGATAATTTAAATCAGCAGGAAGAGCTCCTCTCTTAGCACCAAAAATGAATACAAAATCATCAATTTCTTGCGTAGTAACGCCTGGCTTAATAATATCCGTAAGCGCATCAAGGCATTCTGCAGCAATACGACCAACTTCACGCATTTTTGCAAAAGCATAATCATCAAAAATGCGAATTTTCCCATTAAATTTTAAAGGTATTTCATTATATTCAATATACTCAGTCATTGTTTCTTCTGTTTTCTATTTTTACTCTTTGAATCGGAAAAATGCCTTCTACACTTACATGACACTTTACAGCATAACATTCTACTCCTGATTTTAATGCTAAATCAAACTTACGTCCATAGAGTGGATCAAGATCATGACAAATTGTAAAAGCTGAGCAATCTTCTCGTTGAATAATATAAAGCATAGCTGCTCGTTTTCCTTGTTGTACAACTCCTATGAGCTCATCAAGGTGACGTGCACCACGTTTTGTTTCGCTATCAGGAAATTCTGCTAATCCTTTCTGACGAATAAAATGAACATTTTTGACTTCTAGGTAACAATCAGGAAGAATGTCATCACGTAAAAGAAAGTCAATTCGTGATTGTGTCCCATAGCGTTGTTCTTTTAAAATTGTTTTATACCCACTTAATTCTGGTAGTAATTCATTTTGAATTGCTTCTAGTGCAAGTTTATTGGGTAAAGTGGTATTAATGCCAACCAAAGTATTATCGGTTTCAACAATTTCTAATTGATAGGCATATTTTCGCTTGGTGTTGTTATGATATGAAAGCCAAATATCGGAGTTGGAAGCTGTTAATCCAAGCATTGATCCTGTATTAGGAACCGACACGGTGAAAACATGTTGATCATCTTGTTTAACATCCGCAAGAAAACGTTTATAACGACGGATAAGCTTTGCAGGAAAAAGTTTGGGAATAAAATACATATTCCTTTTTTAGGATTTATAATTTCATAATTCAACTGAGATTATGACTGGTAGGAGTTGTCACCTACTAAACAAGATAAAATTAATGTAAAAAATGTTACGATATCTTATATAAATTGTATAAACTCTATAGTCTACTTTAATGGCTTTTAAAATTTATTATTAACAAGCATTGGTGTACTTTGAAGAAGATTGCGTTTAAAAAACAGCGAATGGAGCATAAGTTAAGTGAAATTAGGGAGTGTTGATGGCTGGAACGAATAAGAATCGTGAAAATTTAACAAATGGTCCCGTTATTATTTTAGTTGAACCGCAGCTTCCTGAAAATATTGGTATGGTCGCAAGGGCAATGGCAAATTTTGGGCTTTCTAAGCTTCGATTAGTCAATCCTCGAGAAATATTTCCAAATGAAAAAGCTAGAGCTGCTGCAAGTAAAGCTGATCATGTCATTAACAACGCTGTGATTTTTGACACATTGCGTGATTCAATTGCAGATTTACACTATGTTTTTGCCACAACAGCGCGTGAAAGATGTGGATTTAAAACTGTAAAAAGTGCTGTCGAAGCAGCAAGCGTATTACGTCAGCGTGAAAGTATTGGACATAAGACAGGTATTATCTTTGGAAGAGAGAGATGGGGACTAGAAAATGATGAAATCAGCCTTGTTGATGAAATCATCACTTTTCCAGTTAATCCTGCTTTTGCATCTCTCAATATCGCGCAAGCGGTTCTTTTAATGTCTTACGAATGGATGAAAACAGGTCTAGAGAATGTCAGCGATACGGCATTTCGTGCCGCAGAGATGGAACCTGCAAATAAAACAATATTTCATGGTTTTTTATCTCAGTTAGAAGAGGCTTTGGATATTCGTGGGTATTTTAGACCCCCGGAACGCAAAGAAGTGATGCTTGCAAATTTACGCTCTGTTTTTACGCGCGCTAACTTTAGTGAACCTGAGGTTCGTTTATTGCGGGGCGTTATATCTTCACTGGATTATTTTTCACCACAATATCCAAGGGGGAGTGGAGCACCTAAAGAGCGCGATCGTAAAAAATTACAAACAAGTGTGAAAACTGATGGATGAACAGCCTGTTCTTTTTTTTGATAGTGGTATTGGTGGTTTAACTGTCTTAAGGGAAGTGCGTGTTCTCATCCCTGAAAGGCAATTTATTTATGTGGCTGATGATGCGGGATTCCCTTATGGCAATTGGGAAGAAAATATTTTGAAAGACCATATTTTAAAGATTTTTACAAATCTTTTAACACGTTATAATCCCGCCTTATGTGTCATTGCTTGCAATACTGTTTCTACACTGATGATGGCAGATTTACGACAAAATTTTCCTCATGTTCCTTTTGTAGGAACGGTTCCTGCAATTAAATTAGCTGCTGAACAGACGAAATCTGGTTTTATTTCCGTATTAGCAACCCCTGGAACAGTTAAACGTGCTTATACAAATGAATTAATCAACTCTTTTGCTGGACAGTGTCATGTTCAGCTTGTGGGAAGTGAAAAGCTTGCTGGATTTGCTGAAAATTATTTACGGGGAAAATCTATCGATTCGAAAGAGATAAAGAAAGAAATCCTTCCATGTTTTGTGGAAAAAAATGGCAAATATACTGATATTATTGTTTTAGCCTGCACACATTATCCTTTTTTGATTAGCTTCTTTCGTGAACAAGCTTTATGGTCCGTTAAATGGATTGATCCAGCAAAAGCTATCGCTAAACATACCAGATCATTATTGCCATTGTCGGAAAAAATACAGCAGCAACCTGTAAAGAAATCTCAAGATTTTGTATTGCTAACATCAAAAAAGGTCACTTCTTCAACGGAGCGTTTATTAAAAGGATTTGGCTTAAAACTCATGAAAAGAGTTGACTTTGTGATACGAGATCAATAAAGCTATTCCAGCTTTTTCTTTCAAGAAAATGGCATTAATTGACGTGTCCCGTGGATAACTTTGCATATTGATATGTTAAGGTATTCTGTCAGTCTTTAGCATTTAAAGGCAGAGGAGGGCGCGTTTCCTTGGGGTCTTAAGATCTCGTGTTTTATTTTAAAGGAAATGCGATGAGTAAACGCGAAACAACAAAGTATAAAATTGACCGTCGTATGGGAGAAAATATTTGGGGTCGTCCAAAATCTCCCGTCAATCGTCGTGATTATGGTCCAGGTCAGCATGGACAGCGTCGTAAAGGAAAACTTTCTGACTATGGGGTGCAGTTGCGCGCTAAACAAAAGCTGAAAGGGTTTTATGGAGATATTTCAGAAAAGCAATTTCATAAAACTTATGAAGAAGCCGCTCGTCGACGGGGTGATACTGGTGAAAATCTTATCGGTCTGTTAGAGTCACGTTTGGATGCTGTCGTCTATCGTGCAAAATTTGTACCTACAATTTTTGCTTCTCGTCAATTTATCAACCACGGTCATGTTAACGTAAATGGGCGGCGTACAAATATTCAATCTTATCGTTGTAAGCCTGGTGATGTTATTGAGGTTCGGGAAAAATCAAAACAACTTGTTTTAGTTTTAGAAGCAGTACAATTGGCAGAGCGTGACGTTCCTGATTATATTGAAGCAGATCATAAACAGATGAAAGCAACATTTACACGTATTCCTGCTTTTGCAGATGTTCCTTATGCTGTGCAAATGGAACCTAATTTGGTTGTTGAATTTTATTCTCGATAATTTTTCTGTAAGAGAAATTGTTTCTCTCTTCTATTATTATAACTTCAAAGTATTGTGTTATTTTTATAATCTTTGAAGTTAATGGGGGCTTTCTGTAAATGGTTCTATATAAGTTTATTGCTATATTTTATAGCGATATAACTTATATAGTTCCATTTCTTTTTTGTGTATCTAATTTATAAATTCAAAAAACATGGATGTAAGCTTGCTTTAATATTTTTTTATCTTTGCAAAACGAGCTGTTTATTGTGCAGGATATGGTATTATGAATGATGTTTCAGTTGAATATCAGGCAATAGAAGAAAACGAAGGGAGAGATGATCCTTTGGAAAAAGAAGCAGATAATTGTCACCCAATGTTTCGTATTGCTCCTTCAAGCGTAGAATTTAATAAATTACGCAAACGACTTTTACGTCATATGCGACAAGCTTTGGATGATTTTTCTATGCTCTCTACAGGAAAAAAATGGCTTGTTGCTTTATCCGGTGGAAAAGACTCTTATGGTTTATTAGCGCTTCTTTTAGACTTAAAGTGGCGAGGTCTTTTATCCATTGAAATTCTTGCCTGTAATCTTGATCAAGGGCAACCAGGATTCCCGAAACATATTCTTCCAGACTTTTTAAGTTCTTATAAAATTCCATATCGTATTGAATATCAGGATACTTATTCCATTGTTACAGATAAATTGGCAGAGTCGCAGACATATTGTTCACTTTGTTCTCGATTACGACGTGGTAATCTCTATCGTATTGCACGCGAAGAGGGATGTTCTGCATTAGTTTTAGGTCATCATCGTGATGATGTCTTAGAAACATTTTTTATGAATTTGTTTCACGGTGGTCGATTAGCTGCCATGCCTGGAAAACTTAAAAATGATGAAGGAGATCTTTTTGTGTTACGTCCTCTTGTTTATGCTGCTGAGGAAGATATGGAAAAATTTTCTCAAGCAATGCAGTTTCCGATTATTCCTTGTAATCTTTGCGGTAGTCAAGATGGTTTACAACGTAATGCAATGAAAGAAATGCTGAAAAATATAGAAAGACAAATGCCAGGACGTAAAGATACGATGATTCGCGCTTTAACAAATGTACGTCCAAGTCATTTGCTTGATAAGAAATTCTTTAACTTTAAAGCGTGTTAATAAAAATTAGATGCTCTAAAAATAAGTTTAAAGATTTTGAAATAAGGCGCTTCCTTAAAGAGACATCTCTCAAAGAGCATCTAAGCCCATTTCACGACCGCGTCCATGAAGGATATACTGTAAAGTCCATTAAGCACTCCCATCTTTACGTTTATGAAGGAGTAAGCTGGGCACCATCACTCATTTTACCAGCTCGTAGATGTTGCGACAGCCCTTAGCACTTAAGACGATTCATAAAAGCTCCTTTCTTTAACAATTTTTATCCACACATTCATCCCGCTTGTAACGTGCAAACGAATGATTTTTATTGATTCAATATAAACAGGTCTAAAATGAGATAATCTTACGATATTCTGGACTATCATTCAACATACAAAACAGTGAATTATCATTATAAATCAATATATTGCTTTATAAAGAATAATCGGCAATTGCATTGCTTGAGAAAACTTTTCCATATCTTCCTCAGCAACATAGACAATACGATAATTTATTGTTTTGCAATTTAACTATAAGATTATTTTATTTCAAATTCTCTTATATTACATCCATAAACATTTCCTTGCATATCACAAGTGGTATTTTTGTGTGTATAAAACACAATTGGAAAAAACCTTCTTTCATAAACCAATGACTGTTGAAATTTGAAAACGGGAAAATAGTATGATTATCAGTTTATTCTTTTATTAATTAAATATGGGAGTCCTAGGGATTTTATTTTATCCTGTTGTACTATAAAACCCTATCATTTAGGATGGAGCACTAAGAGAATATATAAATCTGATATTACATTTTTAGAATGTATAGCGAGTATTCAGGGCAGGGATTTCCTGTAAATTCTCATGAAGTGCATCACACGCTTCGAACACGACTCATTGTGAGAAGTCACTTTTTTATAAATCGACTTTGATAGGAAGCTTCGTCATTTAGAGACTAGAAAGCGTTCAATTGTTAAACGGCTATGCCATAAAGGTCATAGGCATCCGATTGTTCGATTTTAACGGTGACAAATTCACCCACACGCAGTGGACGTCGTGATGATATATGGACAGCACCATCTATTTCTGGAGCATCATATTGACTACGTCCTTTAGCAACTTTTCCTTGACTTTCATCGATAAGCACTTGGAGTCTTTTTCCAATTTTTTTCTTTAAAAGATGTGTAGAAATTTGTTGTTGTTTTGCCATAAAACGATGCCAGCGGTTTTCTTTCACGTCTTCAGGAATATTTTCTAACCCCAAATTATTGGCAACTGCTCCTTTTACCTCTTCATATTTAAAGCACCCAGCTCGTTCAATTTTTACTTCTTCTAGCCATTCTAGGAGTATATTAAAATCTTCGTTCGTTTCACCAGGAAAACCAACAATAAATGTCGATCGCAAAGCAAGATCTGGGCATATTTTTCGCCACTTTTCAATTCTACGATTTGTTTTTTCCATAAGTGCAGGACGCTTCATGTGACGCAAAACAGCCGGTGATGCATGCTGAAAAGGTATATCCAGATAAGGGAGAATTTTTTTTGCAGCCATAAGTTCGATAACGTCATCAACATGGGGATAAGGGTAAACGTAATGCATACGTACCCAAATACCCATATCGCCTAGTTCATGACAAAGGTCAAAAAATTTTGTTTTGATCGTGCGGTCTTTCCAAGAATTCTCGAGATATTTAAGATCAATGCCATAAGCACTGGTATCTTGTGAAATAACCAAAAGTTCTTTTACGCCCGCTTGTACGAGTTTTTCAGCTTCGCGAAGAACATCACTGATGGGGCGTGAAGTGAGATCACCACGCAGCGTAGGGATGATACAAAAACTACACCGGTTAGAGCATCCTTCAGAAATCTTTAAGTAGGCATAATGGCGAGGGGTTAAACGAATACCTTGGGGAGGAACTAAATCAAGAAAAGGATCATGAACGGGAGGAATTGCTGTATGAACAGCTTGTATAACGTTTTCATAAGCTTGTGGTCCTGTAATGGCCAATACATTAGGGTATGCTTGGCGAATAACATCAGGATCAGCACCAAGACACCCAGTTACAATAACTTTTCCATTTTTTTTGAGAGCTTCATCAATATTGGCTAATGATTCTTTTCTGGCAGAGTCAAGGAAACCACAGGTATTCACAATAACAACATCAGCTCCTTGATGTTTATGTGAAATTTCATATCCCTCAGAGCGGAGGCTTGTGATAATTCGCTCAGAATCTACGAGTGCTTTTGGACATCCGAGGGAGACAAAACTAATACGAGGTGCGACCATAATAATCCTATAATGACTATGAACAATTGAGTGACTCTTTTATTGACTTAAAAAGAAAAAATGTTCTTTATTTTTATACATATGCAATACAATCTGTTACAAATTTATTTGATTTTTTTCTACAATATTTTACGTGATTTTATGCATGCATACGATTTTATCTTATTATACCGTAAAATACCATCGTTGAGAGCGATGATATAAAGCAAACTCCTTAAAGCATTCAGTACTTTAGAGTGTGTGATGAATATTTCTAAGCTTACTTATCAAGCCTTGCGTAAGTGAAGCACATAAAAGAGAAAGGAAAGAAGAATTCATTCAACAAGAATCTGAATTATTCACAGATCAGATTGGGGGAGGATGTCCTTTGAGGAGTGAGAAGAAAATCAATTTCTTGTGGCACAATATTAAAAATATCCAACGGTTTTTTTACTGTATTTTATTGGCGTATGTATAGCATACTATAAAATGCGATTGTTATTTAATATTTACGAATAAGTCCAGTAAGCTTGCCTTGTATCTCTACACGCTCGGATTTGTATGTACGTACTTCATAGTGAGGATTCGCAGCTTCTAATGCAATAGAGGCCCCTTTGCGTCGATAACGTTTTAATGTTGCCTCTTTTTTATCAATAAACGCGACAATAATTTCACCTGATATTGCTGTATTTTGGCGTTTCACAATGATCGTATCTTTATCAAGGATACCAGCCTCCACCATAGAATTATCTTTAACTTCTAGTGCATAGTGCTCACCTGTATTAACCATATCGTGTGGAAGAGAAAGTGTGCTTGTTTGTTGCAGTATAGCAGAAGCAGGAACGCTCGCAGAAATGCGTCCCATAATGGGAATGGTGGTATTTTTTTTTTCTTCTACTTCAAAATTACTCAAGTTTTTTGATATTTCTCTTTTATTTTTTTCTATCATACTGGGAGAAATCTTACGTGCTAAAGAAAGATTGAATGTTATTTTCTCAGGGAGTCGAATCACCTCCATTGCACGCGCACGATTGGGCAAACGACGTATAAAACCTCTTTGTTCTAAAGCTATAATAAGCTTATGAATACCAGACTTTGAAGAAAATTCTAATGCATTTTTCATTTCTTCAAAAGAAGGAGAAACCCCTGTTTCTTTTATATGATTGTGAATAAACAAGAGTAACTCATATTGTTTACATGTCAGCATTCAATGTTCCAATCAAAATAATAAAAAGGAATAAAGTAAAAATACGTGTATACATAATAATTCTACAAGTTTTTTTCGCTAAATCAAAATTATTTGCTTTATTTTTGATCTTATAAGTGAATTTAATAAGTTAATATGTTTATTTATATTTATATTTAATGTATTATAAATATAAAATTATTTCTTTAATAACATTATTAAAACCTTATTTATATATTATATAAATACATTAATATTACATCATATATAAAAATATTTTATAGCTCTGAAATAAACTGAATTATTCGACACTAAAGTTTATGATCAGTGGTATCTTTCTCTTTTAAAAATATATATACGTATCTTGTAATTTCTGATATAAAAAGTGAATTAGAAGGCATTATTGTCAATAATAGAACTGATCACTCAATGTGTATCGAGAATTATTATGTCTGCTTTAATTTATAGAATAAATTGGCTTTCATTATATAGCCATTGTGCATGAATAAAAGTCATCCCTCTAGAACGCTATTGTCGCTCATTGGTACATTTGTTTAAAAAAAGTATCTCTCAATGTGCTTGCTTTCATCAAGATTTTGTGATGGATAATATAAAATCTAGTGGGTTGCCGCATTTTTATATCAAACGCGCTGACACTATCATACTATTTTGCTATCCCCTTAATGTTTCGATAATTTTTAGTTATTGAAAGAAGGCATAAGAATCATTTTCATTTCTTTTTTTATATAGTTTTATTCCCTCACTTTTATTGGTCGAGCAAATGATTTTGATTGTTTCAATATAAAGGGATTTGAAATAATAAAATCTCAAAGGTATTCAGATCCCTTATTCAATACATAAAACGATAAATTATTATAGACCAATATTTTGTATTATAAAACTGTATTCATATTTGAAAATTGGAAAAGAAAATGTAACGATATAAAAATGATATACGATCTATAGCGAGAAGTATTTTTGCTTTACTCATTATGCTCAACAGCTCATATGTATGAGGGAGAAGCTTGCGGATTTCTCATAATTTTAGCGTTTCGAATCCATGAAATATTTTTATAGTTAGATACCCCCTTTATTGAGACTTCAAAAAGAAGATAAAGGGGAGCTATATAATGATGGGAAAAGAGAAAATTATTGATAACTAGAGAAAATAATAATATTTTTTTTCAAAAGGTGTTGACCAAATGAAAAGTCAACCGTATGTTCCTTTCACTTTCCGCAAACTAGATAGCTTGTGTGGGAGCGCGTAGCTCAGCTGGTAGAGCAACTGACTTTTAATCAGTAGGTCCAGGGTTCGAATCCCTGCGCGCTCACCAAATTCAAATAAAATCAATAGTTATACAAAATTCAGAGATTTCGATTCCTTTAATTCTATTGAGTTCTTTTTGATTACTTTTGGACATTTTTGGAGTCCTTTGATTAATTCTACTGCTGATTATTTTTTATCGGCTGTTTTGGTACAAAGTGATGCCATGCTATCTTTTGTCAACCCAAAAGTGCTTTAAACTTGTGATCCGGCTATACCTGCGTTAGCGCAGCAGGCGTGACCGTTAATTTTAGCAATACACGGACTGATTTTTAAACTTACCATGCTACATGATTCACAAAATTCACAAAATAAATTGTTCAAATCACCATACTTATTCACAGTTTATATTATGGGATGATTTTTTCAATAAGATATTGATTTATTTGTTTTTTATTTTTTTTACATCTACAATAGTGCATTTATTTCTTACGAGAACTATAAAAAGGTTAACAATATGTTAATTTTTTGATAGAGAAAAAATTCAAAGATAGTATATGCGCCAGGAAAATCATAAAATGTGAATTTTCCTATCACGTATAGAAGGCGTGACATGGTTTTACAGTAGTACTTAACAGGATAAGTGGACTGAACAGATGCTTTTAAATAGCAAAAAAAAATTTACTTCTATCATTAAACCGACACTTCAATTATTCTCTATGATGGTCATTTCTCAGTTATTGGCGTCTTGCTGCGCAAGCCAAACTGCACTTTTTTCGATAAAGAGTTCTTATCATAATAAACCAGTTGACGTAAATACTTCTGTTCTACCTAAACAAGTATCAAATAAGAAAAATCAATCGGAAGAAAAAAAACGTGGGCGTGCCATTGTTGGTAAGCCTTACCAAATAAAGGGGAAGTGGTATTATCCTCAAAATGATCCAACTTATAAACGTGTTGGTGAGGCATCATGGTATGGTTCAGACTTTCATGGACGATTAACGGCCAATGGTGAAATTTATGACATGAATCTTTTGACTGCCGCTCATCCTACAATGCCTTTACCTAGCTATGCTCGTGTTACTAATTTGAAAAATGGGTCTTCAATCATTGTTAGAGTGAATGATCGTGGACCTTTTATGAAAGACCGAATCATTGATTTATCAAGGCAAGCTGCGACAATACTTGGTTATGTCGATAAGGGAGTAGCAGATGTTAAGGTGGAATATATCGCTGAAGCACCCATTGGCTATTATGATGCTGCATATTTAATGGCCTCTTATACTCCAGGAAACGCCGTGTCATATTCATTAGCGTCGGAGAATGTTTCGAAAAAAAGAGAAACTGTTTTATTAAAGGAGCAGCGCAATACAGGAAACAAAGAAGAATTAGCTAAAGCAACTGCTATTGAACAGGAACAACGCAATAAAACTGTTGCAGTGAAATTGCCAGAAGTTGGTCCTATCATGGTTGATAAGCCGATACCATTCGATCAAGTTGCTTCTATAAATAAGCTAAACAAGAAGACAAAAGCAAATTGGCTACAACTGTTTTAAGAAAAAATGTGTTAGTTTTTAATCAATATAATTTTCAAATAAAAAATGATAAAAAGTCTCGGATGTGGTGTAGTGCTTTCATCTTAAAGTGTGTTGTCCTTTTAAAAGAGTGCGGTTGAGTATTATTATAAATTCGGTAGGTTTCTCCAATCCATTGCCGCTCTATTTGTAGTTTTATGACATTACTTGCTTAATAAAGCACATACTTTTCCTGCGATAACAGCTTTTGCCAGATGAGGATAAGCGTATTGTATGAAGTCTGTTTGTGTTATCTCTAAAACAGCTATACAATCTAATTTGGGAAGAATAAAAAGCTTAAAAAATATTTTCTTTTGATGCGGCTTTACAACTTAAGCATCTATGGCAATATCTTATAAAGAGATTATGCTTTACCTCATACTTTTGTTTATTACGTTCTTTAATGAGGGAAACTTCCTCCTGTAAAATAGGATGCCTCAAACAAAATACACTTGTTTATTTCTAATTCACGCGCTTATTTTAAGGAGATATATCTCAATACTTTCAAGCCAATTTTACGAGAATATTCGTGAACAGTATAATTATAACACCTTTAGGCATCACTATTTTTTCACTTATGAAGAATAAACCCACACCAACATACACTTTGTCCTCAATGCTTTACGATAATCCTTAACACTTGAGAGGATTATAAGAAGTATTTTTACTCTCTTCTTTAATAATTTTTACCTATATACCAATCTTCTTATGAAGCATAGACAAGCAATTTTAATAAATCCAATATGAGAGGAGGGGATGATAAGAGAAGCTTACAGTATTTTCAGTTAGCTCTAACTTTAAAAATGATAATTTATCTTAATAAATCAATGTATTATAAATAAAAAACAACAGTAAAAAAGTCTTTTGTCTCTCATACTTTAAAACGTTAAACTGAACCTACGAGGAAGATAAAAGCGTATTATACTACTTTTGCTAAGACTGAATACAAATAAAATCTTTTTTTTGAGTTATAAATAATTTATCACTTTGCAGAAATCAAAAAGTTTTTTCCTATATAGTAGATTCTTTATGCTGATCTTTGGATGGGAGAAGCGGCTATGTATACAGCATTAAGAATCTTATTAACCTTATGGGGAGTATTGGCATTTGATACGTGGGGGAGAGCGCAAGATTTTCAAACTTCCGCACCACAATTGTTGTTACTTGATGATGATACAGAGACAATACTCTATGAAAAACAAAGTGCTATTCCTTTTCCTCCTGCTTCATTAGCAAAATTGATGACAGCGGAAGTTGTCTTTCATCAATTAAAAAAAGGATTGTTAAAAAGTACGCACAAATTCAAAGTCAGTGAAAATGCTTGGCGCAAAGGTGGAGCACCTTCCGGTACAACCACTATGTTTGCAAAGATAAAGACAGAAATCAGCGTTTCTGATCTTTTGCGTGGTTTAATTATTGTCAATGGAAATGATGCTGCTATTATTCTTGCTGAAGGGATATCAGGAGATGAGGCTCTTTTTGCAAAGCTGATGAATCAGCGCGCTAAAATGATTGGATTATCTCAGAGTCATTTTGTTAATGCAACAGGGCTTCCCGAAGAGGGGCAATTTGTAACAGTGCGTGATATGATTATATTAGCACGTTACATTGCTCAGGAATATCCAGATTATTATGCACTTTATCGTGAACCTCATTTTACGTGGAATAATATTTTTCAACGTAACAAAAACCCTCTTATTTCTAAGGAAATTGGTGTAGAAGGATTTGGTTTTGGCTATAGTGAAAAAGAAGGATTTTCAATGGTTGCCACTATGTATAAAAATCATCGACGTCTTTTTTTAGCAATCAATGGTTTGCAAGATGGTAAAAAGTATACAAAAGAAATAGAACGTATTCTTCAATGGGGAATGACTGCATTTGATCTCAAAACGATTTTCACAAAAGGAGAAACGGTTGGTCGTGCTTCTGTTTATGGTGGGAGAAAAAACTTTGTTCCACTCATTGTAAAAAAACCAATAAGTTTTATGCTTTCGAATGAAAAAAAAGTAAATGTCAAAGCAAAAATTAAATATCATGGTCCATTGAAAGCTCCCATCGTTTCAGGGCAATCGATTGGATTTATTCAAATTTTAGAAGATAAAAAGGTTCTTTTGGAAAAACCAGTTTTTGCCGGAATGGATGTTCAGAAAGGAAGTTTCTTTGAAAAAGTAAAAGATGCATTCTATGAAATAACAATTGGATGGTTACGGAAATATTTGTAGGTACGCATTAAATAAAGTTAAGGTTCATACGTGTCAGGTTATTTTATCACATTCGAAGGAGGGGAGGGAGTAGGAAAAACAGTACAGATTTCTTTGCTTGCTGAATATCTCTCTCAAAAAGGTTATGATGTTGTTACAACACGAGAGCCAGGAGGAACAGCAGGAGCAGAAGCAATCAGACATATTGCGTTATCGGGGCAAACACAACAGTATGGACCGTTGATTGAAGCTGTTTTGTTTACAGCGGCACGCGCCGACCATGTTCATGAAGTTATCGCACCTTCTTTGCAAAAAGGTAAAATCGTTTTATGTGACCGCTTTATTGATTCTACACGCGTTTATCAAGGACTCAATGATAGAATTAGCTCCTCTCTTCTTTCTGTTTTAGAGTGTATTGCACTCAATGGTATCATGCCCCATTTAACATTTTTATTAGATATGCCAGCAATATGGGGCATGAAGCGCGCAAATTTGCGAAGAAAAAAAACAGAAGTAATTGATTATTTTGAAAAAGATCAGTTGGAAGTTCAAGAGCAAAGGCGTCAAGCTTTTCTTCAATTGGCTAAACAGGAACCCCATAGATTTCGAGTCATTGATGCTACTAGTTCTGTGGAATCCATTGCAGATCAAATAAAAAACATTTGTCATCAGGTATTGTTGGATCAGTTTTCATGAGTAATGTAAATATCTCACACCAATATGATGATATTGATACAATTTTATCACCATCTCAGAATAATGTTCTCTTTGGTCATGAGGATGTTCGCCACTTTTTGACACAAATGCTTAAAGAAAAGCGTTTGCATCATGCATTATTATTTGAAGGAGAATATGGAATTGGAAAGGCTACATTAGCTTTTCACCTTGCTTGGAATATTTTAAGTTCTCAAAAGGATACTTTCCTAAACCCTGATCCCCATTCTATTCCATGGTGTCAAATTACGCAAGGCAGTCATCCTGGCCTTCTGTATATTTCACGTCGATTTGATGTAAAAACGCAAAAGTTTAAAACAGGAATACTTATTGATGATATCCGTGATATTATGCATTTTCTAAGCCAAACATCGCAAGATAATGGATGGCGTATTGTTATGATTGATTCTGCAGATGATATGAATAGAAATGCAGCAAATGCAATTCTTAAAATACTTGAAGAACCACCTGCCAAGACTCTCTTTATTATTATTGCGCACTCTTCAGGAAAATTACTTCCAACAATTCATTCACGGTGTCAAAAAATTTCTTTTCGTCCATTGAGTAATGAAGAAATGAAAAAAGTCATTACACATATTTTCTCCAATCAGGATTTACCTGATGAGAAAACTATTGAAATGATTATTAAAAAATCTAAAGGAAGCCCTCGAAAAGCTGCTTTACTTATTCGCCATGGCGGTCTTGAAGTTATTAAAATGATAGATGCTCTCTTAGAGAAACCTGTTTGTAATGCAACTATTGTACATAATCTTGCACAAACATTTTCATCTGTTTCTTCCCTATTTCAATTTCAACAATTTTGTGATGAAATTCTTGATAAAATTCAAAAAAAAGCTATCATGCTCGTCGAAAAAGGAGATCTATTTCTCTCAAAAAAATATGCGCAAAAGTGGCAAGAAATTCATCAAGAAATAGAGGAAGTACAAGTTTTTAATCTCGATAAGAAGCAGTTTGTTATTAACGTTCTTTTTAGAATTCATAAGATCATTCACGAAAATTAGTTTTTCCGTGACAATGTGATGAACAGACGTTATGTCATTGTATCTTCTCTTTATGGCATTTTACAATGGATATGACATGCGTGACACATATTACATAACAACTCCCATTTTTTATCCTAATGGTACTCCACATATTGGGCATGCCTATAGTGCAATTGCAAGCGATGTTTTAGCCCGCTTTCAACGGTTAAACGGAAAAAATGTATTTTTTCTTTCTGGTACAGATGAGCATGGTCTCAAGATGCAACAAACTGCAGCAGTATTAGGCGTGACACCTCAGCAACTTGCAGATCGTAATAGTGCGGTGTTTCAAAAAATGCTTGCAGTATTAAATTGTTCTAACGATGATTTTATCCGTACGACAGAAGAACGCCATTATCAAGCTTGTCAAGAAATTTGGAAAAAGATGGAAGCAAATGGCGATATTTATCTCGGTCGTTATACGGGGTGGTATTCGGTTCGCCAAGAAGCCTATTATGAAGAAAAAGATACTGAAATTGGACCAGACAATATCCGTCGCGAGAAGGAATTAGGCTCTCCAGTTGAATGGAACGAAGAAGAAAGTTATTTTTTTAGACTTTCTCGTTATGAAAAGGCTCTTCTTGAATATTATGAAAAACATCCTGATTTTATTGCTCCACTTGAGCGGCGTAATGAAATTATAAGTTTTATAAAATCGGGTTTAAAAGATATCTCTATTTCACGCACAAGTTTTAATTGGGGCGTTGCTGTTCCTGATAATCCAAAGCACGTAATGTATGTCTGGGTTGATGCGCTTACGAATTATCTATCAGCAATTAGTTTTTTCAATGAAAATTCAACAAAACGTGATTTTTGGCCTGCAAATACGCATATTATTGGTAAAGATATTATTCGTTTTCACGCAGTCTATTGGCCAGCATTTTTAATGTCTGCTGGAATTGACTTGCCTAAGAATATTTTTGCACATGGTTTTTTACTTAATCGTGGTACAAAAATGTCAAAATCTATTGGAAATGTCGTTGATCCTTTTGAAATGGTTGATCATTATGGTCTTGATCAGGTTCGTTATTTTCTTCTCCGTGAAGTGCCCTTTGGACAAGATGGTAGTTATAGCCATGAGAGTTTAGTGAACCGTATTAATGCTGATCTTGCTAATGATCTTGGTAATTTAGCACAGCGCTCTTTATCTATGATTGCCAAAAATTGTGATGCAAAAGTTCCGCTACCAGCTTCATTTTTAGTTCAAGATAAACAGCTTTTAGAACAATCTCTTCAAGTGCTTGAAACTGTACATCAAGCAATGTCTTCTCATAGTATGCATTTAGCCCTTTCAGCTATTTTTTCAATTGTAGCAGATGCCAATCGCTATTTTGCCAACGAGCAACCTTGGAGTTTACGTAAAAATGATCGAGATCGATTTTCTACAGTTCTTTATATAACTGTAGAAATCTTGCGGCGAATAGGAATAATGCTTTTGCCTTTCATACCTCAATCAGCAGCAAAACTTCTTGATAGCCTTGCGATTGCTGAAGATGATCGGTTGTTGTATCATATAAGCCATGCGAAAATTCAAGAAGGACTTGATCTTCCACCACCAGAACCAATTTTTCCTCGTTATATCTTGAAGAAAGAAGATACTCATCATGTTGATTGATACACATTGTCATCTTGATTTTGAAGATTTTTCACAAGATTTGGATAATGTTATCCAACGGGCTTTAGATGCTAACGTTAAACGTATGATAACAATTTCAACCCACGTTCATAAGTTAGATAAGCTGTTAGCCATTGCGCAAAGCTATGATCAAGTCTTTTGTTCCGTTGGAACACACCCCAATCATGCGCATGAAGAACAAAATATTACAGCGGAAGAGCTTATACAGCTCTCGAATCATCCTAAAATTGTTGCGTTTGGGGAAGGGGGGCTTGATTATCATTATGATTACTCTACACCAGAAGAACAAAAGAAAGTTTTTCAAGAACATATCATCGCTTCTCGAGAAACACAGATTCCTCTTGTTATCCATTCACGCAATGCCGATATCGATATGGAAAAAATATTGCGCAAACAGATAAAAGAAGGAGCTTTTCCCTTTATCCTTCATTGTTATTCATCTGGAATGCAACTTGCTCGTGCTGGAATTGAGCTTGGTGGTTATATTTCTTTTTCAGGTATTATTACTTTTAAAAACGCTCTTGAAATCCGTGAAATAGCAAAAATTGTGCCCCATGAACATCTGTTGGTGGAAACAGATGCACCATTTTTAGCACCTACCCCTCATCGGGGGAAAACAAATGAACCATCTTTTGTATGCTATACAGCAGCTGTTTTGGCTGAAACAATTGGCTTAAGCATTGAAGAAACAGCTCAAATAACAACCCGTAATGCTTTTCGTTTATTTAGCAAAATGAAATAAGGCAAAAGCTATGTGTGATCAATACCGATTTACAATATTAGGTTGTGGTCCTTCTCCAGGAGTGCCAAGACCTAATGGTGATTGGGGAACATGTGATCCGAATAATCCTAAAAATAAACGCTACAGAAGTTCTTTATTAGTTGAACGCATTAAACCATCAGGAAAAAAAACAACAATCGTTATTGATACGGGGCCAGATTTTCGCTCACAAATGATTGAAGCGCATGTGGACCATCTTGATGCTGCTCTTTACACGCATTCTCATGCAGATCATATCCACGGTATTGATGATTTACGCAGCTATGCACTTGCACAAAAATGTTTAATAGATATCTATGCTGACAGATTTACACTAGAACATCTCAAAAATGCTTTCGGATATTGTTTTCAAACACCAAAAAATTCATCTTATTCTCCTATTTTAAAAGAGCATCTTATTAATGAAGATAGCCAATTTATTATTCAAGGGGAGGGTGGAGCAATAAGCGTTAATACGCATTTACAA
The DNA here is from genome assembly GCF_042196465.1 of Bartonella sp. AD13SXNS. Taxonomy (NCBI): domain Bacteria; kingdom Pseudomonadati; phylum Pseudomonadota; class Alphaproteobacteria; order Hyphomicrobiales; family Bartonellaceae; genus Bartonella; species Bartonella sp. AD13SXNS. The sequence goes on from NZ_JBHIQI010000003.1 coordinate 54,626, forward strand.
CACCATGGAAATATTTATTCTTTAGGTTTCCGTATCGGAAATGTTGCCTATTGTACAGATGTTAGTGAGTTTCCTGAAAAAACATTATCCAAATTAACGGGTTTGGATGTTCTCATCATTGAAGCTCTTCAATTTAAATCTCACCCGAGTCATTTTTCTGTTGATCAAGCATTACAATGGATAGAATATTTAAAGCCAAAACAAGCAATACTCACACATATGGATAGATCGCTGGATTATAATGCGGTCGTAAATTACGTCCCATCCTATGTAAAACCTGCGTATCAAGGACTTACTTTCGAAACAACTGCATAAGTTTATTCATGCAATATTTTACGTTAAATAAAGTTCTTTGAAGAATATCCTTTATTTTGTTTTATTTTTGACATAAATGTCACTTTTTTATGTTTAAAATGAGGTTTTTATGTATAAGAATTTTAAGCGGGGTGTATGTATTGCCGTTTTAGCAGTTTCCTTGACAGCATGTGGGGGGCGTTTAGAAAAAAATATTTCAACGACAACATTACATGACGGAACAATGAGTTGTGCCGATATTCAACGGGAGTTTTTTGCCAATAAACGTCAGATTAATGATACAATTTTAGAACGTTCTAAAGCAAGAAATAAAAACGTAGCTTTAGCAGCCGCAAGTGTTGTATTTTTACCTTCTTTGTTTTTTATAGATCCTAAATCAAGCGAAAGTAATGAAATTTCAGCTTTAAATAACCGTAATGCAGTTTTGAGTGATCTTGCACGTATGAAACGTTGTAAAATAGCACAATAATTTTTCTTAGTTTTATTATACGTAATTTCATTACCACTATTTTTGGTCTTTAAGGAATGTACTTTAAAGACCAATTGCACAGATGTTAGTGAGTTTCCTGAAAAAACGTTATCCAAATTAATGGGTTTGGATGCTCTCATCATTGAAGCTCTTCAATTTAAATCTCACCCAAGTCATTTTTCTGTTGATCAAGCATTACAATGGATAGAATATTTAAAGCCAAAACAAGCAATACTCACACATATGAATAGATCGCTGGATTATAATGCAGTCGTAAATTACGTCCCATCCTATGTAAAACCTGCATATCAAGGTCTTACTTTTTAAACAGATGCGTGAACTTATTAACGAAATATATTTTTGTTGATAGTATATTTGTTAAAATTTTAATCTTACTTTTGCTCTATTTAAATCTCATTAAAAACATTTTGTGTTAAAAGCGAGGTTTTTATGTATAAAGAAAACTTTAAATGGGGTGTATGTATTGTCGTTTTAGCGTTTTTTTTGACAGCATGTGGGGGACGTTTAGAAAAAAGTATTCCAGTTACCACATTACATGATGGAACAATGAGTTGTTCTGATATTCAACGGGAATTTTTTGCTAATAAGCGCCAAATCGATGCTACAATTGCAGAACGTTCTAAAGCAAGAAACAAAAATGTAGCTTTAGCAGCGGCAGGCGTTCTATTTGCACCAGCCTTTTTGTTTATGGATGTTAACTCAAGCGAAAGTAATGAAATTTCAGCTTTAAATAACCGTAATGCTGTTTTGAGTGATCTTGCACGTATGAAACGTTGTAAAATAGCACAATAATTTTTCTTAGTTTTATTATACGTAATTTCATTACCACTATTTTTGGTCTTTAAGGAATGTACTTTAAAGACCAAATTTTATTTTAAAAGTAAATTGTATGATATAAATATGATGATGTTTTAAAGGAGGGATTGCTTTACCAAATTATCGCATAATATATATTATGGAACTTTTATAGAAAGGATAAAAGGGTATGCCATCACCACTTTAAGGAATGATAGCAACATTAACTATGGGTACTTCCTACCCAATATACTCGTGTTTGACAATTGAGATGCATAGCCTTTACTTAAAAAACTGATAACCTTTCAAGATTGAAAATCGGGCCTGTTATTCTGGCTCGAAAACTTCAATCATTATAGTTTTTTATTTTTTACTCTTTTTAAAAAAATCATCATAATTTGTAGTATCATAAAAGTTAAAAATAATATTCCATGAAATAATGGTACAAATGGCTGATAAATAAAATCAGAATAATATATTGCTATTGTTTCAATCAATGCTGCAATACACCATAAAATAATTCCCCATGGTGAATACATCCAAAGTCCAATTAAGGCAATAGGATAGAGAATCGCCAATATAGCTGAGGCAAATTGCCACTGCCAAGGCATAAGGTCAAAACGCCATAAAATACCTGGAAAGACACCCACAAGGCGTATCCAATAAAAAATACCTAGGACTAAGCAAATAAGTGCCAAAAACCGTAAGTAACAGTTATAAATTAAATTGATTTTTGAAACCCGTTTGTGAGGATTATTTTTCACAATAATAACTCTTGTTCAACAGGTTGAAAGTAATAATCTATCATTTCATCTGTTACATTTGAGAGTTTATCTGGCTGCCATTGAGGTCTTTTATCCTTATCAATTAACATAGCACGTATACCTTCATGAAAATTATGTGAATTAATCATATGATGTGCAATGCGGTTTTCAATTTTCATACAATCTTCCAACGTTTGAAGTGAATTTTGTTTCATTTGTTTCCAGATAACTTTTAAACTTATTGGAGAACGTGACTGCAAAATATCATAACATTCTTTAGCAAATAAAATACCTTCTTTACTTTTTTTATGAAGCAACTCAAGACATTCTTCTAAGCTATGGGCACTAAAACAAGTATTAATAATACAACGTATTTCGTAACTCGTTTCATAGTCTTTTGTAACGGATCGCTCGTTTAAAGCTAAAAGAGGATCTCCTTGTTCGATAATAGCTTTTCTAACCATATCGAATTCAGTTTCAGGAACAGCATGTGTTGCTAATCCTAAATTTAAGCAATCTCCCCACTTTATGCATGCGCCAGTTAATGCAAGATAAATGCCAAAATGATTGGGCAAAGATGGTAAGAAAAAACTTGCGCCCACATCTGGAAAAAATCCAATCGCACCTTCTGGCATAGCAAAAACTGTATTTTCTGTAACAATTCGATGTGAACCATATAGAGAAATACCTACCCCTCCCCCCATCCAAATACCGTTTACAAAAGAGATGTAGGGTTTTGAAAAACGTTTGATATAAGCATTCAAACTATATTCATCCCTAAAGTATTGATAAGCAGAGGGACTTTTTCCCATATGATAGATTTCTACAACATCTCCACCAGCACAAAAAGCACGCCCCTCCCCTTCAATTAAGACACAAGAAATATCGTTATCTGTCTCCCATATCTTGAGAGCTTTTTTTAAAGCGGAAACCATTCGTTGATTAAGAGCGTTTAATGCTGAAGGACGTGTAAGCTTTATAATACCAGCAACCCCTTCTTTCGTAAAAGAAATATCATCACCTGCTCCAAAGTCAATTTGCATCTCACACCCTTCTTAAAACAACTATTTTATTGTTTTTTCTATATTTTTTGCCCCAAGTTGAGGAAACATTTGCATGATTGCGCCAATACAATATATATAAATTCCTGTTACCGAAATTCCTATTTTAACCCAATCTGGAGCCTCTAGTTGATAAAAGAATGCAGAAACACCAAAAACACACCATAAGAGAAAAATTGGAAAATTAACTCTACGTAAACGAAGAACTCTTACTGGATGGATAAAATAAATTGGCAAAAAAGATATAATAGCCGATAAAACAATGATGATAAAAGTAATCCACTCCCCTGGTCTTACGACAAAAAGCGTAAAAACCATCATATTCCAAACAACAGGAAATCCTTTAAAAAAGTTTTCTTTGGTTTTCATTCCAGTATCTGCATAATAAATAGCAGATGAAATAACAATGATTGCACTCAATGAAAATGATAACCCTACCCCCATAAAACCACTTTGATAGAGTGCAAAAGCAGGAATTAAGACATAAGTCACGTAATCGATGATATTATCTAAGAGCTCTCCAGACCATGTTGGAAGTACGTATTTAACATCAAGTTTGCGTGCAATTGGTCCATCTATACCATCAACGAGAAGTGCAAGCCCAAGCCAACAGAACATAGCTGTCCATTCTTTTTGAGAGGCCGATATAAGAGAAAGAAATGCTAAAAATGATCCCGAAGCTGTTAGTAAATGAACAGAAAAAGCCTTTGCTTGTGGCATTGTTACTTTTTTATGGCGTAATAATTTAGCATTTGTTTTGATTTTCTTTGTTAGCTTACGTTTCAAGGTTTTTTTATCCTCGTTTTTAAAGTCTTCATCCATCTATTATACGCCATCTTTTATCCATGATATGATTCAGCATAAAAAAATCATAAAAAGGTTACTTTTTTATATCGCATTATTTAATACATAATATAATAGAATAGTTTCATGTAATAAAAAGAGAGTATTCATTTGAAAAGGTTAAAATATTTTCTCAATGGAAAAAGGCTCAAATCATTGTGATATTAAAAAAAGAGCATAAAGATATTACTGTTATTGGTGCAGGTCCTGTTGGGATGTTAGCTGCACTGAGACTTGCGCATAAGGGTTTTTCTGTTTTTCTTGTTGGCCCCCCTGCTCATACAGATGAGTTACGGACAACCGCTCTTATGATGCCAGCAATACGCACACTTCAAAAACTCAATATTTGGAATAGTCTTCAAAAACATGCGGCAGCTTTATCGCGCATGAGAATTATAGATATAACTTCTAGGATTGTGCGTGCTCCTACGGTGCATTTTTCTTCTGCTGAAATTGATGAAAAAGCCTTTGGTTATAACATACCTAATGTAGAATTAAACAGTGCTTTAATCGATGCTGTTACCCATATGCCCAATATTACAAGATTTGTTTCTGCTGCTAAATCTTTTCATCACACAAAAAGCCATGTATGTATTACTCTTTCTGATGGTAGAGTCATTCAAGCACCACTTGTTATAGCAGCTGATGGACGTCACTCTCTCACACGTGCTGCAGCAGGGATAAATATCAAACAGTGGAACTACCCACAAAAAGCACTTGTTCTCAACTTTTCCCATGAGTTTTCTCATCAAAATACATCAACTGAATTTCATACAGAACATGGTCCATTTACACAAGTTCCGCTACCAGGACGAAGATCCAGTCTTGTATGGGTTGTCCATCCTTCTCGTGCTGAAGAATTATTGAATATAAAATCAAAAGCAATTGCAAAAATAATCGAAAATCAAATGCAATCAATGCTTGGAACGCTAACCTTAGAAACATCAATTCAGGCATGGCCTCTTTCAGGACTTCTTGCTCATCATTTTGCTGCTAATCGAACGATTTTAGTGGGTGAAGCTGCTCATGTTTTCCCCCCTATTGGAGCACAGGGATTGAATTTAGGATTCCGTGATGTTCAAACTTTAATTGATATTTTACCCAATGAAATATCTGATTCTAACCCTGAAATGATTGTTGCACGTTATAACAAATGCCGCAAACCAGATATATTAATCCGAAGTGAAGCTGTTCATACACTGAACTCTGCTTTACTTTCTCATATGTTTCCTGTTCATATCGTGCGAAGTATTGGGCTTGGTCTATTACATAATTGCTCGCCATTACGTAATTTATTTATGCGCGAAGGAATGTATCCAGGTTACGGATTCAAGGAAATTATGCAAATATTTCCAACAAAATCTCCTAAACAGCTCTATTGAAAAATAATGGATAATAACGTAGAATGAATGCTATTTTGTGTCTAACTTACTAATGCAAACTAACTAAATAGAAATAAATGCATAATATATAAATAACCCAATAAATAATTATTTTTAATAATGCGTTTTGAAAATAAATTTATTCAGTAAAAAAAATATTCTACTATACATTTTTTGGTGTCAATGCTTTAGAAGGTTAATTATGCATAACAAAAATGAATTGTTTAATTCTTTAAAAGTTAATATCATTTAGAGTATCTTTAACAGCTTTTGTAAAAAATTCATACGAGAATGTTCATTTTATTAATTTATGCACTTGTTTAAAGCAAAATCTGACACCTAAAGCCGTTTCGCAATGACACCCCTGTAATGATGATATAAAAGGAAAGCTGTTAAACATTATCATTTTTACCCTTATCAAGGAACAAGCTGGCGCACATTATATTATTATGTGGCCATCCTCTACTATTTTTCCCCCCTTATATTTGAGAGCCTTTCTAAGAATCACTTTATATTTATTCCTTTTTTATGACCTACAAATGATTTTCATTCTTCAGAATAAAAACAGATTTGAAATGAGAGAATTATACGATATTCGTGACGCTTATTTAACATACAAAACAATGAATTATCATTATAAATCTATGTGTTATCAATGAGCAATAATAAGCAATATAATCGCTCTATGGTTTAATATTGCATTTTGGAGCATATCTATTACTGATGTGATAAATATCATTTATTTTCAAGTTGTTATTAAACATTTAAATTTCAGTGCTATTTTATTTTTATACTGTTCTTGTTTTTTTTCTAATAAAATAATAAATTATATTAAAACCATAAATAATATTTATTTTAATTTATGTAATAATATATATATTATTAGTATAATATTCTTATATACCATCTTTTTAAATTACAATATATTTTGCTAAATCATAATAAATACTATTTATTTCAATAGTATAAATTATTAATAATAAAAATAAATAATAAAAAATATTTTTATTTAATCAATAAATTTTCAGAACTTTTTGTTATTAAGTATAATATTAAAAATAAAATCATCCTGGGAACCTGTTAGCAATACAAAGGTTAATAAAGTGTTGTTTCAACAGCAGGTGACAAGATGAAACTAAATAACTTTTTAAAATTAAGTGTTTTTCTTATGATGATTGTATCTGTCTCGTTGATAGTCACGACTTCAATCAGTGAAGTTTTTCACCTTCCTTATTGTCAAACCTTTACCTATACCTCTACTCAAAATATCACTAAAATAGGTCAGAATTCATTTACTGCCTCACAAATTAAAAACTGTCTTATGCAAAATGGTTTTGAGAATATTAAACGATTACGTTTAGATGACAAAGGTATCTGGCGAGCTTTAATAAAATTTAAAAACTCCCATTTTCTCGTATCCATTGATTATTCAGGAACCGTTACCATTCAAAATGAAAGAAAAAAATATGATTAATTTTAAAACTTACAGCACTGTTTCTTTTCAGAATTATAAGACAAATTTTTTCAAAAAGTGCTGGAATTCCATTAAAGAATTTGCTTTCATTGGGGGATTAAATGGTAGCCTATCAGGAGCAATCGCAGCAGCTCTTGCAGCTTATGGTTATATTGCTCTTCCAGGATTTGGTCCAGTTATTGCAATGGGTATAGGAGTAGCATTTTCTGCCGGAATGATAATAGGAGCACTGATAGGATTAGGAATGGGGGGGAGTGTCGGTATATGCTGTATTTTATGGGAGAGTTATATGAATCATAATAGTCCTTTCTCTTATAAATTTCACAATGAATAGAAAAGTTCTCATCATTTTTTCTATGAACAAAAAATTTAAACCGTCAACAAATTATATGTTCTATTTTTTGATGAAAAGATCATCATAAAATGAAATAATAGCTAACTTATTAAAATTCCTTATTTAATTTCTTATTATACCTCAAAAAGTAGATTTTTTTAATGCATCTCTTGAAGAAATGTAAGTGAGATATAATTATCCACCTATAAAAGCTACATTATTTATAAATAAATTTTATAAATAAAAAAATGAGATATATGTTTAGAAATATATAAAAATATACTTTAATTTATTCAGTATTTCTAAAAAGTAATATTTATTTATAAAGTATTTTTCTAAAAAATCAATTTTAGTAAATTATACATATATCTAATTAAGCATAATATTGAAGTAATAATTATTTTTATAGCTAAAAATTATTTAAATTAAATATAAAGGTATTTTATGAGAAAAATATTATTATCATTATTCGTTTTTATGGCATTTTTAATTCATAAAAACTCTGCGTTAGCGATATCGACACAAGTAAATATTTATAAACTAGAAGCTAATAATTCTAAAAAGGCTATTGGTAGCATTAAAATTGAAGAAAATACACACGGTTTAATTTTCGTACCAAATTTGTCTACTTTACCAGAAGGGATGCATGGTTTTCATGTACATGTAAACCCTTCATGTGATACAAAAGATGGCATAATAGGTGGAAGCGCGGGTGGACATTATGATCCAGAGCATACTGGGAAACACTTAGGACCCTATAATATCAATGGTCATCTTGGTGATTTACCGGCACTTTATGTTGATAAGCAAGGAAATGCTGTAATGAGCGTTCTTGCTCCACGATTAAAAACAATCTCTGAAATTAAAGGGCGCTCATTAATAATTCATTTAGGAGCTGATAATCAATCAGATAAACCATTACCGCTTGGCGGAGGGGGGGCACGTTTGGCATGCGGTATTATTGAAAAATAAATAGAATATTATGTTAAACATTCTCTCTTGAGCATAAGATATGATAGAAATTTATTTTTTAAATCCATTTCAAGAAATGAAGTAAACTATGTGAATATTTTATAAAATTGATATTTCTTTTTAAATGTTTAATACAGAGAACAAAGAACTTAATAATAATCAGAACGAACAGCAATCGAAACTGAGGGAATAGTAGAATAAATTCTTTGTAAAAAAACTTCAATATGAGGAAGCAATATTTTTAATGCTTGATGTAAACAGAAGCAACAAAGTTTAATTTCACTCTCTACAATATCAAATGTGTAATGAATTATAATCATTAAGTTTAAGGTATCTAATGGGATCACGCCCTCATACAAAATAGAATACTCAAAAACTTTCACTTGCCCCCTCCTTACCTCCCCTCTCGTGAGAGGCACGAAAACAACCTTGATTGATTAACACCAATATAAGATAGTTTAAAATGATTGAATGCTACGATATTAAAACTTCTCATTAAGTAAAAAATACCAATTATCATTATAAATCAATATAATCAGTCAAATAAAATAGTTAGAGTAATTTTTTGTCACTCTGAACAAAAGAGCTTTTAAACAATAAAACCTTTTTAAAAATACCCCTCATGGGTCCATATGATCCCAATCCAATGGACGCATTTCGCCAGTTTGATAAAATTGACGAATGAGTTTAATATAATCAAGAAAGTCCTTGTTTTCCTCCACTAATCTATTAGCAGTATCCCAATCAATATCACTACGTTCTTTCGCTGGAATTATGATCTCACTCTCGGAAGAGTTTTCTTTATCAAGTCTTATAAATCCAATTCCGTGCAAACTTGAAAGCATCCGAAGCTCTTTTAATGTATCAATACCTTCAATTTCACTAGCAACTAAATAGCTCAAATTAGCCCATGAAGAATTGCTAACTGTTTGAAAAAATGCTTTCCGTAAATTTGAACGATTAATGAGAATTTTAACTTCAAAAGACCAAAGCTTCGTCTTTTTATCAAAATATTGCAAAACACAGTCTTTGATTTCACGATTCCATTCCCTGCTTAAATCTTGTATCCTTACGAGATCCGGATAAAGCCATTTATTGCCGCCTGCACCATGTTTATTACGAGAACATTTCTCATTAATGCGCTTGCTGTAAACTGCAAGCTCTGACCATAAAAATTTAGATACTAATGGATAAAGATCACGCTCTTTAACAGAAGAATCTCTACTTTCTTCATTGTCCTCTACTGCATCAATTTCAGCGCTATCTGTTTGTTTAGTAAAATAATACTGCCGTGGTCGCCCTTCAGTGGTTTTAATTTCTGGATAACGCTTTTGTAGCTGAGGACGTTTTGCTCCTATTTCAGCGACAATTTGCTGAATAAGAGCTGCATCACTGTTAAGGGGAGTGATTATTGCGGTTGAACGTTTTTGTTTTTGGCGGCATTTTTCTGGATAATTCTCAAATATCCATTGAGCAATTTCTCGAGCTGTAAATTTTTTTGTCGGGTTTTTCTTTAAAAAATTAAAAACAGTGTTTGTTAAATTCAAAGTCATATGTAAAACAGCCTACTTTTATCTTCTGGATATTCCATTATATTCAGATATTTCAAAAGAGAACACAACAAACTGTCTATTTTTTTTTGAAAAAAGCTGTCTATAAAATTAAAATATTTTTTCTGAATTTGTGACTATAAATTCAAGGTTTTTTTTCATATAAAGAAAGTAAGCTTCTATTTTTATCAAAAATCATAAATGGGCTGAAAATCCCCATAAAAAAGCATAATATTGTATAATTTCCCTATAAATTTTTCCTTTTATTTTAAGTTAGTTAGAAAAAAATAATAATTTCATGATTTAAGAATTAGCTCATATTCTTAAATTAATGGTGCAACAGGGAACAAAATTAAAAATAATATTCAAACATTTGATTATTTCTCGCATCGACCAGTTAAAAAACTTATGTGTTTTTTTTAAGCAAAAAGTTATGTGCTCTCAAGTATAGATTCTGAAATGGTAAATTCTGCACACAAACCTTCAAAACTACTATTTGCTTTAATAGCATCATGGGGAATAAGAACATAATACCATTTTTTACCACCATAAGTAGCTGCATAATGCGTTGCATGACAACACCATTGAACTGCTGCTTGTTTCTTTTTTAAAACAATAGCATTTTGTATTTCAGAAGCTTTTTTAGGTTCACAAAGATATTTGGCATCCTTCGTTTCTACAACAAAATCCGGTTCATAGGCTGATCCTTTATCATATTCTATCTTGAAAAAACCCCGAGCAGGTTTCATCCATTTCAATACTTTTGCATCGTCTTCTAATATTTGAGCAAATCGTAATTCCCCTTCTACTGAGTCAAACTTTTGCAAAGGATAACAACATTTCCTAAAGCCGCTGAATATAAGTTTCTTAATGTCTCTTTTAATGGTAGGAATATTACGAAAATCAATAGGAGATGTTCCTTGCGGCAAAACATAATGGATAGGTGTTAAAGTTGTAAAACCTCGTGTAACTTTAATCTCATAATCTTTTTGTGTTTCCCATTGATGTTCTCTTAATTGCGCAACAATAAAAGTATTAATCTTATGCTGATAGTGAATTAACACGTTCTCAACAGCTATATCATTGGGTAAATAAGATCGGAAATGTTCTACCATCTGACAAGCCAATTTTCGTAATAATGGCGTATGGCTATCATAATCGATAAAATCATTATCAATTAAACCACGAATGATGTAATTTTCAAGATGAGGTTCTTTAATATATTTATCCTTAGAAGTGAGAAAAATGCTTTTATGGGTACGCAATTCTCGAATTAAAAGTTCTTTACTAACAGGTTGCAAATTTAAACTTTCTAGATTTTCCAAATCAAAATCAGAAAAACCATAAGTAACCTCACGCGAAGGAATGAGTACAATATTAGGAATATCTATGATCAGTTCTGGTAATTGTTTTGTCAGAATTGTAACCACTTTTGACACAAGAGACTTTTGTGCTAGCGGTATAATACTCATAATTTTATTGTTCATTTTTTCTTGTATCGGTGCAGAACAAAGCATTTGAGAACTTGGTAAATTATCATTCTCTTTAATAATATCCCATGCGATAGCAGCAATTTCTTGTTCTTCAGAGGTTAATGTGGGTGAATCCGTATTACGTAACATGATACCGTGTAAATCAGATGTTCCATTTATATCGGAATGACGTGTTACTATCGTTTTTATAAATAAAGCTTCTGCTTGACTTGGAACTGTCACTATATCCGATTTTTCAGAGGATATATCACCCCCTGTTCCAATCTCAATATGCTTTTTTATAATTGAGTTTGGATCGTTTGCACGATCAATAATATCTTGAAAACGATCATGCGCAATGATTGTTAAACGATCAATAGATTCTATGCCTGTTCTATGCCCATAAGGCAAACGCAATCCACGCCCAATTGTTTGTTCCGTTAAAATTTCTGAAGCCGATGCACGCAACGGTACGATAGTATAAAGATTGCTAACATCCCATCCCTCCTTTAATTTATTAACGTGAATAACAATTTCTGTTGGCTCATGAGGATTCTCAATCACAATGAGTTTTTGAATATTTTGATCTTCCTCTATATTTGACTGTTTTGTATGAATCTCTATAACTTTTCCCTTATAAGCTCCTGCAAAAAAATCATCTGATTCCAATAAATCACGCAATTTCTGTGCATGATTTGTATCTTGAGCGACAACTAAAATAAAAGGCTTAACAAACTTTTTGTTATAATCTTTGGCATAGGCAATTAAATCTGCTTTCACGTTTTCATGGGCATGAATTGCATCTTGTAATTTAATATGTTCTAATTGTTCAGATGTATAATTTTGAGGATGAAAGTCTTTACGTGTAGCAACAGCAGGCTCTTTTACAAAACCATCTCTCATAGCCTCTGCAAGTGAATAACTGTAAACAACATTTTTAAAATCTACAGGTTTTGCACCTATTGTTTTCGGTGTCGCTGTAAGCTCTATTCCTAAAACAGGTTTTAACTCATTAATTGCTGCTGCACCAGCAGACGCTCGATAACGATGTGCTTCATCCATTAACAAAACTAAATCAGGAAGATTTGCGAGATAATCAAAATAACTTTCACCAATCGTTTCTTGTAAGCGTTTAATTCGCGGAATACTAGATTTTAGTGCGCCTTTTTTATTATCCGTTGTATTAATTTTAGAAATATTAAAAATATTGATAAAGGCCGTATTCTGATTTTCAAACAAACGTTTTTGTCCGTAATAGTGGTGTTCATCAGCGCGAATACCTTTACCACTTTCATAATCTTCACCTGTAATAATAATGGGTCTATTGGCAATGAATTCACTTATTCCACTAAAAACATACTTCGGACTTTGAGGACTAAAATCCTGTTTTAATTTTTCATAAATAGTCAAGTTTGGAGCTAAAACAAAAAAATGTCGGCTACGACCTGTTAAATAAAGATAACTAATAAAAGCTCCCATAAGTCGCGTTTTTCCAACTCCCGTTGCTAAGGCAAAACAAAAAGAGGGAAAGCTTCGTTCAAAATCTTGTACAGAAGGATAGAGACTTTTTATCATTTCTAATTTCGCAACTAAATCAGCATTTTTAGAAAGCTCTATATTTTCTAAAATTTTCACCAAAATATTTAATGATTCACGTTGAGGATCACGCAACGATAAGCGAGCTGAAATCCTTTTTTCAACACTGTTCATAAAAAAACTCCGCTTTTTATATATTATTCAAATAGATCTAATTCTTGTTGCACAATATCTTTATCTTTGTCGCTTTCTTTTACCACAATCATTGGTTCAAGATTGGCTACATTTAAACTATAATCATCCCTTCCCCATTCGCATTTTTCCAATACTGCACGGGGGATTTTTGTAAGTGTAAGATTCTCAAAGGATGATGATTTTGTATCAAAGGCTGTACAACAAATCAGCAGGGTGCGATGAGAACCAACCTCTTCGCTCATGATACGGAGTTGTTCATGGGTCATGGCGCTCGTTGTGACATAAATATAATCTGTTTCCGTTGAATATCCCTGCATCCAATAATGATTTTCATCCGGTGCATAGGTAAATCCCATATGTTTACACATGGCTTCTGAAAGCATTGCAGCATTATATTCGCGACTAATAATCCATTGTCCCCATGGATCTTTTTGCAACAGAGAAGGCGCAAGGCGATAATAACGAAATCCACCGCCACCTTGCCAATTTACACTTTTAGAAATTCCCCCTTGATCAGTTCCATCAATTACTTGTTTTAAACGAGGAATAATGTGCGTATGACAATGTTCACCAAGTTCAATCATAATCCACTTGCGGCCCATTTTATGAGCAACAGCACCGGTCGTACCAGAACCAGCAAAAGAATCCAATACAAGATCACCAGGGTTGGTAGCAATATTAATAATTCTTTGAAGAAGATGTTCAGGTTTCGGAGTATTAAATAATTCTACTACATAATTAGTAAATATTTTTTTTAATTCATCTTTAGCATTTGCATTATTGGAGAGACCTATCCAAATAGTCTCTGGAATACTTCCTTTATTTTCTGAAAGAAAAAATTTACGGTATAAATTATTTCCTTTAATAATAAGGCGGTCCTCTTTATCTAACTGCTGCATACTTTCTAAATTAACAAGCCAAAGACGCTTAGAAAAAAACTTCCCTGTTTTGGTAGTGTATTCGTATTCAGATCCACCTTGCTGTCTAGCCCATAACCCAAGAACACGATACGCACCTCTTGGATCATTATCTGGATTTACATATGCTTTTTTTGTTACATCATCTAATTCAATTCGATTAATATAAAATTTTGAAGAATCTTTCGCATAAACTAAGATATGATCGTGGGTTGTACTAAAATAACGAGAAGAATTATCCTTTCCTCTTTTTTTATGCCATATGAGATTAGAAACAAAGTTATTACGTCCAAATAACTCATCACACAGTATTTTCGCATAATGTATTTCATTGTCATCCAACTGCATAAAAAGCGCACCATTTTCTGCCAGTAAACGATATAACAATTCTAGCCTGTCTCTCATAAGACTGAGCCATAGGGAATGCTCCAAACCATCTTCATAATGTTCAAAGGCATTGCCTGTATTATAAGGTGGATCAATATAGATACATTTTACCTTCCCCGTATATTCTTGCTCAAGTGCCTTGAGTGCGAGTAAATTATCACCAAAAATAAGTTTATTATCAAAAATATCCTGTGATGATATTTGATGCGAAGCATGATAAGATTTTTCAAGATCTTCTAACAATATACGAGGTTCCAGTTTGGAGCGTTTCTCTTTTCCAATCCAGTTAAGTTCTAATTTTGGTTTATTACGGCTCATTCGTAACCTGCCTCGTTTATAGTTATCCAAATAGATCTAATTCTTGTTGCGTAATATCTTTATCTTTGTTGTTTTCTTTGACCACAATCATTGGTTCAAGATTGGCTACATTTAAACTATAATCATCCCTTCCCCATTCGCATTTTTCCAATACTGCACGGGGGATTTTTGTGAGTGTAAGATTCTCAAATGATGCTGTTTTTGTATCAAAGGCTGTACAACAAATCAGCAGACTGCGATGAGAGCCCACCTCTTCGCTCATGATACGGAGTTGTTCATGGGTCATAGCGCTCGTTGTGACATAAATATAATCCGTTTCCGTTGAATATCCCTGCATCCAATAATGATTTTCATCCGGCGCATAGGTAAATCCCATATGTTTGCACATGGCTTCTGAAAGCATCGCAGCATTATATTCGCGACTAATAATCCATTGTCCCCATGGATCTTTCTGCAACAGAGAAGGTGCAAGGCGATAATAACGAAATCCACCGCCACCTTGCCAATTGACACTTTTAGAAATTCCCCCTTGATCAGTTCCATCAATCACTTGTTTTAAACGAGGAATAATGTGCGTATGGCAATGTTTACCAAGTTCAATCATAATCCACTTGCGGCCCATTTTATGAGCAACAGCACCGGTCGTACCAGAACCAGCAAAAGAATCCAATACAAGATCACCAGGGGTGGTCGCAAGTTGAATGATGCGTTCCATTAACCGTTCAGGTTTAGGAGTTGTAAAAACATTATCAGAATTAAAGGCTTTGACTTCTTTTTTGGCATCTTGGTTGTGCCCTACTTCCTCATAAAGCCAAATCGTCATTGAAACCATGCCATTTTTTACTTCTGATAAAAAACGCTTCAAAGAAGGAACATTGCTTCCTGTGGAGCCAAACCAAATGCGATTATCCTCTAACAGCTTGGCAAACTTTTCTTTACTAACCCGCCAACTAGCTCCAGCGGGAGGCATAACTTTGCGTCCAGAAGGTGTGATGATTTCATAAATGTCCTTAGGTGTTACTCTTTTTGCAGATAAATTATCTGACTTCCAAGGACCACGAGGATCATTATCGGGATTTTTATAGCGTGCATCCATATCACTTGAACGAGGAAGTAAATTAGGGCGCCAAATCGTTTTGTCTTTGGCATAAACCATTATAAAATCATGGTTATCGGAAAGCCACTTTGTATCATTCTGTGGGGCATATTTCTTTTGCCAAATTATATTGTTGATGAAATTTTGGCGACCAAAAATTTCATCCATCATCACTTTAAGATAGGCTTGTTCATCATCATCAATGGAAATCCAAATACTTCCATCATCTGCCAATAAGCGATGTAACAATTCTAGTCTGTCTCTCATAAGACTTAGCCATAGGGAATGCTCCAAACCATCTTCATAATGTTCAAAGGCATTGCCTGTATTATAAGGTGGATCTATATAGATACATTTTACCTTCCCCGTATATTCTTGCTCAAGTGCCTTGAGTGCGAGTAAATTATCACCAAAAATAAGTTTATTATCAAAAATATCCTGTGATGATATTTGATGCGCGGCATGATAAGACTTTTCAAGATCTTCTAACAATATACGAGGTTCCAGTTTGGGGCGTTTCTCTTTTCCAATCCAGTTAAGTTCTAATTTTGGTTTATTACGGCTCATTCGTAACCTGCCTCGTTGATATTTATCCAAATAGATCTAATTCTTGTTGCGCAATATCTTTATCTTTTTCACTTTCTTTTACCACAATCATTGGTTCAAGATTGGCTACATTTAAACTATAATCATCCCTTCCCCATTCGCATTTTTCCAATACTGCACGGGGGATTTTTGTGAGTGTAAGATTCTCAAATGATGCTGTTTTTGTATCAAAGGCTGTACAACAAATCAGCAGACTGCGATGAGAGCCCACCTCTTCGCTCATGATACGGAGTTGTTCATGGGTCATAGCGCTCGTTGTGACATAAATATAATCCGTTTCCGTTGAATATCCCTGCATCCAATAATGATTTTCATCCGGCGCATAGGTAAATCCCATATGTTTGCACATGGCTTCTGAAAGCATCGCAGCATTATATTCGCGACTAATAATCCATTGTCCCCATGGATCTTTCTGCAACAGAGAAGGTGCAAGGCGATAATAACGAAATCCACCGCCACCTTGCCAATTGACACTTTTAGAAATTCCCCCTTGATCAGTTCCATCAATTACTTGTTTTAAACGAGGAATAATGTGTGTATGACAATGTTCACCGAGTTCAATCATAATCCACTTGCGGCCCATTTTATGAGCAACAGCACCGGTCGTACCAGAACCAGCAAAGGAATCCAAGACAAGATCACCAGGGGTGGTGGCAAGTTGAATGATGCGTTTCATTAATCGCTCAGGTTTGGGAGTTGTAAAGACATTATCAGAATTAAAGGCTTTGACTTCTTTTTTGGCATCTTGGTTATGCCCTACTTCCTCATAAAGCCAAATCGTCATTGAAACCATACCATTTTTTACTTCTGATAAAAAACGCTTCAAAGAAGGAACATTGCTTCCTGCGGGGCCAAACCAAATACGATTATCTTGCAATAATTCAGAGAATTTTTTTTCACTCATCGCCCAACTTCTACCATTAGGAGGCATAACTTTGCGTCCAGAAGGTGTGATGATTTCATAAATGTCCTTAGGTGTTACTCTTTTCACGGATAAATCTCCCGATTTCCAAGGACCGCGAGGATCATTATCAGGATTTTTATAGCGCGCATCCATATCGCTTGAACGAGGAAGTAAATGAGGACGCCAAATCGTTTTGTCTTTGGCATAAACCATTATAAAATCATGATTATCGGAAAGCCACTTTGTATCATTTTGTGGTGCATATTTCTTTTGCCAAATTATATTGTTGATGAAATTTTGGCGACCAAAAATTTCATCCATCATCACTTTAAGATAGGCTTGTTCATCATCATCAATGGAAATCCAAATACTTCCATCATCTGCCAATAAGCGATGTAACAATTCTAGTCTGTCTCTCATAAGACTTAGCCATAGGGAATGCTCCAAACCATCTTCATAATGTTCAAAGGCATTGCCTGTATTATAAGGTGGATCTATATAGATACATTTTACCTTCCCCGTATATTCTTGCTCAAGTGCCTTGAGTGCGAGTAAATTATCACCAAAAATAAGTTTATTATCAAAAATATCCTGTGATGATATTTGATGCGAGGCATGATAAGATTTTTCAAGATCTTCTAACAAGATACAAGATTCTAGTTTGGGGCGTTTCTCTTTTCCAATCCAGTTAAGTTCTAATTTTTGTTTATTATAATGCATGGGATCGTTTTTTAATCCAAATTTTTGCGAAAAACGATGCATTTACGGATAGTATTGTTAGTACCATCCGACAGCAATTTGTGCTTCTTCTGACATACAATCAGGTGTCCATGGTGGATCAAAAGTCATAGTGACTTCAACATACGAAACCCCTTCAACTGCACTGACTGCATTTTCTACCCACCCTGGCATTTCACCTGCAACAGGACATCCCGGTGCTGTAAGAGTCATTTCAATTTTTACTGAACGATCATCTTCAATATCAATACGATAAATCAGTCCTAGCTCATAAATATCAGCAGGAATCTCTGGGTCATAAACTGTTTTAAGAGCAGCAATAATATCATTCGTCATACGATCAATTTCGTCTGCTGGAATTGCTGATATGTAAGATTTCTTATTTTCGTTTACACTTTCAACAGATTCTGTAGAATGACGCTCTTCAAGTGATTCAGCCATTAAAAAATGTCCTTGTTTCTTTCAATGATTCTACTAATTGATCTATATCTTCTTGAGTGTTATACATGGCTAACGATGCGCGACAAATAGATGTTAGACCAAAGCGCTGTAATAAAGGCTGTGCACAATGGGTTCCTGCGCGTATCGCAACACCTTTTCTATCAATAAACATAGCGATATCATGAGCGTGAATCCCTTCAATGGCAAATGATATAATCGCTCCTTTATTAGGAGAATGACCATAAATACGCAATGACTCAACCGTTTTCAGTTTTTCATGCGCATAAGCTAAAAGGGACATCTCATGGGCATGAATCTTACTCCGACCTTTCTCTTGTATATAATCAATAGCCGCTGCTAATCCAATAGATTCAACGATAGGAGGAGTGCCTGCTTCAAAACGGTAAGGAGGGGCATTATAAAACACCTTATCGGTTGTTACCTCTTCGATCATTTCCCCTCCCCCTTGAAAAGGACGCATTTCCTCTAATCTATGTTCCTTCCCATAAAGAACACCAATACCAGTGGGGCCATAAAGCTTATGACCTGTAAAGACATACCAATCACAATCGAGATCTTGCACATCAACGGTTAAATGTATTGCTCCTTGAGAACCATCAACCAGAACAGGAATAGAATATTGATGTGCTCGCTTAATAATTTCTTTAACAGGAGGTACAGTTCCTAATATATTAGACATATGCGTTATAGCAACAAGCTGCGTTTTTTCGCTTAAAGCCTTTTGGAAATCTTCAATATGCAGAACACCATTTTCATCAACAGGAACAAAAACAAGTTTAACACCTTTTTGTTCCCGGAGAAAATGCCAAGGAATAATATTTGAATGATGTTCCATAATCGTTAGAACAATCTCATCACCTTCCTTGAGCTTGGGCATAGCCCAACCATAAGCAACAGTATTAATAGCTTCCGTTGCATTTTTCGTAAAAACAATTTCTTCAGCTTTTTGTGCATTTAGAAAAACACGAACGGTTTCACGAGAATTTTCATAGGATTGCGTTGCTGCATTGGCTAAAAAGTACATTCCTCTATGCACATTAGCATAACTATAGTGATAATAATTATTCATTGCATTGAGTACTGATTGTGGTTTTTGGGCAGAAGCAGCACTATCAAGATAGGCTAATCGCTTTCCATAAACTTGATGGTGCAAAAGAGGAAAATCACGTCGAATTTCTTCGACATTATAGATAAATGTTTGTACATTATTTTCCATTTCTCCTCCCTTAAACATTTTTTTCAAGCCATTTACCAATGATATTCTCCAAAATAATCTGAATATTATCTTGCTTGATGTCATCAATAAGCTCAGAGATAAATCCTTTAATCAAAAGTGCACGAGCCGTTTTAAATGGAATACCGCGCGCCATGAGATAAAAAAGATAATCATGATTAATATTAGCAACTGTTGCACCATGACCGCATGCAACATCATCAGCAAAAATCTCTAATTCAGGCTTTGCATTAAATTCTGCATCATCTGAAAGGATAAGGCTATTACAGGCCATACGTGCATCTGTTTTTTGCGCTTTTTGAGCAACACGTATTATCCCTTGAAAAACACCTACAGCCCTATCTGTAACGACATTGCGTATAATTTCCGTTGATGTTGATCTTTCATTAAGATGACAAACAGTCATTGTAAGATCACTATGTGTTTGCCCTGATAATAAATTTATAACGCGTAATTGGAAATCAGATTCTTCTCCCCGTAATTTAATATCGATTTCCTGGCGATTTAATTGACTCCCTATATTAATGACATAAAGTGATAGCTTGGCTCCTTGATCAAGAATAGCACGAAATTGGCCAAACTGTGTAGAATTAAAATCACGATTGCGAATAAGAATCCACGTAACATCACTATCAGCAGCAATATTTAATGAAAATACTGAACTGACAAAGGTATCTTTATCATTGCCAACCTGATGTTCAATAAACACAACCTGACTATTTTTATCAACTTTTATATCTGAAAAAATATGCGATTGTCCCCCCATTTGTATATTTTGTAATTCAATGGGTATATTTAGCTTTGTATTTTCAGGAATATGAAAAAGCCAACCATCTGTAACAAAAGCTGTATTTAACTGTCCAATAAAATTATCATCAGAAATGTTTTGATTTATCTGTATAGAATTATCTTCTAATGCATCTGAAAGGCGTTTTACTGTAATATTGTCTACCTTGGACTGTGTCGATGCTTTTCCATTGTTCATGGAAAAAACAGCGCTTTCTGAAAGTAATGCATCAACCAATTGATTGTCTTGGACTTTTGAAAAGTTGCTAACAGACTTCAATAATGTGCGTAGATTTGTATAGTGCCAACTTTCGATTTTACGGGAAGGAAGCCGTGTCATTTGAAACTGCTGAATAGCTTTCTTGCGAATTTCCCGCACGGCTTTATTACCAGGTAAGTCGTTTATATACTGGTTGAAATTACTGAGTATATCTTCTTCAACCGCTAACAAGTTTTGCTGTGCATTCATATTAATAACCTTAAACCGCTTCTCTGATAAGATCAGCATAGCCATTTTGCTCTAAATAAAGGGCTAAGGATTTATCTCCACTTTTGATAATTCGTCCTTTATAAAGGACATGAACCGTATCAGGAATAATATAATTAAGCAGCCGTTGATAATGGGTAATCACCAAAAATGAACGTTTTGAATCGCGAAGTTTATTAACACCATCTGCAACAATTTTTAGTGCATCAATATCTAAACCAGAATCCGTCTCATCTAAAATGCAAAGTTTAGGTTCAAGAAGTGCCATTTGTAAAATTTCAGCGCGTTTTTTCTCTCCACCTGAAAAACCTACATTTAATGGACGCTTTAGCATATCCATATCTATTTCAAGTTTGGCTGAAACTTCTTTGACGTATTTTATAAATTCAGGAATTTTAAGCTCTTCATCACCTCGCGCTTTACGTTGAGAATTCATCGCAACTTTTAAAAATTCCATCGTTGCTACCCCTGGTATTTCTATTGGATATTGAAATGCAAGAAAAACACCATATGCAGCCCGTTCTGCTGGATCCATTTCTAAAAGTGATTGTCCATTATAGAGAATATCTCCTTCTGTTATTTCATAATCATCACGACCAGCAAGTAAATAAGACAAAGTTGATTTTCCGGCTCCATTTTGTCCCATGATAGCGGCAATTTCTCCGTCTTGAACCGTCAAGTTTAAACCACGAATAACTTCTGTATCGGTTCCAGCAATACGTGCGCGCAAATTTTTTATCTCTAACATCATTTAATCCTGTTCTGGCTGTTTTTTTTCAGATACCAATGCTGTGTTATTTCGCCTTAGCATCCATCTACTTTTGTAATTACCATAGAGGTTATTTTTAGCATTATACGCTACGGTTACAGCCTTTTTGCATCAAGCCTTCAATTTATCTCATTAAATAAAATTATCCAACACTACCTTCAAGGCTAATACCAATAAGCTTTTGCGCTTCGACAGCAAATTCCATGGGAAGTTTTTGAATAACCTCTTTTACAAAACCATTTACAATTAATGCGATAGCTTCTTCTTCAGGAATTCCTCTTTGCATAACATAAAAAAGTTGGTCATCAGAAATTTTTGATGTTGTGGCTTCATGTTCAAACTGAGCAGTTGCATTTTTTGCTTCAATATAAGGAACTGTATGAGCTCCACATTCATTCCCGATTAACAAACTATCACATTGCGTAAAGTTACGCGCATTTTGTGCTTTTCGATGCGCTGTGACTTGTCCTCGATAAGTGTTATTTGAAAAACCTGCAGAAATACCTTTAGAAATAATGCGACTGGATGTATTTTTTCCTAAATGGATCATTTTTGTACCGGAATCAATTTGTTGATGACCGTTTGCAACAGCAATAGAATAAAATTCTCCACGCGCGTTCTCACCGCGCAATAAGCAGGATGGGTATTTCCAAGTAATCGCAGAACCGGTCTCAACTTGTGTCCATGAAATCTTAGAGTTATCACCTCGACAATCTCCACGCTTCGTCACAAAATTATAAATACCACCCTTTCCATCTTTATCACCAGGATACCAGTTTTGTACTGTAGAATATTTAATCTCTGCATTTTCAAGGGCAATAAGTTCAACAACAGCAGCATGAAGTTGGTTTTCATCACGTTGGGGGGCTGTACATCCTTCAAGATAAGAAACATAGGAATCTTCAGCTGCAATAATCAATGTTCGTTCAAACTGGCCTGTATTGCGTTCATTAATCCTAAAATAAGTTGAAAGCTCCATAGGACAACGAACCCCTTTGGGAATATAAACAAATGAACCATCCGTAAAGACAGCTGCATTTAAGGCCGCATAATAATTATCACTTATAGGTACAACTGTTCCTAAATATTCTTTAATAAGCTCAGAATGTTCAATAATCGCCTCTGAAATAGAACAAAAAATCACACCAGCACGTGCCAGCTCTTTCTTGAATGTTGTTACAACAGAGACAGAATCAAAGACTGCATCAACAGCCACCTGCCCCGATACAGACATACTGTCATCAAAAGTGGAGGGATCGGACTGTTTTCTTACTCCTGCCAAAATCTCTTGTTCTTTAAGGGGAATGCCAAGTTTTTCGTACATTGCTAATAACTCAGGATCCACTTCATCCAAAGATTTTGGTCCTGTATGATTTTTAGGAGCAGCATAATAATAAAGCTCCTGAAAATCAATTTTAGGATATTCAAGACGCGCCCAATGAGGCTCTTGCATTGTCAGCCAACGGCGGTAAGCTTTTAAGCGCCATGTTAGCATCCATTCAGGCTCATGTTTTTTAGCGGAAATAAATTTGATAATATCCTCATTTAAGCCTTTTGGAGCTTTATCGGTTTCAATATTGGTTTCAAAACCATATTTATATTGGTCAACATCTATTTCACGTACTTGGCGTATCGTTTCTTGTACTGCCGGCATAAATTTTCTCCATTTTTGGGCGTCAAAAACCGGTAACTAAAAGTCTTGTTTTTTTACAAGATTAAAGTAAGCAAGTTATCTCCTAAGCTATAGGTAAAGTGCAAAAATTTCAATCAAACTTATTTTATCTTTAAAATAATTCTAATTTTTCTATTTTTTTAGTGATAAATTTTATTCTTTTTTCCTGTTTATAATTTGAGAAAAAAACGATAGAAAATCATCTATATCTTCAGAAGTTGTATCACGTCCTATCGAAATGCGAATGGCACCATTTGGAACATGATACCCCATTGCCTCTAAAACTTTGCTTTGTTTTACTTTTCCCGAAGAACAAGCAGAGCCAGCCGATACAGAAAACCCTTCTAAATCAAAAGCAATTTGCATCGTTTCAGCTTTTATATTTTTCACGGTAAAGTAAGTTGTATTTGGCAAACGTTGAACTCTTTTGCCAAAAATTTCAACATTTTTACTTATTTTTTGTAGTCCATCTTCTAATTTATTGCGTAAATATATTAATTGTTTTCTTTCTTCTTGCGTGAAACAATCAACCATTGCTGCTCCAAAAGCAGCTATAAGGGGCAATGCTTCTGTTCCTCCCCGTAAACCTTTTTCCTGTCCTCCCCCGACAATAAGAGGATGTGGAGTGAGAAGATTACCACATGAAACAAAAGCACCTATCCCTTTAGGACCGCCAATTTTATGGGCAGACAGTATAAAAAAGTCTCCTCCTAACTGATGAATATCAACAAAATTTTTATCTACATATTGTGTCAAATCAACAACAAGAGTGCCTCCTAAATCGCGAACAACAGCGGCTATTTCTTTTAATGGTTGAACAACACCAGTTTCACTATTTGCAGCTTGAATAGCAACGAGAGGTAAACCTTTTGTTTTATCGTGAGCCGCTAAGAGTGATGTTAATTTATCTTGTTGAATAAGCCCATCTTGATCAACAGCAATGATGCTTATCAATTCTTTAGAAAAACGCCCTCCCTCTAAAACAGAGGGATGTTCAGTTGCTCCAAGGTAAAGATGAGAAAATTTAACTTTTGCTTTCCCCATATTGTAAAAGGGGGTTAACAAAGTCATTGCGGCTTCACTCGCACCAGAGGTAAATACCACGTGATCTGGATCTGTTTTAAGATTTTCAGCGATTTGCCGACGGGCCTTTTGCAACAAAGTTTTAGCCGCACGCCCTTCCTTATGAACCGATGATGGATTACCAAATATTTCTAAAGATTCCAGTAACGCTATCCGTGCCACTTTTTTGAGTGGTGTTGTTGCGTTATGATCAAAATATCGGCGTTTTATAACCATTTTACATCGCAATCATTAATCTTATGAATTGATTAAAAAAATAGCGCAATTTTCTTGAAAAGTGCATTAAAAAAAGAATATCTAATAATTATTTAAGAGATTCTATGGTAAAAGTCGACCAAGGTCAAAGAGAGCCTTTTATTGCATTAAGGAGCATTTTATGCCAGAAATTATTTTTAACGGTCCTGCGGGTCGGCTCGAAGGGCGTTATCAACCTTCACAACAAAAAAATGCACCCATTGCGATCATTTTGCATCCTCATCCCCAATTTGGTGGAACTATGAATCATAAAATTGTCTATGACCTCTTTTATATGTTCCAACAACGTGGCTTTACAACTTTACGTTTTAACTTTCGTGGTATTGGTCGTAGTCAGGGTGAATTTGATTATGGAATAGGAGAACTTTCAGATGCTGCTGCTGCTCTCGATTGGGTGCAAACACAACATCCAGATTCTAAGAATTGTTGGGTAGCAGGATATTCATTTGGAGCATGGATTGGTATGCAGCTTTTAATGCGCCGACCGGAAATTGAGGGATTTATCTCTATTGCCCCTCAGCCTAATGTTTATGACTTTTCATTTCTTGCACCTTGTCCCTCTTCTGGACTTATCATTCATGGCGGTATCGATAAAGTTTCTCCCCCAAAAGATGTTCAAATACTTGTCGATAAATTAAAAACACAAAAAGGTATCATCATCACACAAGAAATATTGGAAGGGGCTAATCATTTTTTCAGTGGATGTCATGAAGAACTTATTGAACGATGTGCACACTATTTGGATAACCATATCACCAATGAACTTCTCGCTCCTCCTCCTGAAATACTTTCACTAACTTAGAAAAATACAAGAACTTCATAAAAAAACAGCAAAAGCCGCTTCTGTTTATAACTGAAGTAATTTACTGTTACAGAATGTATTTGCAACTTTCCTAAATTTCATTTCAGGGTAGAAATTAGGATAAAGAGTTCTTCTTTCTATTACTGTGGAGTGTTTTTTTAGCGTAAAAAAGGAATAATACCTGTATTATTATCTTTAATTATTAATATATTTCGTTCTTTTGTGATATGTGCGTTATTTATGGTAGATAACGCATTAATAATTCATTATACAATCGCCTATTATATACAATAAATACACTCTTAAATTAGGAAATTAAATCTGTGTTTGCCTTTAAATCTGATTTTTTACACATTATGAGCGAACGTGGTTTTATCCACCAAATTTCAGATGAAAAAGGCTTAGATGATCTTTTTTCAAAAGAAACTGTAAGCGCTTATACTGGATTTGATCCAACAGCATCGAGTTTACATGCTGGAAGTCTTCTTCAGATTATGATGCTTTATTGGTTACAAAAAACGGGTCATCGCCCCATTGCTTTAATGGGCGGAGGAACCGGATTGATCGGTGATCCTTCCTTCAAAGATGAAGCACGACGCCTCCTGACACAAGATGATATTGCTGCAAATATTGATGGTATAAAAAAAGTATTTGCTAACTATTTGACATTCGGTGACCGAGAAACCGATGCTTGTATTGTGAATAACGCGGAATGGTTATGCAATTTAAACTACTTAGAATTTTTGCGTGATGTAGGAAAGCATTTTTCTGTCAACCGTATGTTGTCATTTGATTCTGTCAGACTCAGACTTGAGCGTGAACACTCTTTGTCATTCTTAGAGTTTAATTATATGATTCTGCAAGCTTATGACTTTGTTGAACTTTATAAACGTTATGGGTTGCGTATGCAAATGGGGGGCTCTGATCAGTGGGGCAACATTATTAACGGAATCGAATTAGGGCATCGTTTAGGAACACCGCAATTATATGCGTTAACATCACCATTGCTGACAACCTCTTCCGGTGCCAAAATGGGTAAATCATTGAATGGAGCTGTATGGCTGAATGCGGATAAGCTTTCACCTTATCAATTTTGGCAATACTGGCGCAATACAGAAGATGCTGATGTAACACGATTTCTAAAGCTCTATACTCCATTACCGATGGATGAGATTCTTAAACTTTCTCTATTACAAGGAACTGAAATTAACGAAGCAAAAAAAATTCTTGCAACAGAAGTTACAGCAATGTTGCATGGACGCGCTCTTGCCGATGAAGCTGCAGAAACGGCTCGCAAAACGTTTGAAGAAAAAACTCTGGGAGAAAATCTTCCAACTGTTGAAATTAATTCCTCAGAATTTAAAAAAGGTGTTGGATTGCTCACTCTTTTAGTACAAGCAGGACTTGCTAAATCTAATAGTGAGGCACGCCGACACGTTCAAGGTGGAGGAATACGTGTTAATGATCAAATAATAAAGGATGAAACACACCTTATTATTGAAAAAGATGTGACAGCAGAAGGAATCATTAAACTTTCTTTCGGAAAGAAAAAACATATTTTGATCAAACCGCTATAATCTATTGATGTCTCATTCATTCTATATTTATATCCATGATATTGATCTTTCTTACGCTTTCTTTCCTCATTTTTTAATTTAATTCTTATGACAGAATAATTTTATATGATGGCGAAAAAGTCTTTAAAATAATTCTATTTTAGAGAGTTGAAACTTTATTCCTTCTCTGTATGCTAGTGATTGATCTTTGCGCTTAAAAAGAAAGATAAAAAAATGATAAACTCAATGAAAGGTACTCTTGCTCCTGATTTTAATTTACCACGCGATGGAGGAGAGACAGTGCGTCTTTCTGACTTTAAAGGAAAAACTGTTGTTTTATATTTCTATCCCAAAGATGATACCAGTGGGTGCACAAGCGAAGCGCTTGACTTTACACAATTAAAGACGAAATTTGATGAAATTGGTGTTGTTGTTATTGGAATCTCTCCAGATAATGTAAAAAAACATGATAAATTTAAAGTAAAACATGAACTTGATGTTATCTTGGTTTCTGATGAAGAAAAAAGAACCCTTGAAGCTTATGGTGTTTGGGTGGAGAAAAGTATGTATGGACGCAAATATATGGGTGTTGAACGGAGCACTTTTTTAATTGATGCACATGGAATAATAACAGAAGAATGGCGCAAAGTAAGTGTATCTGGACATGCTGAGAATGTTTTAGCTGCTGCAACACTTTTACATCGTAATGGTGACTTGTAAAGAGAATGCTTAATTTATCTTAAAAAGCAAAAGTTTTCCTTCCCAATTGATATTAATTTTTCCAATGGTTTCAATTTTTATAATATATTGCTTTATAAGAACAACTGATTATTCTACATTTAAATTATCCTCCTGAATATCGTAAATTTTTCTCATTTCGGATTCTTCTTATTTTGAATGAATCAAAATCAATTCACTTGCATCCGTCATAATGCAGCAGCATGTTTGGGACAACGATTGAAACGGAATGAGAGCTTTGTAAGCAGCGCCAGCTTTTGTATGCCAAATAAGAGCAAGATATTGTGTATCTCTGTTTGTGTAATCTCTGAAACGGAAATACAGCCTAATTGTGGGAGAATTAAAGCCGTAAAGATAAAAACCATTTGCCACCTTTGCCATCATTCTTTAATTCGGTTTTACGACTTTCAAAAGTCTCTAGAGCAATATCTTTTAAATAATGGAGATTGCTTATTATCTCACGCTTTTGTTTATTGCGTTCTTTAATAGGATCACGCCCCTCACGTAAAACAGAAGCGCCCCATTAGGGTGCACATTCACAAGCTTGTTTTAAAGAGACATCTGTCTCCCAAGTCCATTTCACGTCGACACCTCGTGAATGATATAACGATAAGTCTCCCATGAAATAATAAAAAGTCCATTGAGCACCCCGATCTTTACGCTTGTGAAGAAACAAGCCGGCACCATCACACACTTGCCAGCTCGTAGGTGTTTGAGAGGATAGCCCCTAGTACTTAAGACAGTTCATAAGAGCCATTTTGAGTCCTTTCTTCTATAATTTTTATCCACACACTCATCCCGTTTGTTATGTGCAAGTAAGTGATTTTGATTGATTCAACATAAACAAGTTTGAAATGAAAGAATCTTACGATATGCGGGATTCTCATTCAATATGCAAAACAGTGAATTATCATTATAAATCAATGCGTTTATATAGCAGGATTGGCGTGTGAGAAAAAACTTGAAGAAAGGAAAAAAGAGAACACCTCTTTGAACCTCTCAAGTATCAAGAGCTACCGTAAATCACAACATCAGTAAAATGAACAACTTAAGAAACAAATTTGCATCCTTGAAGGATGATATATAATTAATTAATATCTTCAATTTCTTTATCTTGTCCATAAATACGTCGAGCAAGCGCTGCTTCTATAAATACATCTAAGTTACCATTAAGTACGGATTGTGGATCAGTATTTTCAACACCTGTGCGCAAGTCTTTTACAAGTTGATAGGGTTGAAGAACATAAGATCTAATTTGGTGTCCCCAGCCAATTTCTGTTTTAGAAGATTCAACAGCATTCGTTTCTTCTTCCCTTTTTTTGAGTTCTTCTTCATAAAGACGTGCACGTAACATCGACCAAGCCGTAGCGCGATTTTTATGCTGAGAACGCTCAGTTTGACATTGAACAACAATACCCGTTTTTATATGTGTGATGCGAACAGCAGAATCTGTCGTATTAACATGTTGCCCTCCTGCTCCTGATGCACGATATGTATCAATCCGCACATCTGCCTCTGAAACATCAACTTCAATATTGTCATCAATAACCGGATAAACCCAAATGCTCGCAAAAGAAGTATGGCGCTTTGCATTCGAATCGAATGGGGAAATCCGCACCAAGCGATGAACGCCTGATTCTGTCTTTAACAGTCCATAAGCATTATGCCCTTTTACAAGAATAGTCGCTGACTTTATTCCTGCTTCTTCTCCATCATGAATTTCTAAAACTTCAACCTTCATTTCATGCTGTTCAGCCCAGCGCATATACATGCGTAAGAGCATAGAAGCCCAATCTTGGCTCTCAGTTCCCCCTGCTCCAGCATGAATTTCTAAATAGGTATCATTTGGATCCGCCTCTCCTGAAAGAAGCACATCAATTTGCCTTTTATCTATCTCGCTTTTAAGATTACGTATTGAATTTTCTGCTTCAGCGATAATTTCAACATCACTTTCTTCTTCGCCCATCGCAATAAGCTCAATGCATTCTTCAAGTGTTTTTGTAAATGATAAAAGACCATTGATTGAATCATCAAGACGTTGACGTTCACGCATCATATCCTGTGCTCGTTGCGCATCATCCCATAATGATGGATCTTCCGCTTTTTGATTAAGATATTCGAGACGTTTTAGTGATTGATCCCAGTCAAAGATGCCCCCTTAGCAATTGAATTGCTTTCTGGATTTCATCAACTAATGTTTCTATTTCTGCTCGCATAATTTAACACCGTATTTTTTAATACTCTTTCTGGTTATGTCTCTTAGCATTTTATACAAATTTAAGAGCTGCTATCAGAAAGTGGTACGGTTTTATCATTCTATTTACGGAACCGACATTGTAAAAAAATAGATAAAAACCATAACTCATGGCAAAAAAGATTTTATCGACTAATACAGCCCACCCGTCCCACTTTCAAGAGCTTTATTGACTTGTGGAGAAGTAGTTACTGCAGGAACACCTTCTTGAAAAGAATTCGTACTCCCAATGACTTGATAGATATCAGCAGGACCAGTCCCTGGTTTAAATGCTTCTATAATGACATCTTGATCTCCTCTTTCAGCAAGCATTCCTGTTTTTCGATTAATTGGCATTAAAATCATACCCTTTGGCATTTTGAAGGGAACATCTGGCTTTCCTTTAAGAGCATCTGCCATAAACTCACCAAAAATAGGAGCGGCTAATGAACTTCCCGTTCCATTATATCCTAACGGAGCTGGTTGATCGTATCCAACAAAAATACCAACGACAATGTCAGGAGTAAATCCCATAAACCAAACATCTTTAGAGTCATTTGTTGTTCCTGTTTTAGCGGCAATATGTCGATTAAGATATCGTAAACGTGCTGCAGTACCACGCTGAACAACCCCTTCCATCATCGATGTAATTTGATAAGCTGTCATAGGGTCAAGAACTTGATCTCTTTCATCAATCAATGTGGGTTCACTTTGATTATTCCATGAATTCGTATTACAATTTTCGCAAATACGATCATCATGACGATAAATTGTCTTCCCATAACGATCTTGAATTCTGTCTATCAGAGAAGGTTTAATAGAGCGTCCCCCATTGGCAATAACGGAATAAGCTGTAACCATCCGTAATACTGTTGTTTCACCAGCCCCTAAAGCCATGGGAAGATAAGGCTGCAATTTATCTACCACCCCAAAGCGTTCTGCATATTCAGCAACAAGAGGCATTCCCATATCATTGGCAAGCCGTATTGTCATAAGATTACGAGAATGCTCAATACCATAACGCAACGTTGAAGGTCCTGCAAAGGTACCACCATAATTTTTGGGTTGCCAAATTTCACCATTATATTGACGAACTTCAATGGGGCCATCTAAAACAACGGATGCTGGTGTATATCCGTTATCAAGTGCTGCTGCATAAACAAAAGGCTTAAAAGCGGACCCCGGTTGACGATAAGCTTGGGTTGCACGGTTAAATTCAGAGGCGGCAAAAGAAAATCCTCCCACCATAGCAAGAACGCGCCCTGTATGAGGTTCCATAGCAACAATTGCGCCTTCAACCTTTGGAATTTGTTGTAAACGATAAGTGTTGTTTGTATTGGATAGTTTTTCAACAAAAATGACATCCCCAATTTGCAGAACATGAGATAAGCTCTGAACAGTTTTTCGATAACCATTTTCTTTTACAACATGGAGTGCCCATTTTGAATCAGCTTCTGATAAAACTGCAGTTTCGCGTTTTTTTGATAATATACCTGAAGCTTCACGTGGTGGCTGTAAACCAATCTCTACTTTATTGGGGTTAGCAGAAAGGACAACAGCCAAACGCCATTCAGGAACATCATTTAGCCCTGTGATATTTGCAAGTTCTATCCCCCAATCACCTTTCTCATCAATATGTGCATAAGCTCCACGCCATCCTTGCGCATGGTCAAATTTAATTAATCCATCGTGCAAAGCACGCCGAGCAATAAGTTGTAAATGTGGGTCAAGCGTTGTACGGATGGAAAGTCCACCTTCATAAAGTGTTTTAGCCCCATAGCGATGTATTAAACGACGTCGCACTTCTTCAGTAAAATAATCAGCCGCAAAAACATAATTATCACTACCACGTATTATAGCTCCTAAAGGCTTAGCTTTTGCTTGTTCACCTTGTTCACGCGTTACATATCCATTTGCCACCATCCGGTCTATAACCCAATTGCGACGATCAATAGCTCGCTTTGTATTCTTAAATGGATCATAATTTGCCGGTCCTTTTGGAAGAGCAGCCAAATAAGCACATTGTTCTAGCGTTAGATCATTGACGGATTTATTAAAATAGGTCAAAGAAGCAGCCGCTATGCCATAAGTGCCACGCCCCAGATAAATTTCATTGAGATAAAGTTCAAGAATATGATCTTTTGAGTAGGTTTTCTCAATACGCATAGCTAAAATAGCTTCCTTAAATTTACGCTCTAACGTTGTTTCTGAACTTAAAAGGAAGTTTTTTGCGACTTGTTGCGTTATGGTTGATGCGCCCTCTGGACGTCTTCCAGAACCAATATTACGAATATTATTGATCAAAGCTCGAGAAAGCCCTTCGGGATCTAAACCAAAATGATGATAAAAATTCTTATCTTCAGCCGAAACAAAAGCATCTATAACAAGCTTTGGTATTGATTGAATCGGCAAATAAAGACGGTGTTTTGTCGCAAACTCTGCCATAAGACGGCCATCAGAAGCATGGAC
Organism: Bartonella sp. AD13SXNS; assembly: GCF_042196465.1. NCBI lineage: Bacteria > Pseudomonadati > Pseudomonadota > Alphaproteobacteria > Hyphomicrobiales > Bartonellaceae > Bartonella > Bartonella sp. AD13SXNS. The sequence goes on from NZ_JBHIQI010000003.1 coordinate 87,321, forward strand.
ACGGGTCATTACCGGCGGCTCATAAAGTGAAAGAACTTCATAATCAGGAAGTGCATTTGCTTGACCACAGGTCACAACACCCCATGTTATTGTGCTAAAAAGTCCAATAGCAATAAAAAAACGAAGAAGATATCTTAAAAAAATCATCATAAAAACGGCTATCGCTTTCTTAAGAATTAATTAAAGAAAAAAATACGTTACTTCAAACACACCATGTGGATATCACCACAAGATTGAGATCAAGAGAAATTGTTTTCTATCTTTTATTTATACTAGGGTACACTAGAAACCCTTACTGATACTCTATTTTCTCACAAATTTAAAGAGGCTGTATCATTTTCTGCCTATAATCAGCAAATTGACGAATAGAATGAGCAATAGAGGCTGCCATTTGTTTTCTCCAATGAGGATCATTTAATAACTTTTCGTCCTCTTTATTGGATAAATAACCTATCTCTATCAAAACAGAGGGTATATCTGAAGCTCTTAAAACTTGAAAATTAGCATACCGGTGAGGATTATTGATCAAGTTAATACGACTCTTTGATAAACTTGAAATAATACTATTTGCGAAATTAACCGAGAATGTATGCGTTTCACGTCGCGTAAGATCCATCAAAATATCTGTAACTTCAAGAGTTTCATCTGCAGGCAAACCATCAAGCAAATCAACTTTATTTTCACTTTCAGCTAAAGATTTTGCAATGGCATCAGAGGCTTTTTCTGATAGAGTATAAACTGTGGCACCGCGAAGAGAATGTACATCAATCGTATCCGCGTGAATAGATATAAAAAGATCAGCATCAAACTCTTGCGCTTTTTTTACTCTTTCACTTAATCTTAAAAAAATATTGGAATCACGCGTCAAAGCAACAGTAATATGAGGATCCTTTTGTAATTCATCTCGCAATGCACGCGCAAAATTTAAAGTCACGTCTTTCTCTAAAATTCCTGTAACACCCCGTGCACCACCGTCAATACCACCATGACCAGGATCAAGAACAACACGAAAATTATGTGTGGGAAACAACGGTGTTTTTGTATCAAAATTGCTTCTTTGCTGATTCTTTAATATCTCATCAAATTTTTCTTGTGTACTTTTACGAATATCAATCAGCAACTGCCATAAACCATTGTCTAATTTTTTTACGACACTTTTTTCAACAACAAAAGCCGTTTTACTTGTCAAAATAATGCGTGAAGTCTGTATATCAGAAAAAGCATAACGCACATCTAAAAGCATAATAGATAATGTATTCTGTTTATTTAAAGACGTATTTTGCATCGAAAAATCAATTGTAGGTAAATTGATAACCAAACGCGCAGGTCTATCCAAAATCTGCAAACGAACATTTGGTTTTGAATTGAAAATCGCAATAATACGCGTATGAGCACTATCACCAATAGTTCGAAAATTGATAAGTCTTAAAGGATCTGCGGCTTGAATACTGCTTTGAAATACCAGAAAAAATAGCAAAAAATATGTGATTTGCATAATAACATCCCAACAGGCTATTTTCAGCTTTTTGGTAAAAAAAACTCTTATCATAAGCAAAATACTCTACACTATATTTGTAATAATTTATCTTGGTTATATAAAAACGATACACTAATTTATTCTCTATTTTTCAATAAATGCTAAATCCTTTCATTATAAACACTCAAAAACAAAATTAAGGTAATAAAGATATTCTCATGATACATATTTACATTGTTACTTGCCAAACGCATGATATCAACATAAAAGAATATCTATGCTTCCTAGCTGATAATAGCCATCTAAATTATCTGTAACTTATATTGAGTTGTTTTTAGAAAGTTTTTGCATATTATGCGTTGAGACTTTGTGATGGATGAAAAATTTCTATGTTATAAAATTAGGATTGCATTACTTAAGATTCGTTGGTTCGGATATCCGAACTGTTTTAAAGATTATTTTACCGGAGACTTTTAAGAAATATGAGTCATAAAAAACGGATGGGAATAATGATGAAAAATGGTGTAAATGTTGTCATGCATCTACACGTGATGTTCCGTCCTGTTTTTCTGGTACCTCCCTTTTATGGCAGACAGCCTTTTATGTTTACGAATAATTATAGCATTCGTTTGAATAAAATTGTGCATGTCGCCTTCAGGATATTAACTTATGTCAAACAAAATGCTTATAGATGCCTCCCATCCGGAGGAAACACGTGTTGTTGTTGTTCACGGCAACAAAATTGAAGAACTTGATTTTGAATCAGAACATAGAAAACAGCTCAAGGGGAATATTTATCTCGCACGTATTACGCGTGTAGAACCATCTCTCCAAGCAGCTTTTGTTGAATATGGTGGAAATCGTCATGGTTTTTTGACATTTTCTGAAATTCATCCTGATTATTATCAAATTCCTATTGCTGATCGCCTTGCTCTTCTTGAAGAAGAAGAAATCGCCGCTGTAGGAGAAAATTCAGCAGATGTCTTGACGGAAGCAACAACTAAAAATAAAAGACGCTCCAAAAGAACAAAAAAGAGTGTCATAGCAGCCGATGTTGAAAATGATATCACATCTGAAACTGTAACAATTGATGATACAGAAGAAGTATTAAATATCGATGCCTCTTATGATGAGATCGAAATGGTCGGTGCTGAGGACATCCGCGAAGAATTCCCAACTTATCAAAAAAAACAAGGACGCCAGTATAAAATTCAAGAAGTGATTAAACGACGTCAAATTTTGTTAGTACAAGTTATCAAGGAAGAACGTGGTAATAAAGGAGCCGCGCTTACAACATATTTATCTCTAGCAGGTCGTTATTCTGTTTTAATGCCCAACACAGCACGCGGCGGTGGTATTTCACGAAAAATTACGAATGTGCAAGACCGTAAGCGTCTTAAAGAAATCGTAAAAGAATTATCCGTTCCAAAAGGTATGGGCGTTATCTTACGAACAGCTGGCGCCAATAGAACAAAAGCTGAAATTAAACGCGATTACGAATATCTTATGCGGTTATGGGATACGATTCGCACTTTGACACTCGAGTCAACGGCACCATGCCTTATCCATGAAGAAAGTAATCTCATAAAACGTTCTATAAGAGATCTTTACAATAAGAACATTAGTGAAATTCTTGTCTCTGGAGACCAAGGATATCGTGAGGCGAAAGACTTTATGCGTATGCTTATGCCAAGTCATGCAAAAGTTGTGCAACCTTACCGTGATCCTATACCCATTTTTGCAAGAAATAATATTGAAATTCAACTTGATAAAATGTTGCAACCACAGGTTTCTTTAAAATCTGGCGGTTATCTTGTTATTAATCAAACAGAAGCACTTGTTGCTATTGACGTAAATTCTGGCCGCTCTACGAGAGAATTCTCTGTCGAAAAGACAGCCTTACAAACTAACCTTGAAGCTGCAGAAGAAATAGCGCGTCAATTACGCTTACGCGACCTTGCTGGTTTAATTGTAATTGATTTTATTGACATGCTTGAAGAAAGGAATGTGCGACTGGTCGAAAAAAAATTAAAAGACTGTTTAAAAAATGACCGAGCTCGTATTCAAGTTGGTCATATTTCACACTTCGGCCTTTTAGAAATGAGTCGTCAACGTATTCGCATATCGGTTTTAGAAAGTACAACACAGCCCTGCCCACATTGCGCAGGAACAGGAACTATACGTTCTGAATCATCAATTGCTTTACATGTCATGCGCTCAATTGAAGAATATCTTCTTCATAATTCGCGATATAATATTATCGTGCGTACACCGGTAGCAACAGCGCTTTATGTATTAAATCACAAACGCAATATTCTTGTTAATTTAGAAACACGCTTTAAACTTAATATTAGTATTGAGGCAGATGATAGTATTGGAACGCAACATCTTATTATTTCTAAAGGCACAATAGCAGAGAATATTTCTCAATCTCCATTGGAAGATGACAATAAGCAAGAAATTGAAGATTCTGTTTTCATAAAGAGTGAAACTATTGAAAATTCCTCTCCCACTGAAACAAACTCAAAGCGTCGGCGCAAAAATCGTCATGATGAAACTACTGATCTTTCTTCCTCCACCGTTCATAAAAAAGAAGACACGTTGAGTGATGATGCTTATCGTCGAGGACGTCGCCGAGGACGTCGAGGTGGTCGACGCAATCAAGATAGTAGTTTTTCTCAGCTTCGTGTTCCTTACGCAGAACCAGTGGGAGACTTTGCTAAGCAAGCTTTAGCAGAGATTAAAATAGCGCATCGTAAACGTCGTGTTCCATCTGCTAAGTCTTTTGAATCTGAAGAAATAAAAAATAATATACAAGCTCTAGATATACAACAACAAGATGAAACGACAAAAGTTGACACAAGTATTAAACCTAAAAAACGTAAAACACGTTCTTCAAAAGCAGAAGAAAGTCAACTTTCTCTAGAGAATGATCAAAATGTCACAGGACAAAAATCTCTTGAAGAAAAGCCTAAAACCAATTCTGCACGTAAACTTAAAACCAAAAAAGCAGATAAATCTATTCATGAGTTAGAGGATAAAACTCCTGAAAATAGTAAAAAATCAACACGTAGAACACGCAAAAAGTCATCCTCTAAAGAGATAATGCAAATACAAAAAACATTAGAGAAAGAAACTGCAATGGAGATGGAGAAAGTTGTCGAATCCTCTCTTTCCCCAATTGCAGAAACAATCAATCAACCCGTTGTTATCTCATCAACATCTAACGATACTCCCAAAACTGAGCGTATTGGTTGGTGGAAACGTAGAACTCTTTCAAAAAATTAAGAAAATAAAAACCGCCACAAAAAATGTGGCGGTTTAAATAAACAATTATAAAAAAGTTTCAACCAATTCTATGGTTATTTTTGTTTTGCTTTTTCTTGCTCAGCCCGCATACGCTCTTCAATTTCTTTTTGCTTTGATTGAATAGCCTGCTGAAGCTTTATTTGTTCTTGTTGGAAATCTTTTTCTTCCATACCAGGACCCGTATAAGCAGCTGTAAATCCATTCAGAGAAAATTCAATAGGATTAGCTGAACCACGAAAATTAACTGTAGTTACAACCATCTTTGTACCACTTTTCATAGCTGCTATAAGCTTATCATCTAAAACATCATTGGCAATACAACTTGGTCCATTACAAATCACATAAGGGATTTTTTTAGAGAAATCATCACCAATTTTAATATGAACACCTTCTGGCAAAAAACGACCTGTCGGCACTTGAATGCCTATACGTTTTTCATTTTGCTTTCCTTTTATTTCAACAAGATTAAAAGCCGTTAAAGGTTGTCCCGTATTCGATAATACAGTATTCATTGTATTACAAATATCAACATCATGCTGCTTACTACAAACTTTGTACCAACCTTGCGATAAAGTTTGCGCATTTGCAGAAATGCCAGCTATAAGAAAAAGGGCAGCGGCTCCAATTAATACTGAAACAGCAGAATAAATATTTTTATGCGACATGACTAAGTTAATCCTTTCAACGCGCTCTTAAGTAACTTCAAAAAAATATTAAATATAATTCTAACTTAAATTTATTAAATTATAATGAAATAAAACTATTTTATTGCTTTTACTTCAATATTTAAAAAAAAGTCAAATTTAGAGAAAAAATTATGACGAGCCCTTTAATTTTATATACCCATCAGCATTCCCCTCTTTATCACACTGGTGTTTAATGTAATTTATCCACAAAACACCTCTGTGCATTTAAACTAAGATTACATAAACGAATCAATATTGCAATATCAATTAAAATAAACTCTCATGCTCCTTAAAAAACTTATTCATTTAAACTTTTTACACCGATTACTCTCCACATTAAGTTTATGAATCTTTAGAAACAAGTATTGTAATGCATGAAACTCCAAAATGTCAGATAAAGCAATCTTTATAAAAAATTAAGGCTATTCTCCAAATAACTTACCTTTTTAATTTGAAATTATGACTCCACTACTAAAAAAGAAAAGATGATTTTTTTCTTTCAAAGTACTCTATTGTTAATATCGTTTTTGAATGCTCTTTTCCCCTTGTTTTTACTTTTCATTATAAATCTGAAAGTGCTATAGTGCTATAAAGTGATATCACTTAAAAAAAAGGACTTCTAATGGTAAAGATCAAAGTAGAAAACCCCGTTGTTGAACTTGATGGGGATGAAATGACCCATATCATCTGGAAATACATCAAAGATAAATTAATCCATCCCTATCTCGACATTGATCTCAAATATTATGATCTTTCCGTCGAAAACCGCGATGCAACCAATGATCAGGTAACGATCGATTCTGCCAATGCTATAAAAAAATATGGCGTTGGTATAAAATGTGCAACCATCACACCTGATGAGGCACGCGTTAAAGAATTTAACCTAAAAAAAATGTGGAAATCACCCAATGGCACAATACGCAATATTTTAGGAGGAGTCATTTTTCGCGAACCTATTATCTGTAAAAACGTCCCTCGCCTTGTTCCTAACTGGACAAAGCCAATTATTATTGGACGTCACGCTTTTGGTGATCAATATAAAGCGACAGATTTTAAATTTCCAGGAAAAGGAAAATTAAGTATTAAATTTGTAGGTGATGACAATCAAGTGATTGAACATGATGTTTTTGATGCCCCAAGTGCAGGGGTTGCCATGGCTATGTATAACCTTGATGAGTCAATTCGTGATTTTGCTCGCGCATCTTTTAATTATGGACTACAGCGGAATGTTCCAGTTTATCTTTCAACAAAAAATACTATTCTAAAAACTTACGATGGTCGTTTTAAAGACATCTTTCAAGAAATATTCGATACGGAATTTAAAACTGAATTTGAAAACCGTAAATTATATTACGAACACCGTCTCATTGATGATATGGTTGCTTCTGCATTAAAGTGGTCAGGTGGCTATGTGTGGGCATGTAAAAATTATGATGGTGATGTTCAGTCTGATATTGTTGCCCAAGGCTTTGGTTCTCTTGGTCTTATGACTTCTGTTCTCATGACACCTGACGGTAAAATTGTTGAAGCAGAGGCAGCGCACGGCACCGTGACACGCCATTACCGTCAGCATCAAAAAGGTGAAGAGACATCAACAAATTCCATTGCCTCTATTTTTGCATGGACGCGTGGACTGGCACACCGTGCTAAACTGGATAACAATGAGAAATTAAAAAACTTTGTCACAACATTGGAAGAAGTTTGTATTAAAACCGTCGAAGAAGGTTTTATGACTAAAGATCTCGCACTTTTGATTGGACCTAAACAAAAATGGCTTTCTACAACAGATTTCCTCGATAAAATTGATGAAAATCTCAAAAAAGCAATGGGCAATTAAGTTATTACTCGATTAAAATTCAAAGCTCTGTTTAGAGCTTTGAATTTCTCTTGGCAAATTTAAAGAACTGCCTTATAAATAAAAAGAGGATAAATTTTATTAAATAGCAAAAACAGTGAAAAAACAAAGCTGGTCTGCGCTTTTATTAGGTAAAAATGGTCTTTGCTTTTTGACGTTTATAGGCGGTGTTGTGTTACACGCTACTAACGTTTATATCGTTATTACTATTTTGCCCTCTCTTATGAATCATATTGGCAATGAAATATATTATTCTTGGGTGGCAACTGTCTTTATTACAGCTTCACTTCTTGGGACTTCACTTGCAACAAAAATATTAGGGAAATTAGGTCCTCGTAACACTTATGTTCTCTCTGGACTTATCTTTACCCTAGGCACTTTCATGTGCAGCATTTCTTCATCTATGCCATTATTTTTAATAGGACGTTTTATTCAAGGATTTGGAAGTGGTTCTTTGTTATCCTTATCCTATTCCATGGTACGTATTGTTTTCAGTCCATCTTTATGGTCACACGCATTAAGTGTCATCTCTGGAATGTGGGGAATATCAACCTTGTTAGGACCAGCAATCGGAGGAATTTCTGTATATTATGGCATGTGGAGAGCATCTTTTTGGATCATTGGTGCATTAGCTATATTCTTCTCACTCATAGCCTTTAAATTTTTACCAAAAAAGAATGAAAATTATGTTCCAACAACCCCTCTCCCTCTGCTTCAGCTTCTCACACTCACCTTATTGATTTTTATCATTTCTGTTGGAGGAGCTATGGACACAACAATGGCAAAAATTTGCGGATTGGTTATTGGACTTAGTCTTCTCTTTGTCCTAGCAAAAATCGAATCATCTACCCTTCATCCTATGTTGCCACGCAAATCCTTTTCTTTTTCTTCTGAAATTTTTCCTGTTTACGCATTAATACTTGTTATGACGACAGTCGTATATAGTATGGAGCTTTATTTTCCACTTTTTCTTCAAGAGCTTCATGGACAAGCTCCACTTCTTGCTGGTTATATAGCAGCACTTATGAGCCTAGGATGGACATGTGGAGCCCTCTCAAGTGCCGGTGTATCAGCAAAAAAAATTCGCAACATCATTATATACTCCCCCCTATTAAAACTATTAGGCATAGCTATTCTTTTATGGCTCATTCCAACAGAAGTTTCCACACTTGAATATATTTTTATGATCTGCTTAGCACTATTTTCTATTGGAATCAGTGCAGGCGTAGCATGGCCGCATTTGCTCACACGGATCTTACAATGTGCAAATGATGAAGATGCTCTCCGTGCCAGTGAATCCCTTACCTCTGTACAACTATTTTCAGCGGCCTTAAGTGCAACTCTAGCCGGAGTTATCACCAATCTTGCCGGACTCTTTAATCCTGGAGGAACAATAGGAATGATCTTAGCAGCAAAAACTCTTCTTATAGCGCTCATGGGTCTTTTATTTTGTCTTGCTATTCCATTAGCATTGCGCATTTCTTACTGCATATTAAAAAACCCAACAGGACATTCCAATAACTAAAAATAAATATAAAAATTCCTTCTTCATTTAAAAAATATTAAGCATGCTTCTCTATATACCATGAGATGCAAAAAACCATCAATCCACACAAAGTTAGAACACTTCCTAAAACAGCTGTATATTCATAACTATAGCCCAATTTTAAAACTAATGCTCCAGACTCTGCACCAAGAGCATTGGCAATATTAAAAGCAGATTGCATTAATGCTCCTGCTAAAATCTGTCCCTGTAGTGCAACATCCATAATTTTTGTTTGTATAGAAGGCATAGCAGCAAAAGAAGTCCCAACAAAAAAGCATCCTATCGCTGCCGTTAACGGAGCATAGGATAAAAAGAAAAAAACAAAAAAAACAAATACGCTCCAAAGCATAGAAAAAAATATCATTGGCGAAATACCAATTTTAACAGCCAATTTAGGCCCCAAGAGATTTCCTACCACCATTCCCAATCCAACTAACGGCATGATAAATGGTACCCACTCAAGTGAAACACCAGAAATATGCATTAACGTTGGCTTGATATAAGTGAAAATAGAAAATAATCCTGACGCTCCCACCGAAACCATCAATAAAAGAAGCCACACCTGCTTTTGCTTTAATGCACCCATTTCTTGCAAAGGATTCGTTTTTGGAAAACTTGAATCACAAGGAAAAAAATTCCAAATAAGCAAACAACATAATAAAGCAATTATCCCCACAAGGACAAAAGCAATCTGCCAACCAATAAGTTGACCAATCCAAGTAGCACTGGGTGCTCCCAAAACGGTTGCAATTGTTAAGCCGAGCATAACATATCCAACAGCTTTAGAACGTTCTTTCATTTCTACCATTGAAGAAGCAACCATAGCCGCAAGTCCAAAATAGATTCCATGAGGAAGTCCACTGAGAAAGCGTAATACTACTAATATGCTAAAATCAGAAAAAAAGGCACTAGCAATATTTGCTAAGGCATAAAAAAGCATTAATCCCATCAAAACAGTTTTGCGTGATACCTGAGCTGTTGCCACAGCTAAAAGAGGTGCTCCAATCACAACTCCTAATGCATAAGCAGAAATATATTGACCAGCGGTAGGAATATCAACATAGGAACTTCGTGCCATCTCTGGCAGTAGCCCCATTGCGACAAACTCTGCAGTACCAATAGCAAAACTCCCCACGGCAAGAGCTAAAATTATTAAACGCCGTATTCTCGAATCAATTCCCAATGCAAGAACCTTTTGTTGATAAAAATCCTTCATATCATCACTTCTGGATAGGAGTTTTAACTGTAAATATCTGTAATACACACAAACAAAAATTCAAAACATTGTTATACGCATGCCCAATAGTCCCCAATAAAATTTTATAAACATTTCGATATATAAGGCATTTTATGAAGATTTAAGTCAGATTCTTTAATAGAAAATCATTGTAAGCTTAAAGGCTACAGATATATTCAACTATTTTTATCAACCCTGCCAGATCATGAACTTTGTCTATTCTTTTTAACCATTCCAAAATTCTTCTTTTTCAGTGAAACCTTTATTTTGAGACGATATACCATACATTCATGCTAAAATTAGTCGAATAATGCATTCCAAACAAGTGATCAATATTTCAATCATTATCTTGAAACAAATATAAACTTTCTCCCAAACTTATTGTTTCTTTGTTTTTGTTACCAGAATGCACATCCTCCAAATCGATAAGCTATAATCTCAACTTTACACCATCTTTATGAGCTATTTTAGAATCTTCTAAAAATTCTCATGATGATATTGCTTGAATTCTACATTTATGAAATAATTCTATTTTAGGTACATTTACCCGTCACTCATCTAAATAACATCAAATAGTTTTTCATCTAAAGCACCATCTGTAAATTAAAATATTCATGTAATATATTATGATTATTTTCGAATAAACTCTATAAACATAACAAAAAGTAATATGATAAGTTTTTGTAAATATATTTATCGATATTTTATAAATGATAATTATAGTAATTAAATTTTTTATTTTTATAACTTAATAATTTAAAATATTTTAATATAAAATTACATAAGAATATTTTAAATAATACTTATATTAATCTATAGAAATGAAAAAACTAAAATTTAAAAGTATATTTTTAAAAGATTGTAGTCTGATTTCATTTTTATCTTAATTTTCTAAGCGTTTATCTGTTCAACTGTCTATAAACCATTCTTTACCTTTAGCAATAAAAAACACAATATAGCGTATAAAAAATACAATTTTCATATTTCTTTAAGAGTTCGCTAACGCCTCATTAACATTGTTGCTTTAAACAGTCATCAGAAACAGAAATAAACTGTTTTTCTCCGGATCAGGTAGCGCGTACCGGAGTAACAGTTTCTGTTTTATATGCTAATTATAAAGAGAATCAATGTCATATAAAATTGCACTTTTATATCCTAAAATAGTGCAATTTTGTAATTTTGGAAGGCATTTCTAATTTGATATTTTGAGCAAAAGTTTCAGATACAAAAGTAAAGTAAATTCAATAAAAAATGAGGTGCTATATTAGGATTAATAGCGTCCTTGTGTCCATAAAGCACGCGTTTCAGCGCAAAAATCAGCATAACAACCTTCCTCAATGGCATCACGAATTCCCTGCATAAGTTGTTGATAGTAAAAAAGATTATTCCAAGTCAACAACATCCCCCCAAGAGATTCACCAGATTTGATCAAATGATGCAAATAAGCACAACTATAATCACGTGCTGCTGGACAAAGTGACTGTGGATCAAGAGGATGGGGATCTTCTGCATAACGCGCATTACGCAAATTAATTCTACCAAAGCGTGTAAAAGCTAAACCATGACGTCCTGCACGCGTCGGCATAACACAATCAAACATATCAATACCACGAGCAACACTTTGTAAAATATCATCAGGTGTCCCTACTCCCATAAGATAGCGCGGTTTATCCTCTGGCAAAATCGGACAAGTAGTATCCAACACTGCTGTCATAACACTCTGCGGCTCACCAACAGCAAGCCCTCCAATAGCATAACCTTTTAAATCCATTTCTTTTAATGCTTGAGCAGAACGTTCACGCAGTTTCATATTATCCCCCCCTTGAACAATCCCAAACAATGCTTTATCTGTCTGATCCCCAAAAGCTGTTTTACAACGCTGCGCCCACCGCAATGAAAGTTCCATAGCTTCTTCCATCTCCTTTTCAGTGGCAGGTAATGCAATACATTGATCCAACTGCATCTGGATATCCGCATCAAGAAGCCCTTGAATTTCGATAGAACGCTCTGGACTCATTTCATAGTAGGCGCCATTAATGTAAGAGCGAAAAATCACACCTTGTTCAGTAATTTTACGGATTCCCTCCAGCGACATCACCTGAAAGCCTCCAGAATCAGTTAAAATAGGTCCGCTCCAACGTGAAAATTCGTGTAATCCTCCCAAACGTGCAACACGTTCAGCTCCTGGACGTAACATTAAATGATAAGTATTTCCCAAAATGATATCTGCTCCAAGATCACGTATTTGATCCATATACATAGCTTTAACGGTTCCTGCCGTCCCAACTGGCATAAATGCGGGTGTACGAACGCATCCTCGCCCCGTTATAATTTCGCCTCGACGCGCACATCCATCTTGAGCAATTTTTCTATAATGAAATGTCTTTATCATCATTCTCGTCTTCTTGATTCCATCAATGCATATCTCTACAGAAAGAGAAAAAATATCTCCCTTACGAGCATTGTCATAAGCTTTATGAATTAATTCTTGATTCGCTTAATATTGTAACCAGCATAAAAAATTAAACGAGATAAAAGAGCATTTGTTATGAAGAAATCACCATAATAAAGAAATAATCCAGCTCCAGAAAAATAGCAAAATCCTTAAATATCATGCCTCAAAATACCTACGCTTAACACACTAAAGCCTTAATAGAACTGCAAAATTATTATCTCAATAATCTCATCTTTACGTACTTTCATAAGTAATAATTTCGTACGAATAGAAGAAAATTCTGAAAATATTATACAACTTCCAATATTCTTCACTTTTATAGATAAAAAATTTTCATCTATCGGACACCGAGAGCCTTACGCTTAATAAAAGTGCAAATGCATATTATCATTTATCCGTTCACAGCATTGAGATAGCCCTTGAGATAATTCATAAAAGGGAGTTTTTTTCCAATAGTTTTTCCCCACGCCAATCTCATTTGTAACGAGCAAAAGAGATGATTTTGATTAATTTAACCGCATGAATAATCTGTAGGAGCCCCCTACCGTGAAAAAAGAATGGCTTACAAACCGACACTCGTAGAAAATTCACCCTTTAGGATGGAGAAGAAGTCAATATAAGAGAAATTGAAATAAAAAAATCTTACAATATTCAGAGCGCTCTTTCAATGGACAAAATAATAATTTATCCATTATAAATCAATGTACTAATCTAGAAAGAAACCTATCTCTAAAGTTATTTAGATATAACTTCATAAAACACAAGCCTAGAGATTACATCTTTGCTCCATTGCAATTGCAAATAAAAAAATCATGATTTTTATTTTCATTATCTTGCGCAATATATTCGTATAATATGGCGTTAAAAGGCTCTCTAGATTGTACAAGACAACCAACATCACAAATGTAATACTCTATTTTAAAACCTTACCTTATATCATCCACATTGATAGATTCATCAAAATTTTTTAAAAAGCACAAGCATGAAAAAATAATTCATTCAATCTAACAGGAAAAATCCTTAATTAAACTGTAAGATCATTACCCACATGGGATAAAAATAAAATGAACCACCTATTATGAAACGCAAAAACAATTGTAAAAAACGACGAACCCTATAAATAGTAGGCACAATAAAATGCGCTATTCATACTCAAATTACAGCGAACAAACCGTATTAAGATACAAAAGCCAAACTTTGATAGAATATCCTATTAACGACAATATTTAGAAACAGCATCAATACATTGATTTATAATAATAATTTATTTCTATATGTTGAATGAAGGGCTAGCTTCTCTTATTGTAAATCTGTATATGTTAAAATAACTAAAATCATTTTCTTGCACATCACAAGAGAGATTAACGTGTAAATAAAAACACTTTTAAAAAGCACTTTTATTTTTTTAAGATTCTCACATACTGTAGCTTATCATCGGGTTTTGCATCAATTTATTTTTTTTAAATGATTTTTAAGGGGCTCTCAAAGGGTCTTCAAAGGCGGTTTTCTGGGATTTCACAGACTTTTTAAAAATCTTAAAAGAATTTTCAAAGATCTTTCAAAGCCTTTTCTCATTTTTGCTCCAAAATTCCAAATTTCGTTATTTTTAGCTCTTTTTGGCAATTTCAGGTGTTAAAATCCATTTTGACAAAATACACATTTAATGCTAAATTCTATACATAAAATAGTAAATTATCACGTATTCCTAACTAATCCCACCTCTTCCCACTTACTGTCAAACTACACATACCAAAGGCTTTGTTATAACATTGGAGGCTGAAAAAAGCATATGATGGTACTGGCTTGCTCCTTCACAAGCATAAAGATGAGGGAGTTTAAATGAATGTTGGCATACACTGAGAGATGTTTCTTTAAAAAAGCGCGTAAATGCGCAACTCTATTTGGAGCGCTCTATTCCACGTAATGAGTGTTCCTCTTATTAAAAAAAACAAGAAGGACCAAAGCATAAGGCAATGCGTCATCTTTATTATTTAACAGACATTGCTTTAGATACTTTTGAAAAAGTAAAGCTGAATTTAAAAGGAGAGAGTAAGATGAGCCTTTTATTTTCATCTTTACGTCTTCCACCTAATTAGGCTGTCTCTTCGTTCGAGAAAATACCCAAACAAATCAACAACCTTTCCCCAATACAGCAAACAAAATTCTCTAAATCCATAAATTAAAAGAAACTTGATAGAGAGAATAAAGGCATAGCAGCTGAATTCTGTTAGGAATTTAAGCTGCAATCACTGATTGCCACCCTATATCAGATAGGAGAATTTTCTCTTAGCAACTTACAATTGAAATCAGTATAGTTTATACTATTCTACATCCGCAGCAATAATGGCTTTGGTAATTGAATCTGGATCTGCAACAGGTTCACCACGTTTAATTTTATCAACATTTTCCATACCTTCAACAACCTGCCCCCATATGGAATATTGACGATCAAGCCACGGAGCATCTGCAAAACAAATAAAAAACTGAGAGTTAGCAGAATTTGGATTCTGACTACGCGCCATAGAAACTGTCCCCCGCTTATGAGAAAGATTTGAAAACTCTGCTGTTAAATTTGGTTTTTCTGCCCCCCCCATACCAGCACGTGATAAATTGAATTTTTCACTATCCTTCTTTCCAAATTGCACATCTCCAGTCTGCGCCATAAAGCCATCAATAACGCGATGGAAAATAACATTATCATAAGCACCTTCACGGACAAGTTCTTTAATACGTGCAACATGACAAGGTGCTAAATCAGCAAAAAGCTCAATAACAACTCTGCCCTTTGTTGTTTCAAGAATTAAAGTATTCTCTGGATTTTTATTCTCAGCCATATGGAAAGCTCCCTTGATTCATTTCTCAACTTGTAAAGTAGCAGCATTAATAACATCAGGATTTTCTACAGATCCATTATTACTTGTGGTACCTTTTTTAATTTTATCAACAACATCCATCCCCTTTATTACTTCCCCAATAACCGTATACTGACCGTTTAAAAAAGCAGCATCATCAAAACAAATGAAGAACTGAGAATTCGCAGAATCTGGATCTTGTGAACGTGCCATCCCAACAGTACCACGCTTAAATGGCTGCTTTGAAAACTCAGCCGGTATATTGGGATAATTTGATCCCCCCATACCAACGCGTTTTAGATCAAAATCTCTACTGCCTTTTTTTCCAAACTTTACATCACCAGTTTGTGCCATAAAGCCAGGAATTACACGATGAAAAACAACATTATTATAGGCCCCTTCCTCTGTTAGTTTTTTGATTTGCGCAACATGTTTTGGTGCCAAATCAGGACGCAGGCGAATAACAACCTCACCGTTGTTGAGAGATAAAACAAGAAGGCTTGAATCACTCGCTGGACTAGAATTACCAGCGACAGCGGACAATGAAAAAAAACAAAATACACATATCAAAACAGCAAAAATTCTACGAAACACACTTATTCTCCTCTAAAGACTGGAATTTCGAGCGCAAAGCTTGTGCAATATTGGGCGGCACAAATGGTGTCACATCACCTCCCATAGAGGCAATTTGACGGACCAATGTAGACGTTATCGCACGCCCAGAAACACTTGCCGGCAAAAAAACAGTTTGCAATTCAGGAGCCAGAATGCCATTCATCCCTGCCATTTGCATTTCATAATCAAGATCAGTACCATCACGCAATCCGCGAACGAGAAATGAAGCACCAACTTCACGTGCCTTATCAATGAGAAGGTTATTAAATGAAAGAACCTGCAATCGATTAGAATCTGCACCAAACAAGTCTTTCCCTACCTGCATAATGAAATCAACACGCTCTTCAAAGCTAAAGAGTGTTTTTTTGTCAGCCTGTATACCTATAGCGACGACCACCTTATCAGCTAACACAAAACACCCTTTTAAAACATCAAGATGACCGTTTGTAAGAGGATCAAATGAACCTGCGTAAAGAGCAATTTTCATGATTTCACTCCATCCTCTTCAAAATTATTTTTCTTCGCTCATATCAATCGTATCAGAATGCTTCACACTTTCATCATCTAATGAACTCGTATCATCTTCAGGTTCAGAAATACGTTCAACCGATACGACTCTTTCACCTTCGGCTGTATTAAAAATCGTAACGCCCTTAGTTGAACGCCCAGCAGTACGTATTCCTTCAACAGGGACACGAATAAGCTGCCCCCCATCTGACACCAACATAATTTGGTCTTGCGCCTTCACCGGAAAAGCCGCTACTAATTTACCAATTTCAGCTGTTTTAGATGGATCTGTTGCACGAATCCCTTTTCCACCACGTCCCGAAATCCGGAACTCATAGGAAGAAGAACGTTTACCATAACCAAATTCACTCACTGTTAAAAGCATTTGTTCACGTGCATGAAGTTCTGCATAACGTTCATCTGTTAACTCTGTTTCAACACCCCCATCTTCATCATCCAGAATGACAAGATCTTCAACATCAGCATCTGCACCAGCAGCACGCCGTTCATTCATGACACGTTTAATATAAGCAGAACGTTCAATGGACGTTGCCTCGACATGCTCTAAAATTGTCATCGAAATGACTTTATCGCCTTTAGCCAAATTGATACCACGAACCCCCACAGAATTACGCCCCGCAAAGACACGCACATCAACAACTGGAAAACGGATACATTGTCCATTCGCTGTTGTTAGAACGACATCGTGATGTTCTGTACAAGTTTCAACAGAAAGAATTTCATCTTCCTCATCAAGTTTCATTGCAATTTTACCATTACGGTTAACCTGAACAAAATCTGACAACTTATTACGACGTACAGTTCCACGTGTTGTCGCAAACATGACATCCAATGCGCTCCAGCTTGCTTCATCTTCAGGCAAAGGCATAATTGTTGTAATGCGTTCACCTTGTTGTAAGGGAAGCATATTGATCAAAGCCCGCCCACGTGATTGCGGTGTACCTAGCGGTAAACGCCAAACTTTCTCCTTATAAACAATCCCACGTGATGAAAAGAAAAGAACCGGTGTATGCGTATTGGCGACAAACAACCGTGTTACAAAATCCTCATCCTTCGTGGACATACCAGAACGCCCTTTACCACCACGGCGTTGCGCACGATAGGTATTAAGAGGTACGCGCTTAATATAGCCACTATGGCTCACCGTTACGACCATATCCTCTGGCGCGATCAGATCTTCACTCTCCATCTCAGCGCTACCAAAACCAAATACGGTACGTCGCGGTGTTGCAAATTCCTCACGCAGAGCACTCAACTCGTCCTTAACAATACCCATAATGCGTACGCGCGATGCTAAGATATCAAGATAATCAGCAATATCCACACCAATTTTATTCAATTCATCAGCGATTTCATCACGTCCAAGGGCTGTCAACCGTTGCAAACGCAATTCTAAAATAGCACGTGCCTGTTCTTCAGAGAGATTATAAGTACCATCCTCGTGGATAATATGGCGAAGATCATCAATAAGTTTAATCAAAGGTGCAACATCCATCGCTGGCCAGCGTCGTTCCATTAATTGTGTACGTGCTGTCTGTGGATCAGGAGCTTTGCGAATAAGCGCTATAATTTCATCAATATTGGCAACAGCAAGGGCAAGACCAACCAAAACATGGGCCCGCTCACGTGCTTTACGCAAAAGATATTTTGTTCGCCGACTAACAACTTCTTCCCGAAAAGAAACAAATGCACGAAGCATATCAAGCAACGTCATCTGTTCGGGTTTTCCCCCATTCAAAGCAACCATATTACAACCAAAGGAAGTTTGCAGTGGCGTATAACGATATAATTGGTTTAAAACAACTTCCGCAACAACATCTTTTTTCAACTCAATAACAACGCGATATCCATCACGATCCGATTCGTCACGCAAATCAGAGATTCCCTCAATGCGTTTATCGCGCACCAATTCGGCCATTTTCTCAATCATTGTGGCCTTATTAACTTGATAAGGGATCTCACTCACAATAATTGCTTGTCGACCACTGCGAATTTCTTCGATCTCAACTTTAGCACGCATAATGATTGAGCCACGCCCTGTTTCATAAGCTGAACGAACACCAGAGTGGCCAAGGATAATACCCCCTGTAGGAAAATCCGGACCAGGAATAATTTCAATTATTTTATCGAGTGTGATATCAGGATTATCAATCAAAGCGATACAACCATCAACGACTTCACCAAGATTATGGGGAGGAATATTGGTTGCCATTCCCACAGCAATCCCCCCTGACCCATTGACCAAAAGATTAGGGAAACGTGCTGGCAAGACAACCGGTTCACGTTCACGCCCATCGTAATTATCCTGAAAATCAACAGTATCTTTATCAATATCAGCTAAAAGTTCTTCTGAAACTTTTTCTAAACGACACTCAGTATAGCGCATAGCTGCAGGTGGATCACCATCAACGGAACCAAAATTCCCCTGACCATCAATCAATGGATTTCTCAAAGAGAAGTCCTGCGCCATACGCACCAAAGCATCATAAATTGAAGCATCACCATGAGGATGGAATTTTCCCATAACCTCACCAACGACACCAGCAGATTTACGATACGGCTTATTGAAAGAAAGCCCCATCTCGTTCATAGCATGAAGGATACGTCTATGAACAGGCTTAAGACCATCACGAACATCGGGAAGTGCACGCGAAACAATCACGCTCATCGCATAATCGAGATAGGAGCGTTGCATTTCATCAATAATACTGATTGGTTCAATACCGGTCAGCACATCACGTTCTGGGTGTGGAGTAAGATCGGTCACAATTTCAAAACTTTCAAAAAAGAATCATTTCACTTTATTTATATCGGTTTATATCGAAAAATACACAAAAATGCTAATTTCTCTCCCATAACAAAAAAGAAATTTAACAATATTTTTCAAGATGTTATTAATTTCTATTAAAAATTACCAATAACAATGAATAGTTTTCACTTTGCTAAACTTCAAAAATCTAAAACAAACAAACCATAAAGCAATCATAATACTGCAACTTTAAAGCCTCTTAAAAAGGGACATCATCATCTAATTTGTGTGAAAAACTTTCTCCTAATTGGTTATTATTTTGACCAAAAGTATTTCTTTGATTTGAACTACTATTAGCAAAGTCACCACTGTAACTCCCCCCTTGACTTGCTCCCTGCTCTCCACCCGCTGCTCCCCGCCCATCAAGCATTTGTAATTCACCACGGTATTTTTGCAAAACAACCTCTGTTGTATAACGGTCATTTCCATTTTGATCTTGCCATTTCCGTGTCTGCAACTGCCCCTCAATATAAATTTTGCTCCCCTTTTTTAAATATTGCTCTACAACTTTGACAAGGTTTTCATTAAAAATAACAATACTATGCCATTCAGTACGTTCTTTTCGCTCATTTGTATTCCGATCACGCCAACTTTCTGAAGTAGCAATACGTAGATTTGCCACTTGATCACCAGAATTCAAACGGCGGATTTCAGGATCTGCCCCGAGATTACCAATCAAAATAACTTTATTAAGGCTACCAGCCATCGCATAAACTCCAAAATTTTAAATCGTACAATATTTGTTGTATAACAGTTACAACCATCTTGACCTTCAATTTATATGTCTACAATTGACCTCCAATATGGATATTGCTATCCTTTCCCAATATTGTATCCATTAATTATAACAAAAGATGATAAAAACGCATAGTTTATTCCACCACCAGAGAATAAAAAGCTGCTCATTTGTATTTTTCTTTTCACAAAACTTATTCCTTCTTTCTGCATTAAAGCAGTTAAACACATTGTAATTCTAAAAAAACAGTTTTATTCCATTTTAGATGCTCAATTTTTGTCACATATGCCAAGGATAAAATATGACACATCAAAAATATATCTCTATTCGCGGTGCACGTGAGCATAACCTTAAAAATATTGATCTCGATCTGCCTCGTGACAAACTCATTGTTATAACAGGACTTTCTGGATCAGGTAAATCATCTTTAGCTTTTGATACAATTTACGCTGAAGGACAACGTCGCTATGTCGAAAGCCTTTCGGCCTATGCACGCCAATTTCTGGAAGTCATGCAAAAACCCGATGTCGACCGCATAGACGGACTTTCCCCAGCCATCTCCATTGAACAAAAAACAACGAGCCGCAATCCCCGTTCAACAGTAGGCACCGTTACTGAAATCCACGACTACATGCGCCTTCTCTTTGCCCGTATTGGTATTCCTCATTCTCCTGCAACAGGACTTCCTATTGAAAGCCAAACGGTAAGCCAAATGGTGGATCAAATTATGTCCTTACCAGAAGGAACGCGAATTTTTATTATGGCACCCTTGGTACGAGGACGAAAGGGAGAATATAAAAAAGAGCTAACAGAACTCTTAAAAAGAGGATTTCAACGCGCTAAAGTTGATGGCAAGTTTTATGAAATCCCTGACATTCCACCTCTTGATAAAAAGTATAAACATGACATCGACGTTGTGGTAGACCGCATTGTTGTACAAAAGGATATCACCTCTCGTTTAGCTGATAGTATAGAAACCTGTTTACAGCTAGCCAATGGACTTGCCATTGCTGAAATGACAGATCACCCCTTGACACCAAAAGAAACGACAAAGGAATCTGCTCATAAATCAAAAAATGATACACACAAACGGCTCATTTTTTCAGAAAAGTTTTCTTGCCCTATATCTGGTTTCTCTATCCCTGAAATTGAACCACGCCTTTTTTCGTTCAATAATCCTTTTGGTGCCTGTCCTCTCTGCGATGGACTGGGCATCAAAAAGACAATGGATCCACTGAAAATTGTGCCCAATAAAAATCTTACCCTAAAGAATGGAGCCATTGCTCCTTGGGCTAAATTAGATTCACTTTACTATAGCCAAACCTTAGAAGCATTAGGAAAAGCTTACGGTTTCAAACTCACAAATCAATGGTGTGAACTCTCCGATGAAGCACAACAAGCTATTCTCTACGGTACAAAAAAAAATGAAATTTCTTTTATCTATAAAAATGATTCTGGTTTGCATAAAACAACTCAATCTTTTGAAGGAATCATCCCTAATATGGAGAGACGCTGGAAAGAAACAGATTCTGCTTGGTCCCGTGAAGAAATCGAACGTTATATGTCTTCTTCGCCCTGCCCAGCTTGTCACGGCTATCGTTTAAAACCAGAGGCACTCGCTGTAAAAATCCACGGGATGCATATTGGGCAAATATCAGATTTTTCCATCTCACAAGCAGATGATTGGTTTGCCAATATTCATCAATATCTCACAGAAAAACAACGTAATATCGCTGTACGTATTTTAAAAGAAATTCGTGAACGCTTAACTTTTTTAAATCATGTAGGATTGGAATATCTTACCTTGTCTCGCAATTCAGGAACGCTTTCAGGGGGAGAAAGCCAACGTATTCGATTAGCATCCCAGATTGGTTCTGGTCTTACAGGCGTCCTTTACATTTTAGATGAACCATCCATCGGTTTACACCAACGCGATAATGAACGCCTTTTGGAAATGCTGCGCCATTTGCGCAATCTTGGCAATACAGTTATTGTCGTTGAACATGATGAAGATGCTATTCTCACGGCAGACTATGTTGTCGATATGGGTCCGGCCGCAGGCGTTCATGGTGGAGAAATCGTAGCACAAGGAACACCGCAGGAAATTATAGAAAATTCAGCCTCTCTCACAGGCCAATACCTTTCAGGAAAAATGGCTGTTAGAATGCCAACAGAACGGCGTAAAATATCAAAATCGAAAACACTTAAAGTCATTGGCGCCAAAGGCAATAACCTCAAAAATATCAATGCGAACATCCCTCTTGGAACCTTCACATGCATAACTGGTGTTTCTGGAGGAGGAAAATCAACATTTCTTATTGAAACGCTTTTCAAAGCAGCATCACATCACATCATGGGCTCTCATCACACTCCTGCCAGCTATGATAAAATTGAGGGCTTAGAATTTCTTGATAAAGTCATTGATATCAACCAATCCCCCATTGGACGCACCCCACGCTCTAATCCCGCAACCTATACAGGCGCTTTTACGCCGATTCGTGAATGGTTTGCCGAACTTCCAGAATCAAAAGCCCGTGGTTATAAAGCAGGACGTTTTTCATTTAATGTTAAAGGAGGACGCTGCGAAGCATGTCAAGGTGATGGAGTCATTAAAATTGAAATGCACTTTTTACCTGATGTCTATGTTACTTGCGATGTCTGTAAAGGAAAACGCTATAATCGAGAAACACTAGAAATAAAATTCAAAGGACGATCTATCGCAGATATTTTGGATATGACAATTGAAAAAGCAGAGGAATTTTTCCAAGCTGTTCCAGCCATTCATAATAAAATGAAAACTCTCATTAAAGTAGGATTGGGTTACATAAAAGTAGGACAGCAAGCAACCACACTTTCTGGTGGAGAAGCACAACGTGTAAAACTTGCGAAAGAGCTTTCACGTAAAACAACGGGACGTACACTCTATATTTTGGATGAACCTACAACAGGTTTACATTTTCATGATATTTCCAAACTTCTTGAAGTGCTTCACGAACTGGTCGAACAAGGCAACACAGTCATCGTCATTGAACATAATCTTGATGTTATAAAAACAGCCGACTGGATTATTGATTTAGGACCAGAAGGTGGAGATCGCGGTGGAGAAATCGTTGCAATTGGACGCCCTGAAGACATTATTAAAATTCCCGCTTCCTATACAGGAAAATTTCTAAAAGATGTTTTACTGCGCCCATCCCTCTATAATTCCAATTCTTAAAAATGCTTCCCCTTATAAAATACAGCATACGAACAAAGCCTGTACTTTTATTGTTACCTGTAAACCAACACCTAATTCCAGTAGTGCAACATGTTTGAAGCAAAGACTAAAAACAATTTAGCGCTTTATCAGCTGTTTTATTTTAGTTTTTGTATTGTCAAATAGGGGCAAACATATTGCATAGCTCTATTGCGTGTAATCTCTGAAACGAGAAGACAACCTAATTTTGAAAGGATATGAAGTTTTAAGGGTATAAACCAGTTTCCATCTTTATCCTCCCCTTTTAATTCATCTTTACGATTTTCAAAAACATCCACAGCAATATTTTAAAAAGAATGAAGATTGCGCATTGCTTCACGCTTTTGTTTATTGCATTCTTTAATGAGATCTCGCTCCTCACGAAAGACAAAACGCCCCAAACAGAATATATTTGCGTTGCCAATTCACACGCTTGTTTAAAAAAATATTTTTCAACACTCCCACATCCAGTTCACGACAGTCACCTGAGAATGGTAAATTAATTATTATACACCACTATCTTTGCGCTTTTAAGCAAGTGCAAACTAACACCCTCATTTCCAATATTTGCGCTCCCCCCTAATCCCTAATATTGTAACAACCTTTGGTTATCGAGAGTTTTCATAAAAGGCATTTATATTTCTTTTTTCAAATGTTTTTATCCACAGGCTCGTATCTCTTGATATACAAGGATATAGCTTTGATGAGACGATCTAAAATGAGAAAATCTTACGCTATAATAATTCTTCATACCATAGAAAAAATATCTAATTATCCTTATAAGTCAATGTATTATCCAAAAAAGGAAGCACACTCTCTTAATGAGATTATTTTGATTCGTTTATAAGGATTGTAAGTTTTTTTCCAAAAAACAGTATTTCGCTGTATTCTACAAAAGAAACTCTCCTAAAAGAGCATAGAGTGTCATTGTTTTCGACTTTTTGTGCACAAAGTATCTGTTGGACATCTTACAGTTGTCAATATAATGTGATGCAGTCTAAAAAGACAAAATAACGTTGGAGATAATTTCAGCATGAAAAAAATTGAAGCCATTATAAAACCTTTCAAACTTGATGAAGTGAAAGAAGCGCTTCAAAAAATAGGGCTCCATGGTATTACAGTAACAGAAGCGAAAGGTTTTGGTCGTCAAAGGGAAGATACAGAACTTTATCGTGGGACGAAATATGTTGTTGACTTTCTCCCTAAAGTAAAAATTGAAATTGTCGTGTCCGATGACAAACTGGAACAAACTGTTGATGCAATACGTAAAGCAGCCCAAACCAAACATATAGGGGATGGAAAAATATTTGTCTTTTCCATTGATGATGCCATTCGTATAGGGACTGATGAAACTGGGATCGATGCCCTTTAATAAACAACGAGAAAATTCACTTTTTTATCCACCTCAACGCCATATTAAGGAAATTGAATATGACAACCGCATCAGATATTATCAAACAGATTGCAGATAACGAAATCCGTTTTGTTGATTTACGTTTTACTGATCCACGAGGAAAATTGCATCACATCACAATGGATATCGCAGAAATCAGCGAGGATACTTTTAGTGATGGTGTTATGTTTGATGGCTCTTCAATTGCTGGTTGGAAAACAATTAATGAATCTGACATGGTTTTAATGCCAGATCCAGGAACAGCGCATATTGATCCTTTTTTTGCTCAATCTACTTTGGTCATATTTTGTGACGTACTTGACCCTGTCTCTGGTGAATTTTATCGTAGAGATCCTCGTTCTATCGCCAAAAGAGCCGAAGTTTATATGAAATCTTTAGGCATTGGAGATACAATCAATGTAGGTCCAGAAGCAGAGTTTTTTATCTTTGATGATGTGCGCTATAAAACGGATCCTTACAACACAGGGTTTAAACTCGATTCAAGTGAACTTCCCTCCAATGATGATACGGAATATGAAACAGGCAATCTAGGGCATCGCCCACGAATAAAGGGAGGCTACCTTCCTGTTCCGCCGATTGATTCTTGCCAAGATATGCGTTCTGAAATGCTCACAGCACTCAAAGATATGGGCGTACAGGTTGAAAAACACCATCACGAAGTAGCAGCAGGCCAACATGAATTGGGTATTCGTTTTGATACACTCGTTCGCGAGGCTGACAAGATGCAAATTTTTAAATATGTTGTACATCAAATAGCAAACAGTTATGGGAAAACAGCAACCTTCATGCCAAAACCAGTTTTTGGTGATAACGGTTCTGGAATGCATGTCCACATCTCCATTTGGAAAGATGGCAAACCCATTTTTGCAGGAAACGAATATGCCGGACTATCAGAAACCTGTTTATTTTTTATCGGTGGTGTTATTAAGCACGCAAAAGCAATCAATGCTTTTACCAACCCATCTACAAACTCCTATAAACGTTTGGTTCCTGGTTATGAAGCTCCTGTTCTTCTTGCCTATTCAGCACGTAATCGTTCCGCATCTTGCCGTATTCCAATGAGCTCTTCACCAAATTCAAAACGCGTAGAAGTTCGTTTTCCAGACCCAACAGCAAATCCCTATTTGGCATTTGCAGCCCTTTTAATGGCTGGTCTTGATGGCATTAAAAACAAAATTCACCCTGGACATGCTATGGATAAAGATCTTTATGATCTTCCCTTAAAAGAACTCAAAGACATCCCCACCGTTTCAGGAAGTCTGCGTGAAGCGCTTGAAGCACTCGATAAAGATCGTGGCTTTCTTAAAGCTGGCGACGTTTTTGATGATGATCAGATTAATTCCTTCATTCAAGTAAAGATGCAAGAAGTTTTGCGCTACGAAACAACACCCCATCCTGTTGAATTTGATATGTACTATTCTGTTTAAACATATCAATACGTATTCCTTTGATTTTTAAAATGGAGGTCAAAGCCTCCATTTTTGTGGATATTCTTCTCATGCAAGGGCGCAAGAGGCTTTTTGCTCATCTGCTTTTCCTTTATAATATGTTGAATCTCTTCAAGTGAATTAACAAGGTTTCTAATGCCGCGAATTTGTTTTCTCGTTCCCATTCTTTTATGCATTGTCTTTATTACATCAACAACTCAAGCACATACGATTACAAACCAAAAACTCATAACCCTTGAAAAAGCGACATCTGCTTATAGTAAAGCACTTAAAAATGCCGATGCAAATGCCATCTTAAACGCTATTCCACCCCAAATCATCAACAACTTAACTACCAAAAAAAATCTTAGTAAATCACAATTTCGACAAATCATGAAAAGCCAAATAGAACGGTTGGCAAAAAATTATAAGATTGAAAGTATCCACATTGACGAAAAACAAAAACGCGAAGGGACACTTGATAATGGCATTCCTTATTTTGTTATACCCGTGGAGCTTGTAACCGCAACAAATGCTGGAAAAAAATGCTCTATTCAAACTGAAATTATTGCCCTCCTTCACGATAATCAATGGTATTTTATCCGTGGTAATGACGAAGCAATCTTAAACATAACCAATGAAATATTTCCTGGACTTGAAAAAGTAAAAATCAATCCTCTCAAAATCACAAAAATAATGTAACAGCAAAAACAACACATGGATTTATAAATGAATTAGAAAGCTAAATATCGTAAGATTCTCTCATTTCAAATCTGTGTATGTTGAATCAATCAAAATTCCTTGCACATCAAAAACGGGGATGGCGTATGGGTAAAAACTGTACAAGAAAGAACTAAAAATGCCTCTTATGAACCCTCTCAAATACCAAGGACTGTTCGCAACACCTACAAGCTGGCGTGTATGATGGTACCGGCTTGTTTCTTCACAAGCGTAAAGATGGTGGTGTTCAATGGCTTTATCGTTATACCATTCATGGTTGGCACCGTGAAATGGGCTTGGGTGCTCTTTGAGAGATGTTTCTTTAAAAAGCCCAAGGAAATAAAGAAATCTTATAAACATACTGTAGCAATTGTAACCGCAGCATTAAATTCAACTTTTTTATGAGCACGGCGTTCTATTGTTTCTTTATCTATTCCCCATTGTTCCATCATCCAATCTTCATCTAAGTGGGCAATAGACCATGCATGATCAGCATCAATCTTTCCCGCAGCGACCGCAAGAGCAATGAGAGCAGATCCTGTTAAGGTCGTCATCAGATGAAGTGCAGCAAGCATATAAGGAGATTCAACTCTACGTAAATAATTACTGACTGCTTGAAGCGCTTCTGGTGATTGTTCCACATGCATTAGCCCTTCTGTCAAATAAAACCTTGCACCCAGTTTTTTTTCTGCCCAATCTAATAAAGGATCCCATTGTTCAGATTGTTTTTGCACCAACTCTTTAGGTGTCTGTGCACGATAAAAGATCATATCACATGCAACGAAACGCAATAAATCTTCAAACACAGCCTGCATATCATCAGCGATACCATCAATAACTGTATTAACCAAACGCGTCATCGGCATTTTTGCAGGATCAACAACGTGCTTTTGGTTCTCAAATTCCTGAGCAACATATTCAGCAAACACTTGCGTTGGCACATGAAAATGACGCCTTGCGGGTGTTTTAACAGAATGTCCATCTAATAAGAGAGTAAAGCCTCCTTCCTCACAAGCAATTTTCACTTGTTGATAAAATCGTTTTGGGTGTGATTGGCATGAAAGATTTTGAGTCTGTTGAACAGAAATCTTTTTATTCAATGGCATATCAAAATGATCCAAAATCTCACGCATATTGTTTACCTCTGATCTTTTCAAGAAAGAGACTATTTTTTCTAAGTTTTATATATTTTAATAAGATTTAATCCGCCCTTCACACACCTCAAAGAAGGAAAAAGATCTTGCCAATCCCACTCTAATTTAAGAGTTATATTTCATGTTTCTTTTACAAACAAGCCAATCAAGCCAATGATGATACCTTTTCATATATTCAACACAGTCACAACTGTAGAATATTTTTTAAAAATATTATTTTAATTAAAAGTTAAATATATTGAATGAAATGGTAGAAGCAATCGTGTTTTACCACTCTAT
The DNA here is from genome assembly GCF_042196465.1 of Bartonella sp. AD13SXNS. NCBI lineage: Bacteria > Pseudomonadati > Pseudomonadota > Alphaproteobacteria > Hyphomicrobiales > Bartonellaceae > Bartonella > Bartonella sp. AD13SXNS. The sequence goes on from NZ_JBHIQI010000003.1 coordinate 115,655, forward strand.
TCGTTATCCACTTACAATACGAACAGCTAAAAAAATACTTTTTGCAAAATTGTAAAGTCGAAAAAGGCTTATTATCCCCAAAAGAACAGTGTGCTTTACACATCATCAACCTTTGCTTCACCATTCCAATCATTCGTCATATCCAACAAATATTCCCTGCTCCAAATTTTTTCTCCCTAATAACTCTCCTAAACAATGATATTTTATGGCATGATAGGGCAATGACAAGACAAAATTATATCGTAAATTTTCTTTCACATATGCATATGTTTTTTTAAGCACTAAATTACCTAACACATTGTGCGTGATATACTCTACATATGCACTAGTTTAAATTGAATCACATAATTAAAAGAATAGAAATCTCATACAACCTGAAAATAATGCTTTTACACTTGTCCCTGCAGATTACTAACTGTGCAGCTGTAGCTTAATAGTGGCTTGACAATCACAATAAAAATATTTTGTCCACTGACTCGAGATCCCGCATTATCTTATAGGCAACTCTTGAAGAAGCATTTGATGAAGACGCTTAGAAAAAGGATGATTATCTCCTAAACCATGCTACTTACCCCAACTTGCATACATTCATATTTACCCGTTTAGGTGACATGCAATTATTTAATAGCTTTATCATGCCTACTCACTCTATAGTTTTAGCTAAACGCAATAACGCTGATGAAATTAAAATCGTAGCGACTCACCCTGCCCCGCAATCTCTGGTAGCTCATCAATATGACAAAGTATTTGCCAACAGCAATGCTGATGCAGCCGTTCTTTGTAAGGCTGAAAAAACCGATGCTTGTATCACAACATCGGTTGCGGCAAATCGCTATAGGCTGAGTATTGTCGAAAATTTTGGATAAGTGCCAATGGCCTTTTTGCTCCACTCGCTAAAGTCAGCTCATCATGAAAAAATCTGAAGTGCTTCTTTCCATTGTTAACTTGGTTGACAAATTTCGTGTGCGCCAAGAACGAAATGGGAGCATTAAGGAACCACCTTCAGCAGATAGTAATATGATCAATGAATTGATCACTCTGCTGAACCACCATGCCAATATTCTTGATGGATTATCTTCGGAACTTTTGGTGATCACTTCTATGATCTTCATCTGTGGATGCTCAGCGGTTTAAGTACTCCTCCTCAATTTGATAACACCTTGACTGCTTTCAAAGCGCCATTACCAGATGCTCCCTTGTTTTTCTTGGCTCCAATGCGTGCAACAAATGAACCTGATCCGGAAGGATCTTGGCTAAAATTAGTTCAAGATACCATCATGAAACGGTCTATCTACGCTTCAAAATATACAAAGAATTATGTATCACCATTTCAATATATAAAAATGGGAATAGCAACAAAGGGGTTTTTAGAAGGCAATTGCATTGTTCTATTCCCAGAATCTGTAGCGACTGCTCAAAAAATTGATAAACAAGCATTTGCTTTGTTTTTTCAGCAAATTTTGTGATATTTACAATAAGCAGACAATTATGGAAGCAGAACGTTTGCTTGGTAGAGACAATAAATTCCTATTCAGTCAATTGTATAGTCGTAACTTATCTAAGGAAGAAATTTACGATATGCGCTGTTTGTGGGGGACTATTATCACGACTATGCACATCACACCGGATACCAGACCTCGACCATTAGATAAAAATTTGTATATAAAATTAAATTGGTTTACAGGACTTTTAGAGGAAACTAAAGTTGACTTAATTACAATGCGTATTATGCTAAAAGGTTGTTCAAAGATTTGGAAAGAAAGAATTGAGTTTGTTCTCTTAGAACGCATATTTCGTTATCCAAAAGGTTCTGATCAGCATATAACATTCGATGCTGATACAGGTTTATTGCTTTTTGAAATATAGATGCGTATCAAAGCATTGATTAAAACAGATCAAGGAGGGATCTTCAATTTAATTTGGAGCATCTCAAGCAAGTAAGAGCATTGATGATTGCCGCTATAAAAGCAATTGAAACTTTAGATAATGATGCTTATTTGGCAGAGGCTAGGGATTATATCCAAAATAATCTTGGAAGACCGCAAACCTCAAAATCACGATTTAATTTTTCAACATCATCTTATCACAGTACATTATTGGGGGATTAAATCATTGAGTTTCTTAAAAGAACGGTTATTCCTATTTACCTTTGCTATTCTAGCATTGTTTTCCATAAGTTGGTTATTATCTAAGAATTTGGTTAGCAATATACCCGTCATGCATGCGGTTGGACTTAGGTTGTTTGCCACCGCTGCCACCTTATGGCTGATTGCAGTATTTCGTGAGAAAGCTGTTTTCAGATCCTTACCATTGCTTTCCATGATACCTGCTTTTTTTATTCTCTCAGTGTTAGGATTTTCGCTGTACTTTGTATGCAGTTTTGGTGCATTAAAATCACTCAAAGCCAGTGATTTAATCATGGTACTCGCTACTATTCCAGGAATTACTTATATATTAGGTGCATTGACAAATGTCCTTAAATTCTCATGGCTGAAGCTTAGTGGAGTGATAATTGTCAGTATAGCAGCTGTAGCATTCAATATAAACAGTGGAGAAGGTGGATATTATAACCTGATAGGAGTAGTTCTTGCCTTAACAGCAGCACTTTCTTACTCTGCTTATGGCTTATTATCTAAACGTTATCTTAAAAATTTACCTTTGCTCACCTCTCTGGCTTGGATCACAACAATTTCTGCCGCATCATTTATGCCATTATTTATTTTTGATCCTGCCCCACTCTTATATCTTAAGTTAGAAGATATATTTAAGATATTGATTTTAGGAACTGTCTGCTCGGCACCAGTTTACGTTTTGTACCAAAAAGTTTTAGCTGAGGGAGGTGTATTATACGCCAACACTATTGGCGTATTATCCCCTTTTGCAGTGGTTACATGTGAATGGATAATCGGCTCTAGCCCTTCTCTCAATGCTATTAAAATAATGGCTATGATGATGGCTGTTATAGGAATGACACTCTTATTTATAGATGCATCAAAGGTATCTACATGGCAACAGAAACGTCGTGCCAAAAATTCCAAATTTAATGAGGAAACAAAATGAAAAAACTCGCGTTAGTTTGTCAGCGCAATGCAAAACTCCCGTTTATATTTGAAGCAGCACAAGCAGCTAATATCGAATTAGTAATGATCTATGATACCGCTGAAAGCGCTCCTACTCAACCCGCAGCAGTCAGTGCAACTTGGCAACTTCCTGTTTTTGATAATCCAGAAGCAGCTCTAGACGCTTTTGCAGCAGGCGTAAAAGAACGCAATATCGCTGGGGTTATGACCCTTCGCGAAGAAGCCATTCTATGGACAGCTTTGGCTGCAAAAAAAATCAACACCCCAAGTATTGAACCAGAAGTAGCAGCATTAACCAGAAACAAATATCTCATGCGTCAAGCTTTTGCTAAAGCAGGCTTAAGAACACCGAAATTTCTGTATATAGATAATCCAGAAGACCTATTACAAACACAAACCTTAGACTATCCGCTCGTTATTAAACCCGTCTCTGGATGGGCGAGTACAGGCGTCATGTTAGCTAAAAATCCTGAAGAATTTTCTAAGCTTATCAAAGCTGTATGGAATGTTCAGTATAAAGACATGGCACGTTTTAATGATAAAAATAAACCTGTAGGTTTAATTGTAGAACGATATTTGCCAGGAAAAGAATTTGTCGTAGAATGTTTTGTTGATACAACAGGTGTGCATGTTTTAGCTGTTGGCGACAAAGGACAACCTGAAGGACCATGGTTTGAAGAAACAATTTATCGTCAACGCTGTGATATAGATGATCCTTTAATTATTGCTTTATGTGAGGCTGCATGCTCTGGAGTCAAAGCTCTTGGTATAAATATGGGTGCTGCCCATGTAGAGCTACGCCTAGATGCTAATAATTTACCTTATATCATTGAGATCGGCGCTCGTATAGGTGGGTCAGGTGTCTCCCATTTTATTGTAGAACAAAGTACAGGAATTTCATTTGCAAAACTCTGTATGAAAGCGGCTTTAGCTGAACAAAATTTAGATCTTCCTGATGTCCTCCCAGCTAAAAAAGTGGCTGCAAATTATATTATTCCTCTTCATGGGGATGGACGCTTCTCTGGATTTTTAGGTCTCGATAAGGTCGTACAACATCCACAAACTAGCAGAACTATCATTTTCTTTGAAACGGATCATATTTCACCACCGCCACCAGCATTTGGTGGATATCCTGGTTTTATTTTCTCTGTTCATGCCTCAAACGAAGAAGCACGCAATTACCATAAATGGCTTGATGATACTTTAAGCATCATATGGCAAAATACTGACTTATAAAAAAAATTTATTTTTTTGCATGTTGAATGAACATTCACAATATCGGAGAACTCTCTCATTCCAACCCTGTTTATATTGAAGCAGTCAAAACCATTTTCTTACACGTTACAAAAGGAGTAAAAATGCCTCTTATGCATCATCTTACGACAAGAGCTGTAGCAAAAAACATTGGAAGCTGGCAAAGTGTGTGATGGTGCCGGCTTGTTACTTCATAAGCGTAAAGATGGGGGGCTCAATGGATTTACCATTAGACCATTCAAAAATGCCGTCGCGAAAGAACTTTTGGAACGTTGAGAGAACTCTCTTTAAAACAAGCGCGTAAAACTGCACCCACTGGAAATACCACGTTTATCAATAACCCGATAAAGATATTTCTCTTACCCTTTTCAAAACCTAATGATTGAGGAAGCGATGATCTACTTTTACACCCCATTTTAATAGACTCTCTTCAATATCTCCATATTTCAAACCATAAAAAAAACTTGTCATCGACTTTTTCGATATGATCAATCTCTTCTCCCCACGCCTTAAAGAAAGAAGAAAATCTTACCACTTTCACTCCGATTTAAAAGTTATATTTCATCTCTATTTAACAAACAAAACAACGGCCTCGTTCATCTATTCAGCAACAATTCTAACAATTTCTTCAAAGGATTTATCTTGATTTTAAAATTAAAGATAGTGAATCTTATGGTGAAAGAAAGCACACTTTACCACTTTTCTTATTCCCCACTTACAATAATGCACTCGATTCCAAAGCTTCAAAAACGCTTTTTGCAAAATTTAAAAGTAGAAAAATGCCCATTATCCATGAAACTATAGAGTTGTGCATTCTTTCCCTTCACATATCCTTAAAAGAAAAGGCTCCCAATCAGCACAAACAATATTCCCCTGCCTTTTTTCATGCCTGATATCAGCATATCTTACACAACGGTGTTTTATGGCATAATAAGATAACAATGCTGTTCTTTTAAAAAGATGATAACGAAGGCATCCCAAATATTTATAGCCAAAACAACACAAAAATATTTAGAATCTAATGGACCAATTTTTTAAAAGCGTTTAAGAAATGCTATACTCAATAAAAATAAATCAACGTGATACTTTTTTATTAAAACACATGGGACTATTGTTAAAAAATTCTGCACAAACAATGGTTTTAGTTCTCGACAACAGAACAAGATTTTGAAAATCACATTTATTATTTTTAAAAAGAGTGATTAAAAATGATAGCGCAATCCACCAGAAAAACGAACTCCAGAAAAACCCGCCTTTGTTAACGTATACTGATAGCCAAGATCACTGTAAAGTGTAACTTTAGAAGAAAACTGTGAATTGACACCCAAGCCAACCTCTAAGGAAGAACCAAAAGAACTCAACTGGAAAACATCTTTAAAATGAACAAATTGTTCTTTATCAAAACAATGAGCAAGATGAATATTGCCATAAAAAGAAGTGATACGATCCTTTTCAGAGGCTGTAAATGTTTTACTTAAACGCCCACCAACACGCACAAACCATTGATCTATTTTTTTCATATCAACATCAAATCCATCAATATCACGAAACTTATCAAATTGCAGATGTTGATAAATAAGCTGAAGCTGCGGATCAAAAATAAGACCTTCACGTCCTATCATAAACACTTTACCAGCAGAAAAAGAAACGTTGAGAGGTTTTGCTTTTAATGTCGCCGTCTTACCCCAAACATGGCTACGCACATCCCCTTTAAACAAACCATAAGATAAAAGACTATCTATATAAAAACCAGTTTTGTGTTCCACACTACCATATGCCGTAAATGACCATTTATTAAACGTACTCTTTTGACTTTGTTCCACGTTATGAGGTTGTAAGGAAAGCTTTCCATAGATCCCCATAATCCCAAAAGATGTCGTACTATGTGCATTCTCTATCGTTTTAAGCAAAATATCTGTTTCTATAGCGTTATAATCAACATGACCATCGTACCCATATTTAAGTGTAGAAAGATCTGAGACATAACGATAACGCCCACCATAACTGTGAATAGATAAAGCAAAATTCTCTTCGTTTTTTAACAATTTACGAGAAATAGACCGCGTAGCTTGCAACTGCTTTTGTTGATGACGAATATCCATGAGTCCAACATGAAACAAAGCATTTGGTAATAGAAGGTAAGTGGGAACTTGTGGAACAACCTCCCTGATCTTTAACTCAGAAGGGGGAATAACAGACATCTCTAAAGTAGGCTGAATATATTTACTTTCAAGGCGGAAATCCCAAAAATCTCCATCTCCTTCAACCAATCTTTGAGAAGTTTGTGCATTTCCAAGAGAAGAATTCGGACCATAAGCATGAAGATAATATTGGTAAGGCAAACCCTCTAATGCAATATAAGCACGATCTAACTGAAAAGAATCTTCTGCCGCTTTTCCAGAAACCTGAATAAGTGAAATACTATGAGCCTTTTCACCGTTTGCTATCTCCCCCTGATTTCCTGGAACAAATTGCACATAAACTGTGGTTTTCCCAGAAACATCACCATGTATCAAAAGTCGGTCAGTCTGTTTATTATCAAGCAAACCATCACGACTGAGATGTGTATTGAGATAAATATCTGCACTATCTTGCGCACTATAAACTTCTTTCTCTCCCTTCCCAATATAAAGTGTCTGATACTCCTGAAACATTGGCGTTTCAAAAGCAATAAAACTATCAGAAAGTTTTACAAATGAAATAAACGAACTTGTACGGTCTGCAATGTGTGAAGCTATTGCTCCTCTTTTTGTCACTAACCATTTTGATCCTTCTGTCAAATAAAGTTCAGCAATAGAATCATCAGCAACACGCGTCCCTCCTATTAATGAAGAAGAAGAAGCCAAAATTGCTACAGTCCCCCCCTTTTCAGCTGTTAATAATAAATCACCAGAAATTTTTGTGCCTTCTGTTACTGCAATATAACTACGACTGTTATGACTATAAATAGCTGTTCCATCTACAATCTCAAAAACCGTCCTTTTCAAAAAAACGAGTCCCTGTTCGTACGCATTGCTCTCTCCCCCCATCTCAAAATGCATACCATGTTTGTTACCGATTACCTTAATTGTTGAATCTTCAATATTAACCCGCGAAATTAAAATATTTTCATCCCAGCCAACATTGGATTGCACCTTAGAATCTTGTCCAACCATTAAAACATGAACATTTGTAGAAACAATATTAGTCTTCTTCAAATAAACAGAACCACGCTGGTCTACATTGAAAACTGTATGCGCAATTTTTTCATTTGTATTTTCTTTATCTTCTGTTTTTTGACGTTTTGAAGTAATGGTAACATCATCTAAAGTTGCATTTCCCCTTATACCCACATAAAGTACAGCGGCATCATTTACATCAATAAGTCCACCTGTCATCTGAATGCCCGCATCAGCACCAACGAAAAGAGCACTCTCTCGACCAATACCCTGACCTTCTACTTTAATTTTTGTATTCGTTAACCTAACAGCTGCTTCTTTCTTCTCTGCATAAGCAGCTATATGAGAAGCTTCAATTGTTCCACGATTGACCTCAATTATTCCACTATCAGCTTTAAGACCTACTGATACATTTTTAAAAGCTGAATCGCTTAAAACAATTCTTCCCCCTCGTGATACAACAGCACCATAAATATCTTCTATACCTGAAATTCCTTCAACCTCTACACGCGTCGCCTGAATAACTGTATTAGGCTCCTGTACTACTATAGCAGCAGGCAATATGAGAGAACTACCTTCCCCATTCTTTTCTTTAACAGGTGCAGTGAACTTATATATTTTATCACTAATTGTATGCTTTGCACCATCTCTGCATTCATAAGGTAATTTGTTTTCACCACATGACAGTAATACAAATGAACGAGAATGTGCCTCAATATTTGTGTTTAACAAAAAAGAAAAAATAGCTGCCGTAAAAACACACGAATATAAGCGATTTTTAGATACCTTGCTTATCATTATTTTCAAAACTTTCTTTTTCTCAACAAACACAAAAAATGCCGGTAAAAAATAAACCATACATTAAATACGATAAGAACAAAATAAACAAAGTTATTTTACTGTTTTACTGATAAATTACAGCATTTCATAATATGTTTTGTATTTTATGTAAAGAAAGAACAAAAAACTTAATAATACCATTTAGGATTACGCTCTCTTAAAGAACTAATCCCTCAATTGCTGAGAATGGCAACACAAAGCGTCGGAAAAATAATCTCAAAAAAAACTTGAAGAAAGGCAAACTTTGGAGAGATATAATCTTAAATTTCTTTCACTACCAAAAAATAAAAATACAATAAAATGAGAATAATTGTTAAGATTTAAAAACTCAAAATGTTTTAATAAAAACACAATACCATGAAATAAGCTATACAAAAGCTATAATTGTACTACTTCTTCAACAGCAAAAACCTAAGTAAATGCTCACTAGCGTATAAGTTAATGTAGGTATCTAATTCTATATAAAAGCTGTAAACTACCTAGTAAAAAAATTGAATAAATTTTCTCTTAAGTCCCTATCATCAATGTTTTCAATTCATCAATAAATCACTCTAGAAGATATCATCTCGAAATAGACCATAAAATAAAAAGATATTTACATCAAAATTACTTGCATAACGCTTTAATATCTTCTGATAAAATTTAAAATACAATAAAACACTCACTTTCCTGAAATTAAAAAACATCAAAATAAAATATTTCATCAAATTCATTTTTATAAAAGTAATCTATTTATTATCGTTAAAGAGGATATTTTAGCAAAGCTATTCTTTGCCATTTTTTATATTGAATAACCTTCTCTAAAAATGCTAACCATCCCCCAATATCATTATCATCTGAAAATAATACATTGCTAAGCTAGTTTCTAATGAATATAACTATATCAAGGGTAAAAGAGCAGCACTTTTACTCCCTCACCCCTATTAATATTTTCATTGAACTATTACTTTAAAGATGAATATATTTTACTGTTAGATCACTTTTTCAAAACTTTTCTATTTTTTATCATTCTGAAGACGTAACATCAAATCTTGTTTCTGTTTCGTTGAATTGGTTACACCAAAAGTATCATTGTCCATAACCTGCTGATACCCTGCTACCATTAAATTGACTAAAAATGAATCACTTCGCGGTGTTGATGAAAAATAGATCCCTTTGAATCCTGCAATTTATACCGATAACCTGCTTTAGTCATGCACTCATAAATTGCTGCAAATTCACTTGCACGCGAATCCATATTTTCAGGAGAAACGTAGATTGGTTTCCATCTACATTTTAACAGTGCTTGTTGAACCATAGATTTATTAACACCAGGCTTTTCCCATCATGCCAATGTCGATAGGGGAGATTTACTAACACATCCCGCAGAGCTTAAAAAATCATAGCACTCAATAACTTCAATATTTTTTTCATTTTCCCCCTCCCTCAATATTTATGATAAAAAAGCCTATAAGCCTGTGCTAATTTTTTCACATGTAAGATTGCTAGTCTATTGAAAAAATAATCCCGCCCCCCCTGCGAGAACAAAAATATAAGGATTATTGATTACAACAGCATCAATATTTAAGGTTGACATTCGGGTTGCTCTTTGTGCTCTTCACAATGAGGACTATTCAAGCGCCTCTCTACACTTCGCTGAGGAATAACAGCATCAGGCTGACAAATTGGAAGATTTTCATACTTTTCACACCACTTTACCCTTCCCAATTTATCTTGGAAACCTGCTTGTATCATGCATGCATTCACAGACTCCTCTGCATTGAATCTCTCATCAGTACTTGTTTCTGTATCAAGACGACCATCAAGATACTGCATTCCACACTCTAACAGAGCTTTTTTTATCTCAAGTTGATCAGCACCAGACTTTTCCCATGCATCTACAACTGTTTGAGAAGGCTTTTCTGGATAACATCCAGCCATAACAAATAGAGTCATCCCACTTAATAATTTTAAAATCTGCTTCATTTTCCTATCCTTGAATAATTTGATATTATGAAACAATCCATAAATTACTTTACATGCTGTTTTTTCACTTCCAAAATAACGATAGACATTATCAACCTTCATGGTCATTTATCTCTTTCCGATAATTATACCTATCTCTTTCCGATAATTATACCGTCGATATTATATCAAAAATACAGCAAAATTACTACTTAAATCGTATTCTATCAACGTTATGCATATAATTATTCTCAATATTTTGATTACAACCCAAATAGATATTTTTATATTATTGTGCCAACAGTTGTGGTCCCCATAAATAAATAGCATTGACATACTAAATTAAGGGCTCTCGTGCACGGGCATGAGAAACATGAAGGTAGAGATTGTGATCATCACCAGCAAAAACTAAGGCTGGCATTCAGGTGTGGTTTTATATTTTTTACAAAACGGGCTGTTCAAACGCTTCTTGACACTTCGTTATGAGATAACAGCACCAAAACAACAAATGGGGAGGTTTTCATCTTTATTTTTCATCTTTATAAGGTATAACACCAATATAATCCTCCCCATTTGTAGTGGAGTTTTTTTGAAGCATGCAAGCTTTAATGGATGTTTTCGCATTGATGCTTATCTTTTTATTTTCTGGCAAAACATCATAAGGGGGTGGCATTCCACATTCTAACAGTGCTTCTCCTACCTCAGTAAAATCTGCTCCAAGTTTCTTCTACACACTCAAGTTCCCTCTGTTTATTAAACTAATATCCCATTATGGTGCATAAAGTGAAGACGCTCAATAATTTCTAAGATTTGTTTCATTTTTTCCTCCTTGAAGAAATTTACATTCGATTGGATTAATCATTAAAATATTCGTCACTTATCCTTCGCATGTCAAAAAAAGTATGGACGTTATAAGGATCTGTAAACACTTTCTATGCTTCTTTTTAAATATTATTGCCAGCAGGCACTATCCCATAAGTATAACCATTGCCACCAACTACTGTTTTTACAAAATCATCTTTATGCCCATCAAAGCCGATAGTGGTTTATTTGCCTCCACTCACATAACTTAATAGACCTGCTGTAGCTTCAGCGTTAGAAGCCGGCGTATAAAGATTGATAGTTGTGTTACCTGCTATATCCTATGCACCTTGTTGTTTTAAAGAATTCAGCATATTCCTCAATATTACGCCCACGCAGCTATGAGCGTAAAACTTACTCTTGTATTGTTATAGAGATACAGCAGATCTTTTGCGTCTCCTGTTGAATGGGTTAAACCAAAAAATTCTTTTCCAGAAACTTCTGGTACCCTGCAAGCATAAGTTCTAAGATAGCAGAATCAGCTTGTGGAAACACGATAAGATAAAACGGTTCATTTTGATTGTTGGCATAGTGCACCGCATAAACAGCAATCTTTTCCAACGAAGTAAAAATGCCATTGAAGAAAACAGGGCCCTTGCTATCAGAACCTGCTTTTAAATGCTATTTTTCTTCATCTCTTAAATAGAATAAGGTATTTTTATCCGCGGCTGTCTTGTATAGGATTTCCATTTTTATCTGTTGCATAGATGATATTGCTCTTTTCATCACGGTCAACGACAGCAATGGAGTGTTCTTTAATAAACATGATTTGACAGGATTAATTGCTGTATTAAAATCTTTCTTCCAGCAATTGCTTTACCATTTCTTGGTTTTCATGAACGAAACGTTCCAACTTTTCTACATCTCTTTGTGATAAACCATGATGCGCTGGCAGTGTCACGGTTAAAGCAGGCGATTGCTACTCATCGCTGCCCCCATTTGCCTTGTTAATGCCATTTTCTCTGCTTCATTTGTCAGGATGATGATAGCATTGCTAATGGAAGACTTAGTGTAATCTTCCTTTAAGTCCTACTCTTTTACATAATCTAAGACGTTTTTGGCAATATTTTTTGCGATACCATATTTACCTTGGTATATTGCCTATCCGCAAAAATGCTTACACCTTAGCTGCTGGCTTGCGCATGAACGCTGTTTACAATATCATTGAAAGTAAATTTGATCTTTGCTCTTTTGACTGCAATAACAACAAGAATCGTAAAAAAAACTGCCACATGCTCATCATTATCTTAAATTTACTCTTCTATGAGATTTTAGTGTGATACCTTGCTGCTCTCTATTGCAGCTTTTGCAAACACAATGATACAATGCCCCTATGGCTTCGTTATCCGCTGTTTTTGATCAACACCAGCCCTCTATCAAAAAATAATAATAGAAATGGAAAAAACATCTCCCCTTTACCCCATAATAACCCAAATATCCTTTTAAAAGACCTTCAAGATTCCACCCTTCTTTTCAAGGGAAATGCATAAGAATTTTATCTTTGTTTCTAAAAGAATAGCAGTTTCTTAAACAACAAAATTTAAAAAATTAATTTTTAAAAAAGCTTATAAAACATTTTATTGATTGAGTTGAGTATAGATAAAAGAAAAATGAATAAAATAATAAACATAATTCTTACAATAACTTCTTTTGTGAAAAAAACTTCATTAATAGATTTAGAAAAAGATATCTCCCTATAACCTTATCCCTCGTAAAATCTATTCGCACTATTAGCATTTTAACATGAAACGCTTATATTGATGGCGCAGCTCACCATTAGAAAACACCTAATATTTACACGATTTGGTGGTTACCATAAGTAATGGATCACAAAAACTTCCAAAACAAAATAATAACGAGCATATTTTTTCAATCTAGATTGTTTAACCTTTAGAGAATAACAATCAAACATCTGTTCTCCTGATGACATCAGCTATTTGTTTTGAGTTTTATCTCCATTCACATTTTATTGCTGTCTCTTTTGCTTAAAATTATAAAGTTTAAGTGCATAGAAACAAATAACAAGCCAAGAAATCCAACTAAAACCTATAATTAAAACTGGCCGTGTTTCATCAAAATACCATAAGAGAATAAAAATAAAAACCATAAATAAAATAGAAAAAATCGATCCTATTGGCCAAAATGGAATTGGAAATTTTAAACCATTCTGTGCTTCTTTAGGCATCTTAATCCGCATGAAAATTTGCGAAAGAAGAATCATCATCCAAACAAAAACTGTCGCAAATGTGGCCATTGCTGCAATAAGAAAAAAAAGCTTTTCATGATAAAAATAATTAAGGACAGCACCAAAAAGAAAAATACAAAAAATCATCAAAATAACAAAAACTGGAATACCGTTTTTTGATAAATATTGAAACTTTTTTAAAGCATAACCTTCTTGCGATAAACCATGGATCATACGACAAGCACCATACATTCCACTATTCATTGCCGAAATAGCCGCTGTAACAACAACAATATTTAAAATATTTGCTGCATATGAAATCCCAAGATTTTCAAAAATGGATACAAAAGGGCTATCTAGAAGACCAATCTCATTCCAAGGATAAAGAGACATTAAAATAGCTAACGTCATGACGTAAAAAAGCAAAATACGAACTGGAGTAGAATTAATTGCCTTTGAAATCGTCTGATGAGGGTTTTGAACTTCCATGACTGCCATGCCAATAATTTCTATGCCACCAAAAGCAAAAACAACAACACTAAAGCAAGCTAAAAAACCAAACCAACCATTGGGAAAAATACCACCATTCTTCCATAAATTATGAACAGTAACAGTGGAAGAATCTGCACCTTCACCCCACCCCCAAAAAATAATTGCTATTCCTAAAATAATCATCGCAACGATAGCAATCACTTTAATAGAAGACAGCCAAAACTCTAGTTCACCATAAACTTCTACAGCAGCTAAATTAATACCGGTGATGATTAACGTAATACTCAGAGCCCATACCCAAGGAGCAACATCAGGATACCAAAAACCCATATAAGTCGCAAAAGCTGTAATATCAGCCAAACCAACAAGAATCATCTCAAATACATATGTCCATCCCGTTAAAAAACCTGCTAATGGTGATATGTAATTTGCCGCATAACGGGCAAAAGAACCAGGCAATGGATTATGAAGTATCATCTCACCTAAAGCTCGCATAACCATAAAAATAGCCAAACCAGCAATACAATAAGCAATCAAAACACTTGGACCTGCAAGTTTAATTGCCTGTGCAGACCCATAAAAAAGACCTGTTCCAATAGCAGATCCAAGAGCTAAAAAAATAACTTGGCGCTTACTCATCCCTCTTTTCAGTTCATTTATTGCCATTTCTGTCCTTACTTTTTGAAATGCTAACAATCCACACCGCAATAACAGCTCTAAGATAAATAAAGCCTCATGTTTCTTTCACAAATATACTTCAAAAAACATCGAAGACCAGCCAGTCCAACACTTTGCTCTAAACAATAAAAAAATACTTTTATTGCGAATTATTCAGCTTTTATAGCCTGCAATTTCGTATTATTTTATTCAAATAAAGTGATAATGAATTTTTTTATAATCGTCATTTAATTCATTTCGTATTCTCTAGTTTTTTACAGAGAAAATCAACCTTAATGTAGTCTAAAATCTTAGACTTCTATTTCAGTGCACCGAAATAGAAGCCTAAAAATTCATAACAAACGCATTAACTATGCATACAATTAATTTTTTGTTACTTTAAACAAACTCTCTTTGAGTCCATAAAACAAACTTTTTACGCCAATTAAATAGCTCAATTAATGATAATACGAATCTCGCAAGTTTCCAAAAGCATGAGAAAATCTATCTACAACCCATCTTTTAAAGACTCCAGCTGCCTTAACGACAAGCTTTCCAATGAAAAAAAAATATATGGTAAAAAGAGCATCTTTGATTGTTGGTCCGATGATAGTATCCTCCTTCTCTCTGGGAGTTTGCCCTGAGATAGCAATAAAATCTTTGTTTTTCGCTAAAATAAGAGGCTCTTTCTCTTGGGCCATTATCATAATGAAAACTTCCTCTGGAAAGCTAGCTCTCCTAAAATTTGCATGAATCTCAAGAATTTTAGAAAAAAAAAGAACTGTTATTAAAATACATAAGCGAGCACTTTTAAACATTTCTTTCTCCTTTTTTATTTAAAATACCAAAAATGAAATATAAAATTCATAAAGTATTAATAAATAAAAATAACATACAATAAAGTTATTTATTTTTAATTAATAAAATTCCTATAATATAATTTATACTTATAAAAATATAATATTTCAATATACAATTTGTGTATATTATTTAAACTATATTAAAAAATCTGACATAAAATTCAACTTTATAGTTTCTATAAAATTATGATGATAAATCAGAGCATTTAAAGTATCTAGTTGGCTACAAATAACAGATATATACAGGAATAAATACATAATTTATTAAATAATTAAACTATAGTACTGATCTTCTATATTGTCATATGAAGAAGTTTCAAAATTCAATATCCGCCTTTCATCATTTGCTTTAAAACAAATATTATTGAAAACTTAATGAAGGAAAAATTGTTTCTGGTAAAACAGATAATAAATGTCCTTCACGCACGAGTATATGTGCTTGATGAAGATCTGGGGCCATATAGCGATCTTCCTTAAGAGAGGCAATATTGTTGCGTAAACATTCCATAACAGATTGCAAAAAAGTACTTGTTTTTAAAGGTGCACGATATTCAATTCCTTGTGCTGCAACAAGCGTTTCAATGCCAATAAGTGTAAAAAGGTTTTCACTCATTACCAATAACCGACGAGCGCCATGGCAAGCCATTGAAACATGATCTTCTTGATTAGCTGAAGTGGGTGTTGAATCAACGGAAGCAGGATAGGCCATTTGCTTATTTTCAGACATTAAAGCAGCTGCTGTTACTTCAGCAATCATAAAACCTGAATGAAGACCTGGGTTGTGCGCTAAAAAAGCTGGAAGACCGTAAGAAATTGCTGGATCAACCATAAGAGCAATACGCCGTTGAGAAATAGATCCTATTTCACACAAAGCAAGAGCGATCTGATCTGCAGCAAATGCTACAGGTTCTGCATGGAAATTCCCACCTGATACAACCTCACCATTCCTTAAAATCAATGGATTATCTGTAACAGCATTTGCTTCAATAATAAGTGTTTTTGCTGCGGCTAACAAAATATCAAAACATGCCCCCATCACCTGTGGCTGGCAACGTATACAGTAAGGATCTTGTACACGCTCATCACCTCGTAGATGTGCTGCACGAATTTCTGAATCCTCTACAAGTTTTTCTAATGTTTTCGATACGGCAATCTGCCCATAATGTCCTCGTAAAATATGGATATCAGGATGAAATGGCGCCGTTGACCCCATGAGGGCATCTGTTGTCAAAGCTCCTGCCAACAATCCACCACACAATGCCCGATAACCTCGAAAAAGACCGGCAAGTGCAAGGGCTGTTGAGGTTTGAGTCCCATTAATAAGAGCGAGACCTTCCTTTGCCTTTAAAATAATAGGGGACAATCCCGCTTTTTCTAACGCAGCTGCTCCACTCATACGAATATTTTTAAAAAATGCTTCTCCCTCTCCCATCATAACAGCCGCCATGTGAGCAAGTGGGGCGAGATCACCGGAAGCGCCAACAGACCCTTTTTCAGGGATGACAGGAATGACGCCCTTTGCAAGCATATTTTCCAGCAAATTTATCAATTCTAGACGAACCCCTGAAGCCCCTCTTCCTAAAGAGATAAGCTTTAAGCTCATTATCAAACGCACAATATTTTCTGCTAAAGGTTCTCCCACCCCACAACAATGGGACAAAATAAGATTTCTCTGTAAAACAGCAACATTGTCCGCATCAATTTTAATGGAAGCCAATTTCCCAAAACCAGTATTAACACCATACACTGGCTTACTTCCAGCAGCAATTTCAGCAATGCGCTGCGCTCCTTTCTCGATAGCTAAATGCGTATTATTATGAAGTTTACTCACTTCTCCATTAAAATAAATATCTTTAAGTTCACTAAGCGTTACCTCGCCCGGTTTTAGTGTAATCATCATGATTTTCTTTCTTCGTTCATTAAAGTACAATGCTTAACATTATTGATCTTTCTATAAAACCTATAAAACAAAAAACTATAACGACTCTTTAAACGAAAAGCCTTTTTTAAAACTATTCCTTAAAACAAAGGCATTGTCCAAAAGCAGAATAATTAAAGACAGATGAAGATAAGATATTTACAAGCCCCACAAAGGTCGTGGATTTTAAGTCATAAACTATTCCCACTAGACTTATGAAAAAACTTAGATCAATAGCCTACACCATCTATCACGATTGTAAAATTAAACTCTCCCTTGAAGAGAAAGTAAAACGCGCAATGGAGCTATATATGAAAAATTAAAAAACTTATTCAAAACATCAACATAGAAAAGAGATTGAACTTATTTTACCACTTCTAAAATTATATTCAAAGCGCCAGATTGAAACCTGAAAAACACAAGTTCAATAAAATCACACAAAAACTCAGCCTAACCCATTATTTAAAATAGAAGATAAAGCTCGTTTTTTACATTAAAAAAATTAATTAATATATTGTTTTTATTTTATATATTTAAAAAAATAGAAATGCTTCATGACGTATTTTTCTTTTTTCGTCATTTGAAGCTGATTTTAGAGCTAATTTCAAAATTAGTTGGTTTTTAAAGATAAGCCATTTTTATCGAGTATTCATAGGCTTTCCAAAGCCTTCCACCCTCTTTACTCCCAAATTCTGATTGAGATACTTTTTTAGTTTTTTATCAAAATCTATTTTAATAAAACGCTCATTTAACAGTAAAAAATAATTATAAAATAAAGAATTACCGAATATTTTTATTTACGCCAGCTCTTCCCATTTTATAAAAATCTGTTGTTAAACTACAGGAAAGAAAAGCACTTTGATGCTATAATCAGTTCATAAAATTTTCTATTAAGAACTCCTACATATCTCAAGTGGATAATGAAGATTATATGTAACGAGGCATCAATTTAAATGTTGAGGAAGAAAAAGCTGTTCGTCCCCCCTCAAAAAACGCACCTTAATAATGTATAAATTTCCTGAACATCACCTGCTCTGATGTGCTATAAGGTCTTAAAAGGGATCATCGATATCAGATTATCCTGCATACATATAGAGCTCACTTCGATACAAAATCTCCAAACTTCCCTGCACTTCATATTGTTTTATCAATGCAACCAATTGCCGCAAATATTCTTTTCCATAGCTCGCAATAGCGCGTTGCGCTTGCGTTGAAGAGCGGCTCATTCCAATAAAAGATTTAGACGGGATCATCATCGTCCAATTATGCGTATGGAAAGAAATTTTTTCTGCTTTTACCCCAAAGCCATCACTCATTTCCTGTAAAAAATCAAAATTACGATAATAACGGGAATAATTTGGACTCATCTTCTCTAACAATGTCTCATAAGCTTCTAGAAATTCACTATGTTTGAAATCACGATTATTTTAGACAACTGCCATGACACCATTGGCTCGAAGTTGATCTGAAATAGCGCAAAGCAACTTAGGGCGATCCATCCATTGAAATGCCTGCGCTGCAACGATAAGATCTACCTTGCCTATTTGAGGCAATAGATCTTCAGCTCGGCCCTGATACCACCGCACGTTCGGAAATTTTCTTCGTCCCTGCTTAATCATATCTGCCGATACATCAATAGCATGATATTGGTGCTCGTTGCCTAAAAATTTAACAATCCCCTCTAATGCGATCCTGTCCCAGCGCCTACATCCACGATGGACAAATTCTTTTTGTTCTTAAAAGGAAAGAGCATAGTCTTAAATAAAGTAAGGGGATAGCGAGGACGATAACGATCATAATCATTAGCCAATCCATCAAACTTTTCACTTTGCCGCTGAACAATTTCTATCATAGGACTTTCACCCTCCTTCACAATTACTACCATACATAATTAAAAAGCCCTTTTTGTCCAATGTATTAAACATAACTTCTAAAGGAGGAAAATAAGAACTGCCCTTACCTTCTATCTTTCCATAAGATTGATACTTACATTTTTCTCTTTTCCAATTGTTATCTGCACGTTGTGAAACCCAAAACTCCTACGAAAATAATATAATTTTCCGTAATAATAATTGATATAAATATTATTGATCTTTTATAAGATAATATCTATATTACCATTATTATTTTGATATCAACAAGCCACTTAAGCGTATCTAAAACGCATAGAGATATCAATTTATTGATAAATACACCTGTTTATAAAGTTCAAAATACTTTCCACCAAGAAAATAAACCCTATATAATACATAAAATATCTGTGGAGACATCTTTATGTTAAATGTACAAACTTCTTCAATGTTTAAAATATTAAAACAATTGCCAATCGTGATTTTTTTGGCATGGTTAGTGCCATTTTTAAGTGGGTGCGGATTTAATACGATACCAACAAATGAAGAAAAAGCACATGCAGCATGGAGTGAAGTACTCAATCAATATCAACGTCGTACAGATCTCATCCCCAATCTTGTAGAAACAGTTAAAGCTTACGCAGCTCATGAACAAAGCGTTTTCACCAATGTAATTGAAGCACGTGCTAAAGCAACGCAAGTCAACATTAATGCAGATATGTTGAATAATCCAGAAGTTATGCAGCAATATCTCAAAAATCAAGCAAATTTATCAAGTGCACTTTCGCGGCTTATGGCTGTTGTTGAAAACTATCCGGATCTTAAAGCAAACCAGAACTTTCTTGCTCTTCAATCACAATTAGAAGGAACAGAAAACCGTATTTCCGTTGCACGCCGCGATTATATTGAAACAGTACGTGCCTACAATACTGCACTCAAAACAATGCCGACGATGATTTGGGCAAAATTATGGTTTCGTGATGCTAAACCTATGCCAACTTTTACCATCGATACTGATAGCCAACAAACACCAAAGGTTAATTTTAATTAATGAAATCATTTCGATACTCTTTGCAACGTATTGTATTTTCACAATTATGGGTTTTTATCTGCTCTCTGTATTTAGTTGCTGCATTGGGAAGTATCGCTTGTTCGCAAATAAAATTTCCTCATTTAACAGGTTATGTTAATGATGTGGCTCATTTGCTCGATAATGCAACCAAGGAAGGCTTGACAAAAAAACTGGCAGCAATCGAAGAGAAAACGGGAGATCAAATTGTTCTTGTGACACTCCCTACTCTTTCGGGCAATGATATAGAAACATACAGCAATTCTCTTTTTCGTACATGGGGATTAGGCCAAAAGAAGATCAATAATGGTGTATTACTGGTCATTGCACCGAATGAACGCACAGCACGTATCGAAGTTGGATATGGTTTGGAAGGAGAGCTAACAGATGCTCTTTCCTCTGTCATTATTAATAGCTTCATGATTCCTAATTTTCGCGAAGGAAATTATCAAAAAGGAATTGCTGAAGCAGTTGATGCAATTATCAAAGTTATTACAGAAAGTGATTCTGATTTTACTTTTCGCATCAAAGAAAAAGCTAAAATCGTTGAAGAACAACGTAAACAAGCTGAAAAAGAAGAAATGATTATAAATACAATCATGTTTCTCATACTCTTTATAGTCGTTGGTTTGCCCATTCTTGCAATGATTTTTGGTAAAAAAGTGGGTCCACAAAAGTATCTCTGGCTGGGGATCATCTTCACACCTTGGTTTCTTAACTTAAGTGCCGGTGGCAGATATCCTGGTGGAAGGTTCGGAGGTCCTCGAGGTGGAGGGGGATTTAGGGGTGGTGGTGGATCATCAGGTGGTGGCGGTGCAACAGGAAGATGGTAAAAGGAACGTGGATTTTTAAGCGTAGCAAATCTTCTTAAGATAAAATTTTATGAACGTATTCTCTTTTATTCAACAATTCTATACCTTACTCTGTAATCACTTTTATTGATTACAATACAAACTCAAACATCAAGATAAATATTACCCATGACATGTGAATTGAAACATACAGATCGTAATCACTTATCACATCATTTTAATGCAATTCTAGAAAATCCACCCGTTGAATGGAAAATAAGCGATCATCTAGTTGAGTATCCTGAAGCTTTACGTTACATGCAAGAACGTGTAGAAAAAATTCTTGCAAAAACTGCGCATGAACAAGTTTGGCTTCTCGAACACCCTTCCCTTTATACAGCGGGGACGAGTGCCAATAAAAAAGATCTTTTGGCGCCTAATTTATTCCCTGTTTATGAAGCAGGACGTGGAGGTGAATTTACATATCACGGTCCAGGACAGCGTATTGCTTATATCATGCTTGATCTTAAACGCCGGAAACAAGACATTCGTGCTTTCATTAGTGCATTAGAAGAATGGATCATACAGATGCTTGCCAACTTTAATATTAAAGGCGAACGCAGAGAAGATCGCGTTGGTGTCTGGGTTAAACAGTCTCATTGCCCATCAACACAAAATGATCTTTCTTCCGAAGATAAAATTGCAGCTATTGGCATTCGAGTGCGCAAATGGATAAGTTTTCATGGAGTTTCTATCAATGTTAATCCTAATTTAGCCCATTATTCAGGAATTGTTCCTTGTGGAATTACAAACCACGGTGTAACAAGCTTTCTTGATCTAGGTTGCCCTGTAGCAATGCATGATATTGATATTGCTCTCAAACACGCTTTTGAAAAAATTTTTGGTCCAACAATTGATGTTTCCTAAGTGCATTGATTTTTAAATAAAAAACAGGCATAAAATTTATTTTAATGAATATTTTATTTGATGAGGTGGATAGTTAAACGCTATGAGCGATAACAAAAAGGATCTTTTTAGTGTTTTAAATAAAGCCCAATCTCGGGTAAATACAAAAGAAAACACTCTGCAGTCTCCAATGAAATCAAACGCGATGATTTCAAGAAAAAGTGCAAAAGATACGCAAGAAGATGACTATAATGCCCTCTCTATTCGAGTTCTTGAGGGTTTAGAGCCGGTACGTTTACGCCCTGGAATGTATATTGGTGGAACAGACAGTAAAGCGCTTCATCATTTATTTGCCGAAATTATTGATAACGCGATGGATGAAGCTGTTGCGGGTTATGCAGATTCTATTGAGGTCTCATTAGATAGGAACGGTTATATAACCGTTACAGATAATGGACGGGGTATTCCTGTCGAAAATCATCCTCAAATGCCTGAGAAATCGACTCTTGAAGTTATTATGACACAACTCCACTCAGGGGGAAAATTTGATGGAAAGGCTTATCAAACTGCTGGTGGACTTCATGGAGTAGGAATTTCTGTCGTCAATGCTCTTTCTGATGATATGGAAGTTGAAGTTGCACGAGAACGAAAACTTTACCGCCAACGTTTCTCACGTGGTATTCCTCAATCTGGATTGGAAGATCTGGGAGATGTTTATAATCGTCGTGGTACGCGCGTTCGTTTTCATCCTGATCATGAAATTTTTGGTGAAAAAGCAGCTTTTGATCCAGAAAAAATCTATAAGATGACATGCTCCAAAGCCTATCTTTTTGGTGGCGTAAAAATTCGCTGGTCTTGTGATCCCGTCATACTTGAAGGCGCAAAAAATATTCCTGAAAAAGCTGTTTTTCATTTTCCCAATGGGCTTAAAGACTATTTACTTTCGTCACTAAAAGATGAATATCGAGTAACGTCAGAAATTTTTTCTGGCAAAACACAACAAAATAACGGCCATGGCTCCGTTGAATGGGCGATCGCTTGGCATGGTGGTGATTCTTGTGTGCAATCTTACTGCAATACGATTCCTACAGGAGAAGGCGGAACACACGAAATAGGATTACGCCAAGCTCTTTTGCGTGGATTGAAATCCTACGCTGAGTTAATAGGAAACAAGCGCGCAGCGATTATTACGTCTGACGATATTATGATTTCAACAGCCGCAATACTTTCAGTCTTTATCAGTAACCCTGAATTTGTTGGACAAACAAAAGATCGATTAGCAACCATTGAAGCACAGCGTATCGTTGAGAATGCAATCCGCGATCCTTTTGATCATTGGTTAGCAAATTCCCCGCAAGAAGCAACAAAACTTCTCGATTGGGTTATTGAACGTGCTGAAGAACGTGTTAGACGACGCCAAGATAGAGAAATAAGTCGAAAAACTGCTGTCCGTAAATTACGTCTGCCTGGTAAACTTGCAGATTGTAGCCAGAACCATGCTGTGGGTGCTGAACTATTCATTGTTGAAGGGGATTCAGCAGGAGGATCTGCTAAACAAGCAAGAAATAGAGCAAACCAAGCAATTTTACCTCTTCGTGGCAAAATCTTAAATGTCGCCAGTGCTGCACATGAAAAAATGAACTCAAGCCAAACAATTAGTGATCTTATCCTTGCTCTTGGATGTGGAACACGCTCCAAGTATCGTGAAAAAGATCTCAGATATGAACGTATTATCATCATGACAGATGCTGATGTTGATGGTGCTCATATTGCGTCACTGCTCATTACCTTCTTCTTTCAAGAAATGCCCGACCTTATTCGTCAGGGACATTTATATCTCGCCGTCCCTCCCCTTTATAGAATATCACAAGGAGGAAAAGTTGCTTATGCTCGTGACGACCTTCATAAGGATGAATTGCTCAAAACTGAATTTACTGGAAAAGCTAAAATCGAAATTGGGCGTTTTAAAGGGCTAGGTGAAATGCGCGCAGAACAACTTAAAGAAACGACTATGCATCCTCAAAAACGTACATTGCTTCGTGTTTCTATTGATGCCGTGGAACTGCAAGAAACGAAAAAGACTGTAGAAAATCTCATGGGAACAAAACCAGAAGCACGATTTCGTTTCATACAAGAAAATTCTACTTTTGCTTCTAATCTAGACATCTAATGTAAAAAATATCCCTTTCAAACCACTGCGGCTGCGTCAATCACGCGCAGTTGCGGATTGATCGTTCCATTCCAATAATTCAAACTAAGATGACCTGCTAAATGAATCATTTCACCAATATTTTCAGAAAGAAAATCACCAAGCGATGTCCCTACAGCATGAAAAGCTATTCCTTGCAGTTTTTTTCCCTCAATATTAGAGACAATGAGGCGAAGATGTCCTTTACCAACTTCAGATAAGTTTATCAATCGATGAGAGGGAAGAACAAAAACAGGTGTTGCATTCCCTGTCCCAAATGGACCTGCTTTTTCAAGCAATTCAAACAGCGTTTTATTGGCACCAGAAGCAGAAAGAGAACCATCTATCTTAAGAGACTTTTTTGCACGCAACTGTGAAACCATTAAAGAAACTTTTTCTTCTAGCCATTTTCGAAAGGTTTCAATTTTTGTTGATTGAATTGTAATTCCTGCTGCCATACTATGCCCCCCTCCTTTTTCTAATAAATTGAGTGTAACAGCTTCACGAACGATTGCTCCTAAATCTATACCATTAATTGAGCGTCCTGACCCTACGCCATTTCCATCTTCTTTCAAAGCAATAGCAAAAACAGGACAAAAAAAACGCTCTTTGAGGCGGGAAGCAAGAATACCAATAATCCCCGGATGCCATTCTTTATGAGAAATGACAAGTGACAATGGTGTTTCTTGACCTTGATAAAGAGAAGCAATATAGGATTCCGCTTGTGCTAATTGAATATTCTCCATTTCTTGTCGTTCTTGATTAAGCCGATCTAATTGTTCTGCTATTCTGTCCGCTTCATCTTTATTCTCACAGCTAAGCAAACGTGCTCCCAAAGCTTGATCACCAATGCGCCCTCCTGCATTAATTCTAGGACCTAATAAAAAGCCTAAATGAAAACTATTAAGCGGCTCCCCTATCCGTGCAACCTTTGTTAAAGCAGCTATTCCTAGATTATGCATAGAACGAGCAACTTGAATCCCTTTTACTACAAACGCGCGGTTAACACCCTTTAATGGAACAACATCACAGATGGTTGCCAATGCAACAAGATCAAGCATACCCAAAAGATCAGGCAGCTGCCCTTCAAATTGTTTTTTCCGCAGTAAATGATGAACCCAAGCCAACGTAACAAAGACAACGCCCGCTGCACATAAATGCCCCTGTTGAGAAAAATCATCAGGGCGATTAGGATTGACAAGAGCAACCGCTTCTTGATGAATCTCTGACATTTGATGATGATCTAAAATCACAACATCAGAACCTGAAAGTCTCGCCGCTTTTACTGCATCTGGACTATTCGCACCACAATCAACGGTGATAATTAAACGGGCACCTTCTTGCGCTAACATCCTCATTGCTTGTTCATTCGGACCATAGCCTTCAACAATACGATCAGGAATATAAATTTTTACTTCAATACCAAAATAACGAAAAAAACGTGCTATGAGTGCTGATGAGCAAGCACCATCAACGTCATAATCACCAAAAACTGCAACCTTCTCTTGATTTAAAAGAGCCTTAACAATGCGCTCTGCTGCGCACTGCATATCTCTAAAACTTTCTGGATCAGGCATAAGCGTGCGCAATGTTGGATTAATAAAAGCAACAGCGTCATCTTCATCTACATCTCTTGCCGAAAGTACTCGAGCTAACTGATCTGGAAAACCAAACTTTTGAGAAATAGCGCGCGCATTATTTATCCCTTGAACATCAAGGGCATCTACCCAAGCTTGACCACAAGCAGAAAATTCAACATTGAGAAAATAACGAGACCACTGCATCATTATTTATTTTTATAATGAAGATCAATAAAATACAATCATGCGTTAAAGATAAAATAGTCTTTTGCAGCATTCATTTTAAATTTAAATTGTCTATAAACTTCTTACAAGGTAGTATTATAATACCTCATTCATAAGATGCTGTTTTTATAAGTTTTTATTTTCTCTTGACGTAACTCAAAAGACATTATATCAGAGCAAGGAGTATGCGTTAAATATTTCGCTATAGTAACAATTTTCAACGCACAACAATGAAATTTCCCTTATGTTAAAGGGTTTTAATTAAAGGATACTTCTATGGCAACTTTTTCACAAAAGCCAACTGAAGTGGTGAAAAAATGGGTTATTATTGACGCAGAAAACCTTGTTTTAGGTCGTCTTGCCACATTTGTTGCGAACCGCTTACGTGGCAAACATAAAGCCACATTTACACCACATGTTGATGATGGTGACAACGTTATTGTCATCAATGCAGATAAAATCGCTCTCACCGGCAAAAAATATACCGATAAAAAATATTATTGGCATACCGGCTATATTGGTGGAATCAAAGAACGTACAGCCCGTCAGCTTCTTGAGGGGCGCTTTCCTGAGCGTGTTATTGAAAAAGCAGTAGAGCGCATGATTCCTCGTGGGCCCCTTGGTCGTCGTCAATTGAGGAATCTACGTGTTTATGCTGGAAATCAACATCCACACGAAGCACAACAGCCCGAATCTCTTGACGTTGGTGCTTTAAACCGCAAAAATAAAAGGATTGCTTGATTATGGCTGAAATTAATTCTCTTTCTGAGCTTAGCATAGCAACAAGTGTTGCAGAAACACATGAAAATGTTGTTCCTGTTCACGTGCAAAAGCTTGATTCACAAGGACGTGCCTATGCAACAGGAAAGCGTAAAGACGCTGTTGCTCGCGTATGGATTAAACCAGGTTCTGGAAAAATTACCATTAACAATAAGGAATTTGACAAATATTTTGCTCGTCCTGTACTTAGAATGATCCTTCGTCAACCAATTGTTGCAACAAACAGAGATACCCAATTTGATATTATTGCAACTGTTGCAGGTGGTGGACTTTCTGGACAAGCCGGTGCAGTACGCCATGGCATTTCCAAGGCTTTAACCTATTACGAACCAGAGCTTCGCTCAATCTTGAAAAAAGGTGGGTTTCTTACCCGTGATAGCCGTGTTGTTGAACGTAAAAAGTACGGTAAAGCGAAAGCGCGTCGTTCTTTCCAATTTTCAAAGCGTTAATTTCAATTTTTGTTCAATGCATAAAGCCTCAGATGGAAACGGGGCTTTTTTGCCTTTTAAAATAGATTTTTAAATGAATACAGAGACAAATTGTACCTGTTAGGAGAAAACAAGGATGCAAAATAATTGCTCCTCTTTAGACAAGTACTAAAAAATAGACCAACAAAATTCAAAACCTCAGTTTCAATTTTTAAAATTTATTTTGGTAACTTGGACATATTCACGTGCTAAGGCACAAAAAAATTGCAATATAATTTCAACTATCTGATAAACTGTTCAATATCTTTTTCCACCATCACTTAACAAAGCTTTAATCCAAGAAGTGCTTTACCATTGTGATAAAATGAGGGACAGAAATAGGTTTTGACATATATTCTTCACATCCACTTGCACGAATTCGTTCTTCATCTCCCTTCATAGCAAAGGCTGTTACAGCAACAACGGGGATTGATCGAAGTTCTTCATCTTCTTTTAATTGTTTAATAACATCTATGCCTGATACCTCTGGCAACTGGATATCCACAAGGATAAGAGATGGCATTGATGAGCGTGCCAAATCTAATGCCATAAGACCATTACGCGTTTCAACGGTTTCATAGCCACTCGCTTCTACAAGATCACGGAATAGCTTCATATTAAGCTCATTATCTTCCACGATCATGACTTTTTTTGACATTCGTATAACTCCACCCTTCTTAGACAAAATTAAGAAATAGAAATGAATCCACATTCTCCTTGTTTAAGATAAAATGATAAAAAAAATTGTAAACTACAAAGAGACTAAAAGATTCCAATAAAAGTATTTTTTTGCAAACATTTGTAATCTCATCACTATACTTTTTCAGTTGATAAGAATGAAATCCATAATAACCATAAGATTATGTTACCATGTATTTTTTGAGTAGATATGCAAAGTTTATGAATATCTCAATTAAAGCATATGCATTTTCATCATAGAAAAAATATCAAATACAAACTTAGCTCAAATGCGTATTTTGAAGAGAAAAAAATTAATTAACTTTAAAAAGCAGCTGATTATTTAAATTAAAGCCCCCTAGACTGCCATCCCCCCCAACAATATCTTAATGATATAAAAGGATGAGCTTATTAACATCATTAAGAGTAAAAAATAAATAAACCGTGATTGAATATCACGGTTTATTTAATATACAATATTCAATAACAGAACAATTCAAAATTTATTAAGGAAATATCTTTTACTACAAAGCCCATGCACTATAAGCAAAAGCAGTGAATGCTCTTTCACCTACGCTTGAGCTAGGATCCGGTGGCTTTCTAGTAAAGAAATATACAAGATATGCGATGAAACCAAAAATCGCTGTCTCAAACCCTATCAAACCAGCCACCTTTTGGACATCTTTTTTTCTGCTTTGTCCTCCAAATTGGCTAATAACCATATCAACAGCTCTAATAACTCTATTTTCCTGTGACATTATAGAAATAAAACCAGCATTTTGAAATCTACCATTTAAAGAATCGGCATTAGCTCCTAAAACCTGCGAAAAGAAAATAGCCACTGCAACAACACATAATATACACTGCTTAAATATTTTCATCATAATCACCTATTATAATATTCAATAAAATAAATTTTCTTTACTGTACCCTCTAAAAAAACATCCCATCATCTATCAATAATGTGTCTTTATTTTCTAAGAAGAAAAATATAATACAAAATAAATTTTAATTATAATTTTATATTATATTTATTTATAATATATCGTTACATATTTATTTAATATTGTCAATTATTTGATTTGTGTTTTTAAATTATATAATTTATGAGTAAAAATATATTAAGATATGATTATGTCACTGTTTTTATGACGTTTTTATCTTTAAGATTATAAATATTATTAAAATTATAA
The DNA here is from genome assembly GCF_042196465.1 of Bartonella sp. AD13SXNS. Lineage (NCBI taxonomy): Bacteria > Pseudomonadati > Pseudomonadota > Alphaproteobacteria > Hyphomicrobiales > Bartonellaceae > Bartonella > Bartonella sp. AD13SXNS. The sequence continues at coordinate 144,631 of NZ_JBHIQI010000003.1, forward strand.
CACAAGAAATATTACTACGTTGTTCTTTAGTTACACATAATGTTTTTATATAATAGCATAATATAAATTTTTTATACTTTATAGAAAATCCAAAAACATTTCATTAAAGTATTCTAAAAAATAGTTTTGCATTCTTATAAGGAAAAATAGCTAACCAAGTAAAAAATTAGCGTAAGAACAAGCTTAGGTCTTTGAGTGAAAAAGCTAAACGAGATAAGAGATAATCTTGATGAAAACGCCAACTTTAATTCATAAAGCCATTAAACATTCCAACGATTTTACGACAATTCGTTTCTACAGAATCGCGGAATGACTTCAGTTTAAGCTCATTACCTTCCCCGATCATGACTTTTTGATATTAATAATGCTCCACGCTTTCAAGATACAATAGAGAAATAGATAATGAATACAAACTCTCTCTAACCAAGGTTAAAAAGATAAACCATAAAGAAACAAAATAACACCTCATAAAAGCATTTTTTGAAAATATTTGTAATGCTCAGCGTTATGTTTTTCAGTTTATCAAAATGAACTCCACAATAATCGTAAAATTATATTATTCTATATTTTTATATTATCATATATTTTTGAGTGGATATGTAAAATTCATAAATATCTAATGGATCCCAATAAACTCACAAGTATTTTCATCATAGAAAAGCTATCAATCACAAAAAATTAACTCAAATACGCATTTTGAAGAGAAAAAACTTATGCAACTTTGACATGCATAGATTTTTTTATCTATAAACAACCGGTAGTTTATATGCCCAATCAAAAATTTATTCTTGTGATCTTATATTGTCTCAAACGCTTTTGTTATACATCAATACGGGCGATGCAATAACAAATCAAAATAGAACTTACTTATATAATTTTAAACAAAACTTTAGAATGAACCACACATGGTGTTAATGCATTATTAAATGCAAAAATAATCACAAAACTGGAAAATAAAAAACTCATTATAAATGCTAATAACTTAACAGCATTTATTTTTTGCTTTATATAATTTTAAAAAAAATTTGGTAAGAAGATATGAGTGATAAGCGAAAAAGTTCTCAATCTTTTCAAGATCGATATCAAAAATCACATTATTTTCATCACTGATAATCAAAAATATATGATTGTTATCAGTTATTTTACAACATCAAATTAAAGCATTATTTTTGTTTATTGAAAAAGCAGCTGTCTGGATTTCTCTTTATTTTTTAGCCAAATTTAAAAACATAATTTTATTAATAACATATCTCATAATCTCTATAGAAAGATACTTAAATAAATAATACTATAAAAAATAAAATGACTATTATTGATGATTTTTTAGAATATCAGTTTTAATATGCGCTTTAGAAGCATAATTTAGAAGCATAATATAGTTTAAATAAATTTATTAATAATATTAATAGTATTTAAATTATACATAACACTTAAAATTTATGAATTAAAATATATAGAATATATAAATAATATACCATTAAAAGATATTCTAATAATATTCTTAGATACATTTTTCATTAACATATCTACAAAATTATTATGATTTTAGAGATATATTGCAGATATTCTATAAATTTAGTACCAGCATTGATAATGCGTAATGCACGGCTCCTATAAGTCCCGCCCAACAGAGCGCCATTCATACTCACACCTGTTTGGCATCTAGTGCTCCCCCCTTGTAGCAGTTCCTATGATTAACAGTGCAGCTGCCCCCCACCTGTTTACAACCGCCCCCCCAGCTACTCCTGCAATTCCTCCAAGAACAGCACCTCTAACCGTCTCGATAGGTGCCACTATCACTGCTCCCCCTTATCCTGCTGATTTTATTTCATCCCAATACCTAAAAGACTAGATGAATTACCTGAATGATGTGATGAGCTTAAACTCTTCATTTTTTGCCTATAAAAAACGTAGCGTAGCGATACAATTAAATTTGACTATCATGACGTTGAGACGATTATTAAACATATTTAAAAATAATATAAATAAAAATACTATATAATTTATAAATACATTATGTTTATATTGTATATTTTTAATTAAACAATAATAGTATTTATAATAATAACAGAATATGACATACCAATACTATTTACTTTAAATAAAATTATAACATAAAATAAGAAATTCACAATAAAAATAAGTATCATTCTCTTTGTTTACAAGCACAACAAAGAAACATATTTATTATGTTATTGTTGTTTTGATAAGAGCTATCATGTTGTTTAGCGCAGCTCATAGCTTTCTATCGGGCAACTTAAAAGCTTTATTCTGTCAATTTTCTTATTGTTTAAGCCAAATCTCATCCACGTAATAATATATTGAATGCACCAACAAAATCCGCACGAATAACCACATTCTACACATATAAAAATTATCCATCTTTGACAATTTTTTAGCACTATAAACGCAACAAAAATAAATTTTGCTCAGATGAGAAAGCAGTACTAATATTGTACACCATCTTACCATTGGCTTGTGTCATCAAGCGGCCATCTAAACTCAAACTAAAACTGATCTAAAACCAAGAAATTTAATTCTCTGATTTTTATTGTAAATTCTTTGCTCATAGCTATAGAAATACAACCGATTTTATGCATGAATATGTCTAATAAAAAATCCTCATGTGTAAATTTTACATGCCCTATACCGCCAGCATAAATAACGATATTTTACAGTACGATAGAATTTTCACTCAATTTTTTATTTTTATAATCATGATGACTTTCATCTCATCCCCCTAATCCATTAAATTTACGCATTGTTTTCTTATAACTTATGAAAGTCATGACCATGGAAAGAAAAGCGCTCAACAGAAGATATCCAATATTCCATTCGCCTTTACCAAGCAACAATGACACAGGCAAGGAAGCAGAAAAAGCCATGGGAAGCATAAACAAAAGCCATTTTACAATGCTTGAGGGATAAATTCCTATTGGTACAAATGAAAGCTCGTAAATCATTTCATGAAAATATTCGACAGGCATCTTACGGCTAATAATAAATGTTATAAAATTGAACATCATGAAAAAACAAATATTGACGATAAAAACGCAAAATATTGCAACAACAAAAGAGACCCATCTGAGCTTAAGATCATACATATCTGGTAATGATACTAATAAATAGGCACTAACATAAAGAACAAAGAGCTTTATCAGATTAAGAGGTTTACACCAACCAAACAACATCAACAACCAGATTGAAACAGGCTTTATCAAGTATGGTTCAATTTTACCATCCGCTACTTTTTCAAAAAACGTTTCAATAGAATTAGTAAAAATATTCAAAAATATCCCAAGTAAAACAAAGACAACAAAGATAAAATGGATTTCATCTCTGCTATAGTTACCGATCTTTCCTGAAAAAGAAGATATTCTATCAATAAATATGAATTGAATAAAATAATAGCATAGAGAAAGAATAAACTCCCCAGCCAAATTCTTACCATAAACAATCTGTCGGCAGATATTCAGGCTGATAAAATGAAGGATTATTTTCATCTCAACCGCCCGCTCCATAATACATCTTCATTCCTTTATTCCAAGCAATATGAATTAAGCATAAAAAACACAAAATATAAGTAAAACTTCCGAAAATAAACTGCTGAAACAACGCTAAATTTTGCGTCGCGAAAAACTCAGCAGGAGCGGATATCATGAAACGATAAGGATTAAATTGCATAAGCGGAATAAGCCACACCGGCCAAAAAGATGGTGGTAAAAGAACACCCCCAAGAAGCGCTGAACTGAGAATACTGAAAGAGAGTAATATATTGTACTCAATCACCCAAAAACTTAATAAGGCAATCCCGAAAGAGAGTAAAAAACAAAGCAATTGTGATAGAATAACCATGAGAAAAAAGAACAGAAAAGAGATGACCAATCCCAGAATATTTTCATAGGATAAAACAAGCTTAACAATAAAAAGAGCCAATAATGGGATGCTATATAATACACTCTCCCCTAAAAAAGTAAAAAGCATTTGTGTCATATAACTAAAGGGCTTTGTAAGATATACTTCTAATTGGCCTTCTTTAACATGATGAGAGAAAAACTTAATCACATTATAACCATTATTTAAGCGACCTAGGACTAAAGCAAAAGCATAATAATACATCATATCATAAAAGCTAAAGCCATTTATGGTGTTGCCCGTATCAGAGAAAAGTGCATTCCATAATAGAAGTTGAATAACAAATGGCGAAAGTGTCCCAATGATAATATCGGTAAAAAACATTGCTCTATCACTTAGAACAGTGAGTAATCCATTCTTGGCAAAAAGAAACATACCAAAGCAGTGGTTAGATAAATTCTTTAAATTTAACACGGAGCATCTCTTCAAGCGAGGGAGTGGATACAGAGAACGTACAGTTCAATTTGGTTGTAATTTCGCGTACAAAATGCGCAAAATCCTCACGGGGCAGCGAAACCTCCAGCGAGCATTCTTCAGCGTTAAAGTGCTTATCTTTTAAAGGAGTAGATAATTTCAACGCAATCTCATCAATTTTTTCTACAACAGCTGAAGGTACAGCCATGTGTTCACAAAAAAACGTTATTCTCACCAAAGAAGGAATGACATTTTTAAGCGCGTGAAGATTACCATGAAACTGTTTCTTTCCTTTATGCAAGAGAATAATATCATCAACGTATCCATCAATATCTCCCATATCATGACTTGTGATGATATATCCAGTGCCACGCTCCTTTTTCAGTTTTTTAAGAAGCTCCCTGATTTCATGCTTAGATGTAATATCAAGACCAATACTTGGCTCATCGAGAAACAACAGTTTAGGTCTAAAGGAGAGATTAAATGCCAATTCACTTTTCACTCTCTCACCCAGACTAAGCATCCGCACTGGCTTATCCATAATATGCTCAAGACCCAGTAACTCAGCGATCTCTTTAAGATCACGGGTAAAAGAGGCGCGTTCAAGACCATATAATGGTTGAACCATATCCAGACTGTAGCGTAAGGGTAAATCCCACCATAAACAACTCTTATGACCAAAGACCACACCCAACTGTCTAAACAGATCTTTCTTGGTTTTATACGGATTAAATCCCAAGACTTTAACACTTCCCTTATCAACGAATTGTATACCAGCAAGTATTTTAATCAGTGTCGATTTACCCGCTCCGTTAGGGCCAAGAATTGCTAACGATTGCCCTGAAAAGAGGGTGAAACTCATATCTTTTAACACATGATGATTTGTATAATCCGGCTTGAAGAGAGAAAACACCTTGTTTTTAAAACCAATTCCTCTGTCAATGTTGCGATATATTTTTGAGACGTTATTAACGTCAATCAATAATGATCCCATCAGTCACTCCTAATTTCAACTTACCCCCCCTTTGCATGTTCCCATAATAAATATCTGTTTTTGTTCACTAGAAAAAACAAAAGTGTTCAAGCCCTCCTTAGAGCAATAAAATGCACCTGACGTTTTATCTTCAATTTTTTGTCTAGATATTTTTTCAATGTGATGAGTTCACTTCGATGAAGCATTAAGATACTAAAAACTTATTTCTTCTTTTATGAAAGATAGTCTTTTGGATAAACTAAGTAAGTAGAAAAATAATTGGTCATTGAAAGGAGAGCTTTGCTAAGAAGGCTTCATTGTGTAAGCAAAGATACAAAGCATAAATCTATACTATAAGCATATCAAACCACATTGATAACAAAACAAAACTCCTTGACAACAGGAATTTTTTGAGAGGCTACTTTTCCTCAGCATTACTATAAAATGCCTCCATTATTCCCCATGAAAAAACTAAAATTGCTTTCACTATTTTAGTAAATATCTTTCAGATTTTATCTAACTCATCTCCCTCAACAGACATGCCTCCCCAACATATGACCTCTGTAGATAATTCAAAGGAGCAGCTTCATAAACTCAGATTATTAAACGATACACTATATCCAAAAATAACAATACAATCAATATGGATAAAGAGCTGTAGAAAGAAAGCCTATGATATTTCCAAATTCATCACTTAAAAACACCATTTTCTCATAGCGATTACTAAAGCTCTCTTCAAATTAAGCCATATCCATCTCATCAAATTTATAGACAAAATTTTTACTAATCAAAAAGGATAAACGAAGCTTTTTTACTCTGTTTCAGCATCACTCTCATTAAAAGACAAAAGATTAAAACTTTGAACCATATGAGGTGGTAAAGGTGCAACAATGTCCAATATTCCTCCTGAAGGATGAGGAATACGAATACGACGTGCATGAAGATGAAGACGATTTTGAATTCCTCCTGGTAATGTCCAATTACTATCAGAAAAAAAATACTTTGAATCGCCAATGATAGGATGATCCATATGGGCTGCATGCACACGAAGCTGATGTGTTCTCCCTGTATAGGGTTCCATTTCAAGCCACGAAAGAGCCCGCCCTCGCGTATCTAAAACGCGATAGTAGGAAACCGCATGATGTGAATCTGGCTCCCCATGTTCACAAACACGCATTTTGTCACCTTGTGCAGTCATTTCCTTAACCATCCACGTTGAAATTTTGTCCTGCTTTTTTTTAGGCACGCCCCGAACCAACGCCCAATAAATCTTTTTTGTTTCTCGCGCTCTAAAAGCAGCTGTTAAAGACTGAGCAGCTCCCCTTGATCGCGCAACAATAAGCACACCCGACGTCTCACGATCAAGACGATGAACCAAACGCGGCTTTTCACCTTTTTTATTGCGCCATACCTCGAGCATACTATCCATATGACGTGTTAAACCAGAGCCTCCTTGGACAGCCAACCCAGCTGGTTTATTAAAAACAAATACTTTTGGATCTTCATAAAGCAGCAACTTTTTTAAAACGGTCCCATCATCCTGCCCACGAAGTGTTTTATCCGTTATTGAAAGATTTTCCTTGTCATTAATAGGGAGAGGTGGAATACGAACAGCCTGTCCTATACAAAGACGCGTATCGGCTTTAACACGTCCACCATCAACCCGTATCTGACCAGAACGCAACAATTTTTGCAAAGCTCCAAAACCAAGTCCTGGATAATGCACTTTAAACCAACGATCTAAGCGCATTCCATCTTCATCTGTCTCAACTTTTTTTATTTCTACGCCTGCCATGAAAGTTCCCTTGCCTGATAATTTTATTGATCTATTTTTGCGCCTTTATAAGCACAAATATAAACACAAAAATTCATACTTTAGTTGGCTTTATCACACCATATTACAGTTAGTATCCAAAATTGCCTTTTCTTAACGTCCAAATTTTATTAGCTAAAAATTTAAGCGTTATAAAAAAATCAATAGCCTTTACGCTTAACAGCGAATGGAGATAATTAACAGTGTCCTTATTCAAAACCTATGCACGTGTTCTCACTTACCTAAACAGAGAAAAAAATGCATCCCTTTTAATCTGTACCGCTAATGTTATGTTAGCGATTATCACCATTGCAGAACCTATTTTATTTGGACGGGTTATCGATTCTATTACAGAAAAAACAGGGATCATCTCTACTCTTGCCATTTGGGTTTGTTTTGGACTTTCACATATTATCGCTTATGTCCTTGTTGCTCGCGGTGCAGACCGCTTAGCCCATAGACGTCGCTTAACGGTTTTAACAGAATCTTTCGAACGTATCATTGCCATGCCGTTAATTTGGCATCAACAACGCGGAACGTCTAACGCACTCCATACACTTTTGCGCGCTATAGATTCCATGTCAACCATATGGCTTGATTTTATGCGTCAACATCTCTCAACGCTTGTCGCCTTATTGGTTCTCATCCCCATAGCCTTTAATATGAATTGGCGCCTTTCAATAGTCTTGGTTGTGCTTGCCATCATCTATGTATTAATTGCACGTTTAGTGATGCGAAAAACAAAAGACGGACAAGCCGCTGTAGAATGCTATCATCATAACCTTTTTAAACATGTCAATGATTCAATCTCTAATGTTTCCATTGTACAAAGTTATAACCGAATAAAAGAAGAAACTTCCATACTGCACCAACATACAAATGCTCTGCTTAAAGCACAAAATCCTGTTCTCAATTGGTGGGCGCTCGCCAGTGGCTTAAATCGAATGGCTTCAACAATTTCAATCGTTTGTGTTCTTCTCCTTGGAGCTTTTTTTGTTGCAAAAGATCAATTACGAGTAGGTGAAGTCGTTGCTTTTGTTGGATTTGCACAACTCATGATTAGCCGCCTAGACCAAATGAGCAATTTTATTCACTGTGCAATATCCTCACAAGCAAAACTGCAAGAATTTTTTGAAATGGAAGACTCAACCTTTCATATTAACGAACCGCAAAATCTTCCCTCCCTCCAAAATGTTAAAGGCACCATACAATTTCATCACGTGACCTATCAATTCCCAAATTCTTCTCAAGGTGTTTTTGACATTTCTTTTGAGGTTAAAGCAGGACAAACTGTTGCGATTGTAGGACCAACAGGGGCTGGAAAAACAACATTGATCAATCTGTTGCAGCGCGTATACGACCCTACCTTTGGGCATATCTCCATTGATGGAATAAATATATGCTCGATCAATCGCGAATCTTTACGCAAATCTCTAGCAACAGTATTTCAAGACTCGGGTCTTTTCAACCGTACTATTCATGACAATATTTCAATAGGAAAAGCGAGCGCAACGAATGAAGAACTTTATGAAGCAGCAAAAATAGCAGAAGCTCACGATTTTATTCTAAAGAAAGCTGATTATTATAACACAATAGTGGGCGAACGAGGATCTCAATTATCAGGTGGAGAAAAACAGCGACTAGCAATTGCACGCGCTGTTTTAAAAAATGCCCCTATTCTCATTCTAGATGAAGCAACAAGCGCTCTTGATGTTGAAACAGAAGCACGTGTCAAAAATGCCCTTGATTGCATAAGCCATAATCGCACCACTTTCATTATAGCACATCGCCTCTCAACAGTACGCAATGCTGATGTAGTCCTCTTTCTAGAACATGGTCATTTAATTGAAAAAGGAAGCTTTCAAGAATTAATCGAGAGAGGCGGCCGTTTCTCTCAATTCTTAAAAGCCAGTGGTTTAACAATCAAACCATCAGAAAAAGAAGGAGAAAATGAAAACGTCATCCTCTTACATGAAGCCATAGCATCATAAAAATGATACTCTTCATAGATCTTATGCAAAAAAATCCTCCTCAAGATAACAAGAGTGCTTATATGATACAAGTAAAAAGATTTCTAAAAATGCTACAATCCATTTTAGGTATTTAAGAAAAATATTAAAACAGTTTAGTATTTTCTCTGCTATTGCAATTTTACTAGATTGGGACAAAAATATTTCCCTATATCTGTGCATATTGACGAGTACACACTCTCATTTAGGGAAAATATAAAGATGTAAAGGTAAAAACAATTTCCAGTTTTACCGTCTTCTTTTAACTTAGCTTTACGAATTTCAAAACGAACTAAAGAAATATCTTTTAAATAATGAATATTATGTATTGCTTTGCACTTTTTTTATCACGTTCTTTATAGTCCTCTCATAAAGAACAGAACATCATTGTTTTGCACATTCATATGACTTTTTTTAAGAAACATTTCTCAATGCTCTTAAGCCCATTTCACAACGACATTCGTGAGTGGTTTTGATTAATTTAACATACACAGAATTTGAAATAATAAAACCCTACGAATATTCGTAGCTCTTGTTCAAAAGATAAAACGATAAATTATCATTATAATTCAATATATTAAAGAAATTTTATCATAAATAAATTAGATATTAATCTAAATATTTATATTTATGTTATATTCCTTTGATTTATATTGATAATTCATTACTTTATAACTTAAAATAAAGATTTATAAAGATAGGAGAATATTCCTTTCAAGACCTTTTAATAATAAACCAAAAAACTGTTTTCTTGTACATAACAAGCAAAATGAAAATAATAGCTTCTAAGATACAACAACTCTTTTATAAGCCTTTTCAAGGAAAGAAATTTTATTCATTTGAAAACTAATCGAATAATGATAGCTTATAACTTTATAAGGATAATCGTATGCAATAAATCTTGTATTTTTCCTTTCATAAAAAGAGATGTTTCTTCAAAAAATCTATAAGAGCAACACAATAACTAGTCTTCCTAGTAAAAGAATACACAGTAAAGCATGAAGTGCTGCATAATCTATCTTATCTTAAAAAGGTGACTCCTGAAACACTTGGAAGCTATAAAGCCAAATGATAAAGTGGTGATAAAGGCAAACACTGTCTTTATCTTTACAATTGTATTTTCCCCAATTACGCTGTATCTGCATTTCAGAAATACACCAGACAGATATTCATGATACATAGATGCCAACCAAATATAACAATGTGAAAAATACCTATGCAGAATGATTTCATTCTTTAATTTTTTTCAAGAAAATCTTTTAGTGCCGCAAATGCCTCACTAGCCTTGTTTCCCTCAGGACCACCAGCCTGCGCCATATCAGGACGACCACCACCACCTCGACCACCAAGCACAGCTGAAAGAATACGAACGAGATCAACAGCATTCAACTTATCCGTTAAATCATCCGTAACGCCAACAACAGCACTGCCTTTTCCATCCTCCGAAACACTAATAAAAGCAACCACTCCAGACTCAATTTGTTTTTTTCCAGAATCGACGAATGCCTTAAGATCCCGTGGTAAAATATTTTTGACAATGCGTCCGAGAAAAGAAAGCCCATTAATGATTGTAATATCATCTTGACTACTTTCTGTTATACCACCACTCAACACCATTTTTTTGCGTACATCATTCAACTCTTTTTCAAGTTTACGACGATCATCAAGCAAAATTCGCACCCGTTCTTCTAAACCAGAAGAAGACGTTTTTAAAAGATCAGCGATCTCATGAATACGCTCATCTTGGCGACAAAGATAAAAACGTGCTTCTTGGCCAGTTAAGGCCTCAATACGACGCACTCCTGCCGAAACAGAACTTTCAGAAACAATATGGATCAAACCAATATCGCCTGTTCGCTCCACATGTGTGCCCCCACAAAGCTCTATTGACCAATGCTTTTTTAATCCCTCTTGGTGACACTGCTTCCCCATAGAAACAACGCGAACTTCATCACCATATTTTTCACCAAATAATGCCATGGCTCCTTTAGAAATGGCTTCATCCACATCCATGAGATGCGTTACGACCTTACTATTTTGCAAAACAATCTCATTGGCTAAATCTTCTATTTTTTTCAATTCTTCCAAAGAAACAGATTTTGGATGAGAAAAATCAAAACGCAACCGATCTGGCGATACAAGAGAACCCTTTTGAGTAACATGGTCCCCCAATATTTGCCGTAAAGCCTCGTGTAATAAATGGGTAGCAGAATGGTTTGCACGAATTTTTTTACGACGAATACCATCAACGGTTAGTTCTACACAATCAGACCTCGATGCCTGACCAGATTTTACTTCTCCAATATGGATAAAAACACCATCACCCTTTTTCTGAGTATCATACACCTCAAAAACAAAATCTTCACCAGAAATGATACCGCTATCACCAACTTGCCCGCCAGATTCACCATAAAAAGGAGTCTGATTTACCACAAGAATGGCTTTTTGCCCCGAAGAAATATGATCAACAATTTTACCATCACACACAAGAGCCGTAAGAATGCCTTCAGCTTTTTCTGTTTCATAACCTAAAAATTCTGTCGCCCCTACCTTATCACGAACAGAAAACCAAATTGTCTCCGTTATAGCTTCACCAGAACCAGACCAATGAGCACGCGCTTCCTCTTTTTGGTGTTCCATCGCTTTATCAAAAGCATCAACATCAACAGATATTCCGCGACGCCGAAGCATATCTTGCGTCAAATCAAGCGGAAAACCATAGGTATCATAAAGCTTGAAAGCAACTTCACCATTTAAATGATCTCCCTCTTTAAGAAGACTACTCGCTTCATTTAACAAACCAAGTCCTCGTTCAAGTGTTTTACGAAAGCGTATTTCTTCTAACTTCAAAATTTCTGAAATCAAAGACTCAGCACGCACCAATTCAGGATAGGCTTGTCCCATTTCGCGAATTAAAGCAGGCAAAAGCCGCCACATTAAAGGCTCTTTAGCACCAAGAAGATGGGCATGACGCATAGCACGACGCATAATGCGACGTAAAACATATCCTCTTCCTTCGTTGGAAGGAAGAACACCATCAGCAATCAAAAATGCGCACGAGCGAAGATGATCAGCAATGACACGATGGCTGGCAATAAAATCACCCTTTGCCTCAATCCCTGTAATTTCTTCTGAAGCAGCAATTAATGCACGAAAAAGATCAATGTCATAATTATCATGAACACCCTGTAAAACAGCAGCAATACGCTCTAACCCCATGCCTGTATCAATAGAAGGATGAGGTAAATCAACACGTTCTTCCTTGGAAATCTGCTCATACTGCATAAAAACAAGATTCCAAATCTCAATAAAGCGATCCCCATCTTCATGAGCACTTCCAGGTGGCCCCCCCCAGATTTCATCACCATGATCATAAAAAATCTCTGAACAAGGACCGCAGGGTCCTGTATCTCCCATCGCCCAAAAATTATCAGCCGTCGCAATACGGACAATTTTTTCATCTGGAAGACCTGAAATTTTACGCCATAGTTCAGCAGCAACATCATCACTCTGATAAACTGTCACCAACAGTTTATCTTTTGGCAGACAAAATTCTTTTGTTAAAAGGTTCCATGATAAAAAAATGGCTTCTTCTTTGAAATAATCACCGAAAGAAAAATTACCCAGCATTTCAAAAAATGTATGATGGCGTGCCGTATAACCAACATTATCAAGATCATTATGCTTTCCACCCGCACGAACACATTTTTGTGCCGTTGTTGCCTGCTTATAAGGGGACTTTTCAAGTCCAGTAAAAACATTTTTAAACTGCACCATTCCTGCATTTGTAAACATAAGTGTAGGATCATTACGTGGAACAAGTGGGCTAGAAGAAAGAACTTTATGCCCATTACGATGAAAATAATCCAAAAATGTTGACCGAATGTTATTAACACTATTCATACCGACACCTGCTCAATACAGTACAAAACCATAAAAGAAAAATCCCCCTCATTAAATATCCTCTTTGCCACGCATGGAGTCAATTTAATCAAAGAATGGAATATTTGTTCAAAAAAATTGAGAAAAAATGACTGTATATTTAAAAACTCAAACAAATAAAAACAGAAAAAATCTTAAAGGGAAAAAATTATAGATGAAAAAACGCTCCATCAAATGGCTTCATCACTCTCTGTATTTTCTGAACCTGCATTTTCTAACAATTCAATGGCAATCAAACCAGCATTTTGGCGCAAAGCAGCTTCAATTTCTGTAGCAACTTCCGCATGTTCACGTAAAAACTGCTTTGCATTTTCACGCCCCTGTCCTAAACGCTGAGAATTATAAGAAAACCATGCACCAGATTTTTCCACAATACCAACCTTAACACCCAAATCAATCAATTCACCTACTTTAGAAATGCCTTCACCATAAATAATATCAAACTCAACCTGTTTGAATGGAGGTGCCAATTTATTTTTCACCACTTTAACACGCGTCTGATTACCAACGATTGCATCCCTATCTTTAATAGACCCAATGCGACGAATATCCAAACGAACAGAAGCATAAAACTTTAAAGCGTTTCCCCCTGTTGTTGTTTCAGGCGAACCAAACATCACCCCAATTTTCATGCGAATTTGATTAATAAAAACAACCATACAGTTAGAGCGAAAAATCGCTGCTGTTAATTTTCGCAATGCTTTACTCATCAATCGCGCTTGCAATCCAGGCAAAGCATCCCCCATTTCACCATCGATTTCCGCACGCGGTGTTAAAGCTGCAACAGAATCCACAACAAGCACATCAACTGCACCAGAACGAACCAACGTCTCTGTAATTTCCAATGCCTGTTCACCAGTATCTGGTTGAGAAATGAACAAATTTTCTAAATCAACACCAAGCTTACGCGCATAAATAGGATCAAGTGCATGCTCTGCATCAATAAAAGCACAAATCCCACCACTTTTCTGTGCCTCAGCAATAGCATGGAGAGCCAATGTTGTTTTCCCAGAACTTTCTGGTCCATAAATCTCAACAATGCGCCCCTTGGGTAATCCACCAATCCCTAAAGCAATATCCAAGGATAATGACCCTGTTGGAACTGTTTCAATTTCAACAACCTGCTCTTTTTGCCCAAGACGCATAATTGAGCCTTTACCAAAAGAACGTTCAATTTGTGAGAGAGCAGCATCGAGAGCTTTTGTTTTATCCACGACTATATCCTTGACCGATTCATAAATAATCTAACACTTAAATTTTACACTGTACTTTTAATTTAACTAAAGTCTTGAGTTTAGATTTTCACAGACTATTTGCATTCCTATCCCTACCTTATGTCCATATAACATACCATGAGCATCACAATAAAGAACTGGCATTGCTTATCTTATGACACAAAATAAATTCCAATAAAACAATACTTCCTAGGAGAGCAAGTTAACACATTTATATCTCTCTAGAAAAGGAACAATTTAAATTTCAACACAATGTTCTATAGCCCTTCTGTTTATCCCTTTGATTAAGTCCTTAATAGAGAAAAGCTCCCCTAGCTCTTAATCACATAAAAACGCATCATCAATCAAAATCACACCATATTGCATCCAATTAAAATCATAAAAATCAAAGTAGTTTAATATTTTAATGAAATATTTTTTCAATTTGAATCTGTAAAAAGATATCTGTTTTTGAAGATACCAATAAAAAAATTGCTCTACGAGCAATGAAATAAGTATCTAAAAATAAGCTAAATTGTTCATACAATTATATAAGGGATAACCAATAAATTCAAAATCAATAAAAAACGTATTTCAATTTAAATGTTATTTTTGATTTTTACGTTTTTGGCGCAATTGTTTCCACCATTCAAGACGTTTCACAATTTCACGTTCAAAACCACGCTCAACTGGTTTATAATAACTCTGACGCCCAAGTTTTTCAGGAAAGTACTCTTGCCCTGAAAAAGCATCTGGTGCATCATGATCATAACAATAACCATCTCCATACCCTTCCTCCTTCATAAATTTCGTAGGTGCATTAAGAATATGCTTAGGAGGCGGCAAAGAGCCATTTTTGCGAGCACAATACAATGCTGCTTTATACGCGAGATATGTTGCGTTTGACTTTGGCGCAGTTGCAACATAAAGACATGCCTGTGCCAAAGCCAGTTCTCCTTCCGGTGATCCTAAATAATCATAGGCGTCTTTTGCCGCATTACAAATGACAAGAGCTTGAGGATCTGCCAAACCAACATCTTCAACAGCCATACGAACCAATCTTCGCCCAATATAGAGAGGATCTTCACCAGCATCCAACATACGTGCTAAATAATAAAGCGCTGCATCAGGATCAGATCCACGAACAGATTTATGCAAAGCTGAAATGAGATTATAATGCCCATCTCGTCCTTTATCATAAATGGGCGCACGGCGCTGAATAACTTTTTGCAAAGCAACAACATCAAGAATTTCTCCCGATGGTGTAATAGACCAAACTTCCTCTGCCAATGTCAATGCTACCCGTGCATCACCATCAGACATTTCTATCAAAACGTCTCTAGCATCATTATCCAAGGGTAGACATTTTCCCTCCACTTCTTCAGCGCGCCTCAAAAGCATGTTCAAACTTTCATGATCATGGGGAAAAAATGTCAAAACGCGTGCCCGCGAAAGAAGAGCAGCATTAAGCTCAAAAGAAGGATTTTCGGTTGTTGCTCCTATAAGTACCACAGTACCTTCTTCCATAACAGGAAGAAAACTATCCTGCTGTGCACGATTAAACCGATGAATTTCATCAACAAACAAAAGAGTTTTATCTCCAGAGATAAAACGTCTCTGTGCACCTTCAAAAATCCTTTTAAGTTCAGAAACGCCTGTAAAAATAGCAGAAACTTGTTCAAACGCAAAATTTGTTTCA
Source organism: Bartonella sp. AD13SXNS (assembly GCF_042196465.1). Lineage (NCBI taxonomy): Bacteria > Pseudomonadati > Pseudomonadota > Alphaproteobacteria > Hyphomicrobiales > Bartonellaceae > Bartonella > Bartonella sp. AD13SXNS. Next base: position 160,610 of record NZ_JBHIQI010000003.1, read on the forward strand.
AGCGCTAACAAACGTGCAACAGTCGTTTTTCCCGTCCCTGGAGGCCCCCAAAAAATCATCGATCCAATTGAACCAGTTGCCGCCATACGTGAAAGCAAACCATCCTCTCCAATCAAATGCTTTTGTCCCACAACATCATTGAGAGAACAAGGGCGCATTCTTTCTGCAAGTGGCCGATTTTTATGAATTTGAAGATCAAACGACGAAGTAAAAAAATCTTTCTTCAAAAAAAAACCTCAACGAATAAATTGGCGAATATACATACCATCACGTTCATATTCCAATTGCCAAGTACGCGAACGAGCTTGCATAAGAATCTTTTTCAATTGATGAACTGTTTGAATTTTATGGCCATTGACCACACGTAGAATATCTCCTGACCGAAAAATTCCAGCAGCATTGCTCATTTCATCAAGATTAGTAATCACAACACCTTTTGCAGATATAGGAAGATTAAAACGTCGACTATTTTGCGGCGTTAAATCTAACACTTCAGCACCAGCAAGAGGATTTTCACCCGTAATTCTTTCAGATTTTAAAAATTCAGTTTCCGAAATCGATGAAAGCATTATTTGTGTTTTTAAAGTTTTTGCACTTCGTAAATATTCTAAATCAAGACTATGCCCAATGCCCGCGATCATCAAACGATACCCAAGACTATCTGGACTATCAACGCGCATCCCCTGCACACTCAAAATGACATCGCCCACTTTCAAACCAGCTTTTTCAGCGGGACTATCTTTGATAACTTCAACAATAAGAGCACCATAGGGACGTTCTAAACCTAACCCACCAGCAATATCAGGCGTAACATTTTGAAAAGATGCCCCAATATAAGGCGGCACAAAATATTTTCCACCGCGTTTAACAGTATCAAGCATCACTTTTACAAGATTAACTGGAATAGCAAAACCAATCCCTACAGAACCACCCGAACGCGAATAAATAGCCGTATTAATCCCGATTAACTCACCTTTCATATCAATTAAAGCGCCACCAGAATTCCCTGGATTAATGGCAGCGTCTGTTTGAATAAAAAAGTCAAAATCAGAAATTCCAACACGTGTACGCGCTTGCGCTGAAACAATTCCACTAGTAACCGTTTGACCAACACCAAAAGGATTACCAATAGCAAGAACAAGATCACCAACTTCAACAGCATCAGAATTTCCCAAAGGTAAAACGGGAAATTGAGCATCTTTTGCATCAACTTCAAGAACAGCAATATCAGTTGCTTCATCTTTGAGTACGATCTTGCTCTCAAACTCGCGCCCATCAGAAAAAGCCACTTTAATTTCGCTTGCATCTTTAATGACGTGGTAATTTGTAACAATCAAACCCCGTGCATCAACAATCACCCCTGATCCTAATGACGATTGCTTACGGACAGGAAAATTATTTTGAAAACGACCAAAAAATTGCTCAAAAAATGGATCACCCTCAAAAGGTGATCGTGCTCTAATTTGTCGAGCTGCATAAATATTTACAACAGATGGAACTGTCTTTTTAACTAACGGAGCAAATGAAAGAGTGATTTCTTTTTGTGTTTGAGGGATATGAGCATATGCATGATCAAACGATATCGGTATCATAATCGCTAAAAAAAGCCGCACCCAAAAAGAATACCTCATAATCTACTCCTTATAAAATCAGCATATTCTGTTGAAAATTAATAGAATTAAAAAAACACATCCCCGCAAATTAAGGCTCTCTTATTAATATTTCATAATAGAGAATAAAAACAACTTATTTAAATAATAAATATTATAAAAATCAGATAATTCAATATCCTATAATTTTCTCTCTGCATCTATTTTTCAAGTAAAATAACTTAAAAATTCCCGCAAAAAAACCGCCCAAGACAAGGCGGCCTTTAAAAATTCAACAGAATAAAAAAACTTTACGAAGAAGTTTCCTTTTCATTCTCAGAAGCTTCCATACGAGCGCGATCCCCAGCCCCTTTCGCTTCGACATCACGATCAACAAATTCTATAACAGCCATGGGCGCATTATCACCGGTACGAAACCCTGCTTTCATAATCCGTAAATACCCACCATTGCGCAATGCATAACGTGGCGCAAGCGTATCAAATAATTTTGCAACCTTCCCTGCATCACGAAGTGCTGCAATTGCTTGTCGACGCGCATGCAAACCACCACGCTTACCAAGAGTAACGAGTTTTTCAACAATAGGACGAATTTCCTTAGCCTTTGGCAATGTTGTTACAATCTGCTCATGCTCGATCAACGAAGTTGCCATATTTGCAAACATCGCTTTACGGTGACTGGCAGTCCGATTCAACTTGCGGCCTGACTTACTATGGCGCATAAGCCCTCTCCTTAAATTCTAATTTTAATACTGATCTTCATAGCGTTTAGCAAGATCATCAATGTTTTCAGGCGGCCATGCAGGAATTTCCATTCCAAGATGTAACCCCATACATGCTAAGACTTCTTTAATTTCATTCAACGACTTGCGACCAAAATTTGGTGTCCGAAGCATTTCAGACTCCGTTTTTTGAATAAGATCACCAATATAAACAATATTATCATTCTTAAGACAATTTGCTGAACGAACTGAAAGTTCTAATTCATCCACTTTTTTGAGAAGTGCAGGATTAAAAGAAAGCTCAGAATCAGTCTCTTCAACAGCCTCCTTCTGTGGCTCTTCAAAGTTGATAAATAACGACAATTGATCTTGAAGAATACGTGCGGCAAAAGCAACAGCATCTTCTCCATTAACAGCACCATTTGTTTCAATCGTCAACGTTAATTTATCATAATCCAGAACTTGACCTTCACGCGTATTTTCTACCTTATAAGACACTTTACGAATTGGTGAATAGAGACTATCAATTGGAATAAGTCCTATGCGTGCATCATCAACACAATTACGATCAGATGGAACATAGCCTTTTCCTGTATTGACAATAAACTCCATACGAATTTCAGCATCTTCATCAAGAGTACAAATAACATGATCTGGATTTAGAATTTCCATATCTCCAACGGTATTGATATCTCCCGCTCTCACAACACCAGGACCCTCTTTATAAACAACGACACGCTTAGGCCCCTCTTCTTGCATACGAAGCGCAATCTCTTTGATATTCAAAATAATATCTGTAACATCTTCACGAACACCAGGAATTGACGAAAATTCATGTAAGACACCGTCAATCTGCACAGCAGTAATAGCCGCACCACGAAGCGAAGATAACAAAACACGACGAAGCGCATTTCCTAACGTTAAGCCAAAGCCCCGCTCAAGAGGTTCAGCAATCACGCTCGTAATATTTGGATTATCATGCGCACATGACTCAACCTTATTGGGTTTAATAAGTTCCTGCCAGTTTTTCTGGATCATATTTTTATTCCCGTTCTTTAGTTCCGTTACCATTCAATCGTAACGACCAATGTGAACATCAGAGAAATCTCCGACAACAAAAAAACAACACCCAATTAAACACGCCGTCTTTTTCGAGGACGACATCCATTATGAGGAATTGGTGTTACATCACGAATAGAAGTAATGACAAAACCAACAGATTGCAACGCACGTAGAGCAGATTCACGCCCTGAACCAGGACCACAAACTTCAACTTCCAAAGAACGCATACCATGCTCTTGCGCTTTTCTCGCACAATCTTCCGCAGCAACTTGAGCGGCAAAAGGTGTAGATTTACGGGCCCCTTTAAATCCCTGAGCACCAGCAGACGACCATGCAATCGCATTTCCCTGAGCATCAGTAATAGTAATCATTGTGTTATTAAATGTTGAATTAATATGTACAACACCCGATGAAATATTTTTACGTTCGCGACGACGAACACGTGTGGCTTCCTTGGCCATAATTTCCCTTTCAACGATCTCATCACTGCCGTAACATCAGCAGCTCCACCTTACTTTTCCTTGTCAAACAAATAGAACAAAAAAAGAATATATAAAAAACCTTATACAAATGCCCTTATTTCTTTTTACCGGCAATTGCTTTAGCAGGCCCCTTACGCGTACGAGCATTCGTATGCGTACGCTGTCCTCGGACAGGCAAAGACCGACGATGCCGCAATCCACGATAACAACCAAGGTCCATCAAACGCTTAACATTCATAGCCACTTCACGACGAAGATCACCTTCAACTTGATAGCCCTGATCTATCGCCTCACGAATCTGCAACACTTCGGCATCTGAAAGCTCATGCACACGACGCCCTATAGGAATGCCAACCCGTTCAATAATTTCCTGAGCAAATTTTGGTCCAATCCCGTGGATATATTGAAGTGCAATAATTACACGCTTATTTGTCGGGATATTGACTCCAGCAATACGAGCCACGTTCACTCTCCTTAGTTATGTTGACAAATTGGCATCAAATACCTGATGTACCTTACAAAAAAAATAGACTCAGAACAAAATTCTTCCGAATCCTCTTATTTCACTGAAATAAATTGAATTTGTTTGTGATAGATTTCATCTCAAAAGTCAACTCTTTTCATTTACTTCTAAAAAAAATCTTATGAAAGAAACCCTCTAATCATACGTGCCACTTCAGTAATACCAATCATTCCATCAACGACCTTTAACATTCCCCTCTCCGAATAAAATTTTGATAAGGGAGCTGTTTTTTCACGATATTCTACTAATCTTTTTGCAAAAACAACAGGATTGTCATCTAAACGAACCTGTCCACCAGCCGCTATTGTTTCCTGAACACGCATCTTCATACGTTCAATCAACACTTCTTCATCAACACACAACTCAATAACAGCATCAAGCTGCATATTTTTTAACTCTAGTATCTGTTGTAACGCTTCTGCCTGCTGCACAGTTCGTGGATACCCATCCAAAACAAAACCATTTATACAATCAGTTTCATCAATCCGATCTGATACGATTTGATTAACAATGCTATCAGGAACTAAAGCACCAGAGCTTATAATACTCTTAGTTTTTTTACCAATTTCCGTTTCTTTAGTAATAACCTCACGCAACATATCCCCTGTTGATAAATGAGGAATGTTATATTCCTCAGTCAACATTTTAGCTTGCGTCCCTTTCCCCGCTCCAGGAGGACCTAAAAGAATAACCCTCATCGATTCCTTCTACCTCCACGAAGTTTTGATTTTTTTATCAACCCTTCATATTGGTGAGCAACAAGGTATCCCTGAATTTGAGCAACTGTATCAAGTGTGACAGTAACAACAATCAACAAGGACGTCCCCCCAAGATAAAAAGGAACCTGTAATGCAGATATCATAAATTCAGGCAACAAACAAACCAAGATGATATAAAGAGCCCCCACAACAGTAATACGTGTCAAAACGTAATCAATATATTGGGCTGTGCGTTCACCTGGACGAATCCCTGGAATAAAACCAGAATGTTTTTTCAACTGATCTGCAGTATCACTTGGATTAAACACTATCGCCGTATAAAAAAAGCAGAAAAACGCCATTAAAAATGCATAAACGATCATATAAAGTGGCTGTCCATGACCAAGAGAATAAGAAATAGCCTGAACCCATTGTGGCATTTTATCAGAAAAGTTATTAATAGTGGCTGGTAATAACAATAAAGATGAAGCGAAAATAGGTGGAATAACACCAGCAGTATTCAACTTTAAAGGAAGATGCGACATATCGCCTTGAAACATTTGATTACCAACCTGACGCTTCGGGTACTGAATAAGAATTCGCCGTTGCGCACGCTCTATAAAAACAATAAGTCCGATAACCAAAACAGCAATAAGGACGATTCCTATTAAAAGAAAAGTTGATAAATCAGCTTGGCTATGAGCTGTCAAAAGCTGAGCAAAAGTAGAAGGAAAGTTAGCTACAATTCCTGTAAAAATGATGAGAGAAACCCCATTACCAACACCGCGTGACGTAATTTGCTCGCCAAGCCACATGAGAAACATTGTCCCACCAACAAGTGTAATAACAGAAGAGATACGAAACATCAGACCTGGTTCTAAAACAATTTGAAGCCCTGTCCCTATACCGCTTTCAAGCGCAACCGCGATACCGAAAGCTTGTAGAATTGCCAATACAACTGTTACATAACGCGTATACTGATTAATAATCTTACGACCTAATTCCCCTTCTTTTTTAAGAGTCTCCAAAGAAGGAATAATAGATGTTAACAACTGTACAATAATAGATGCTGAGATATAAGGCATGATACCCAGCGCAAAAATCGCCATACGCCCAACAGCACCCCCTGCAAACATATTAAAGAGTCCTAATACACCTGATGCATGATGTTCAAAGGTTTGCCGTAAAGCATCAATATTAATACCTGGAAGAGAGATATAAGTGCCAAAACGATAGACAAGAAGTGCCGCCAGAGTAAACCAGATGCGTTTCTTTAATTCAGTTGCACGCGAAAAGGTACCGAAGTTTATATTGGAAGCAAATTGCTCTGCTGCTGATGCCATAAAACGTCTCCACTTCACACTCCAGTTCTTTAAATCACAGAAGTATAACCCTAAAACTCATATCTTTATACAAGAATAAATGCGGAACTTAAAAAATTCCACACAAAATATTTTGCAGAATATATATAACCCTTCTTCAGATCTCTACTCATATCAAAAAAATTATTGAACAACATCAGGAAAAATAATCTGACCACCCACTTTTTCAACTTTAACACGAGTAGCTTCTGAAGCTCCAGAAACATGAAAGATAATCTTAGCTTTCAAATCACCATCAGAAAGAAGACGAACCCCATCCTTTTTACGACGAATAATACCAGCCTCTTTCAAAGCAATCATATCAACAGGCTTTTCAATATCCAACTTTCCTGCATCAACGGCTAACTGAATACGTCCCAAAGAAACTTCATTATAGGTTTTGGCAAAGAAATTCTTAAATCCACGTTTCGGTAAACGACGATAGATAGGCATTTGCCCACCTTCAAAACCATTAAGGGAAACACCAGAACGTGACCTTTGTCCTTTGACACCGCGACCACCAGTCTTACCAATACCCGAGCCAATTCCTCGTCCAACACGCTTACGATTTTTTGTTGCGCCTTCGCAATCACGCAGTTCATTGAGTTTCATATCTAATACTCCTGCAACCCTTAATCTTCATCTATAACGCGAACAAGATGCCGAACCTGAGCAATCATACCCCGTACACAAAGTGTATCTTCTAAAACACGCCGCCGACGCATCTTATTTAATCCAAGCCCTTTTAAGGTTGCACGCTGAATCTGTGATTTCCGAATAGGGCTTCCAATTTGCTCTACTATCACAGTTTTACCACTCTGAGATTTTTTTTGAACCATTTCCTAATTCCTTTTCTGATAATCTCAGAAACTACCCTTCTACATCAACTAAATGGCGACGACGCGCCTGCAAAGTTGAGTATTTTATACCACGCTGAGCAGCAATATCTCGAGGATGCATTTGATGTTTCAATGCATCAAATGTTGCACGAACCATGTTATAAGGGTTCGAAGATCCTAATGATTTTGCAACAACATCCTGCATACCAAGAGCTTCAAAAATAGCCCGCATCGGCCCCCCAGCAATAATCCCAGTACCCGCAGAAGCTGAACGCAATAAAACACGCCCCGCTCCGTGACGACCTTCAAGATCATGATGCAATGTGCGTCCAGACCGAAGCGGAACATAAATCATCCCACGCTTTGCAGATTCCGTTGCTTTACGAACAGCTTCCGGAACTTCACGAGCTTTACCATGACCAAAACCCACACGCCCTTTTTGATCTCCAACAACAACAAGAGCAGCAAAACCAAAACGCCGTCCACCCTTTACAACTTTAGCAACACGATTAATATGAACGAGCCTATCGACAAACTCATTATCGCGTTCTTCTCTTTCACTACGTTCTTTTTGTGCCATTCCTCATTCCTTTTTCTTTTCCGGAAGCACGATAATAAAGCTCCTCATCAAACCAGAAGAACCTAAACGAAATACTCTAAACTCTCCTTACGCATTCATAAAGAGGAAATTTTAGAAATTCAAACCACCTTCACGAGCAGCTTCAGCCAAAGCCTTGACACGACCGTGGTACACATAGGCTCCACGATCAAAAACCACGTCGCTCACACCAACTTTCTTCGCACGTTCAGCAATTAACTTACCAACAGCAAAAGCAGCTTCTTTATCAGCACCACTCTTTAACGACTTCTTTAAATCACTTTCAAGAGTAGAAGCTGAAACAAGTGTACATCCCCGTAAATCATCGATAACTTGAGCATAGATATTCTGATTTGAACGATAAATACTAAGTCGAGGACGATTATGAGAAACCATTTTGATCCTACGACGAACACGTCTTGCACGACGCCGGATAATGTCCTTAGATGAAACCATAATACAAAATCCTTATTTCTTTTTACCTTCTTTACGGAAGATATGTTCATCTGCATGTTTAACGCCTTTACCCTTATAAGGCTCAGGTCTACGATACTCGCGAATCTCTGCTGCGACTTGCCCAACTTGCTGTTTATTAATTCCAGAAATAACAATCTCCGTGGGTTTAGGAACAGTTACAGTAACACCTGATGGAACTTTATAAACCACATCATGCGAAAAACCTAAAGATAGTTGAACATCCTTACCCTGCAAAGCAGCACGATAACCAACCCCATTGATTTCCAACCTCTTTTCAAAACCATCTTTTACACCACAAAAAATGTTTTCAATCATTGAGCGCGACATACCCCATTTAGAGCGCGCATCTTTTGATTGATCCCGCGGCGCAACTGATATAACATTTTCCTCAAGTTTGACTAAGACTTCATCATTAACGACGTAACTGAGTTCACCTTTTGGACCTTTTGCCTTAACCAGCTGACCTTCAACAGTAGCAGTAACTCCAGAAGGAATTGAAATGGGTTTCTTTCCAATACGAGACATTGTTCTAACCTAATTTTTCTTCCGTTTTCTTGACATAACTTAGAAAACACGACAAAGGAGTTCTCCACCAACATTCTGTTCACGCGCTTCATGATCCGCCATAACGCCTTTAGGAGTCGATAAAATCGAAATACCTAAACCATTTGCCACCTGCGGAAGTGACTTAGCAGAAACATACACACGACGACCTGGCTTTGACACACGTGAAATCTCACGAATAGCAGCCAGCCCTTCAAAATACTTCAATTCAATTTCAATTTCAGCTTTTCCATCACCTAAATCAACGCGATTATATCCCCGAATATAACCCTCTGACTGCAAAACATCAAGAACGTGTGCACGAAGCTTCGAAGCTGGAGTAACCACTTTGCCTTTTTTACGACCAAGTGCATTACGAATACGCGTTAACATATCACCAAGAGGATCTGACATAGACATTGAATAATCTCCTCTTACCAACTAGACTTTACAATACCAGGGATATGGCCCACAGAGCCAAGTTCACGCAATGCAATTCGCGACATTTTTAACTTACGGTAATAAGCCCGTGGACGACCTGAAACCTCACAGCGATTACGAACACGAACTTTTGCAGAATTACGTGGCAATTCTGCTAATTGAACGGAAGCTTTAAAGCGTTCCTCAAGAGAAACCTTCTGATCCATCACTATTGCTTTCAAACGTGCACGACGTGCAGCATAACACTTCACCATCACCTCACGACGTTTATTTTTTTCAACGGCACTTACTTTGGCCATAATTTCACCTCGCTACGTTTGCCGTTACGAACGAAAAGGAAAATTAAAAGCACGCAATAGTTCACGAGCTTCATCATCCGTTTTTGCTGTCGTACAAACGATAATATCCATGCCCCAAATTTGATCAACTTTATCATAGTTAATTTCTGGAAACACAATGTGTTCTTTAATACCCATAGCAAAATTGCCACGACCATCAAAGCTTTTTGGATTTAAACCACGAAAGTCACGAACCCGCGGAAGAGCAATCGTAACAAGACGATCTAAAAACTCAAACATACGATCTTTACGCAATGTAACTTTAGCCCCAAGAGGCATTCCTTCACGAACCTTAAAGGTTGCAATAGAATTACGTGCACGCGTAATAACGGCCTTCTGACCTGTTATAAGCCCTAAATCCTCAGCAGCAAGAGAAGGCTTTTTCGAATCAGCAGTCGCTTCACCTATCCCCATATTTATCACAATTTTATCAATCCGCGGAATTTGCATCGCATTTTTGTAATTAAACTTTTCTTGAAGTGTTTTACGGATCACTTCAAAATAATGCGCTTTCATACGCGGTATTTGTCTTTCCTCAGCCATTAATCAACTCTCCCGAACGCTTGGCAAAACGCACTTTATTACCATCTGCATTCATACGAAAGCCTACACGTGTAGGCTTACCATCTTTAGGATCAGCAATCGCCAAATTAGACAGATGAATTGGAGCTTCCTTAGAAATAATTCCAGCTTCTTGCTTCTGCGTTTGACGTTGATGACGTTTAATCATATTAACCCCACGAACAAAAGCCTTATTATCTTTCGGATTAACCTTAATTACTTCACCACTACATCCTTTATCCTTACCGGATAAAACAACAACTCTATCACCTTTTCGAATCTTCTGCATAACATCTACTCCTTACAGCACTTCAGGAGCGAGAGAGATGATCTTCATATGATTCCTACCACGCAATTCACGAGGAACAGGTCCAAAGATACGCGTACCAATCGGCTCTTTTTTATTATCTACTAAAACCGCAGCATTACTATCAAAACGAATGACACTACCATCTGCACGACGAATATCCTTAGCAGTACGAACCACAACAGCTTTCATAACATCACCCTTTTTAACACGGCCACGAGGAATAGCATCCTTAACCGAAACAACAATAATGTCACCGACCGAAGCATATTTTCGCTTTGAACCGCCTAACACCTTGATGCACATGACACGACGAGCACCAGAATTATCAGCAACGTCGAGGTTTGTTTGCATCTGAATCATGACTGGCCACCTTCTCTTAACATATACATCCGATTGTATCTTTTACATACTCGGATTTGCCTGCCAAATAACGATAAAGCTATCGTCCTCAAATTTATTAACGAAAAACCACTATTAAATTCTAAAACAATAAACTTACTAATTACGCTACATTGTCCTTTAAAACAATCCAACATTTATCTTTCGAAATTGGTTTAGATTCTTGAATAGAAACTTGATCCCCAATCCTGAATTGGTTGTTTTCGTCATGCGCTTTATAATTTTTAGACTGCCGAACAGTCTTCTTAAGAAGCGGATGAGAATAACGACGCTCAACTTTGACAACGACAGTTTTATCGCTTTTGTCGCTAATAACAACACCCTGCAAAACGCGTTTAGGCATCTCTTATTTTCCTTAAACCTTACTTTCACTTATCTTTTGACGAAGAAAAGTTTTAACACGCGCAATATCACGACGGACTTGTTTAACGCGCGCAGTCTTTTCTAATTGTCCAGTTGCTTTTTGAAAGCGCAAATTAAATTGCTCTTTTTTCAACTTAGCCAATTCATCTTTCATTTGGTCGAGCGTTTGCGCCCGTAATTCTGTGGCTCTCATCGCTTAACCTCTTTATTCAGCAATACGCTGGATGAAACGCGTCTTTATAGGTAACTTTGCAGCACCCAACCTCAGCGCTTCACGTGCAATATCTTCAGGAACGCCATCAAGTTCAAACATGATACGTCCAGGAGCAACACGCGCAGCCCAATAATCAACACTTCCCTTACCTTTACCCATACGAACTTCAGTCGGTTTAGATGTAACTGGAAGATCTGGAAAAATGCGAATCCACACACGACCAGAACGTTTCATATAACGTGTAATTGCACGACGCGCCGCTTCAATTTGACGAGCAGTAACCCGCTCCGGCTCAACCGCCTTCAAACCGTAGGCACCGAAATTCAAATCCGTACCACCCTTCGCAACACCGTGAATACGGCCCTTGAACTGTTTACGGAACTTTGTGCGCTTTGGCTGCAACATTGTTCTCTACTCCAAATTTAGTTCAATCTCAAAAACTAAGCACTTTCGCGGCGACGATTCGATGAAGAACCAGATTGATCAACTTCCGTAGCACGACGCTCTGAAGCCATCGGATCATGTTCAAGAATCTCACCCTTAAAGACCCAAACTTTAATACCACAAATACCATAGGCAGTCTTAGCTTCTGCTGTACCGTAATCAACATCAGAACGCAAGGTATGAAGTGGAACACGACCTTCACGATACCATTCCATACGAGCAATTTCAGCACCACCAAGACGGCCAGAACAATTGATACGAATACCTTCCGCACCAAGACGCATAGCAGACTGAACAGCACGCTTCATTGCACGACGAAAAGCAACACGACGCTCTAACTGTTGAGCAATTGATTGTGCAATAATTGTAGCATCAATCTCCGGTTTACGAATCTCCACAATATTCAATGAAGTTTCAGCATTGGTCATCTCTGAAAGCTTACGACGAAGCTTTTCGATATCAGCACCTTTTTTACCAATAATCAAACCAGGACGTGCAGAATGAATCGTAACACGACACTTTTTATGAGGACGCTCAATAACAACCTTAGAAATGGCCGCCTGTTTAAGTTCTTCAAGCACATACGAACGAATTTTCAAATCTTCATGAAGAAGACGTCCATATTCACCACTATCAGCGTACCAACGAGAATCCCAAGTCCGATTAACACCAAGACGAAGCCCTATTGGATTGATCTTCTGACCCATTACGCGGCCTCCACTTTTTCGGTAACTTCACGAACAATAACAGTAAGATGTGAAAATGGACGCTCAATTCTACTCGCACGCCCTCGACCACGAACATGAAAACGTTTCATCACTATCGACTTACCAACATAAGCTTCTGCAACAACAAGCGAATCAATATCAAGATCGTGGTTATTCTCTGCATTTGCAATTGCTGATTCAAGCGTTTTTTTCACAGTACCAGCAATACGTTTGCGCGAAAACATCAAATCAGCGAGCGCCACATTAACTCTTTTACCGCGAATCATCGCAGCAACTAAATTAAGCTTTTGCGGACTAACACGAATCGTCCGTGTAACAGCTTTTGCTTCATTATCTTTAAGCTGGCGCGGAACCTTAGCTTTTCCCATTCCTACTTCCTCTTCGCTTTTTTATCGGCACCATGACCATAATAAGTCCGGGTAGGAGCGAACTCACCAAACTTATGTCCAACCATCTCTTCAGAAACAGAAACAGGAATATGCTTATTACCGTTGTAAACACCAAAAGTTAAACCAACAAACTGCGGCAAAATAGTAGAGCGACGACTCCATATTTTTATAACTTCATTGCGCCCACTTGCACGTACCTTCTCTGCTTTACCAAGAAGATAGCCGTCAACAAACGGACCTTTCCAAACTGAACGAACCACTTCAGACTACCTTTCTCATTTCTTGCGCTGATGACGCGTACGCATAATAAACTTATCAGTGGCTTTATTGGAGCGCGTACGCTTACCTTTTGTAGGCTTACCCCAAGGAGACACTGGATGACGCCCCCCCGATGTACGACCTTCACCACCACCGTGCGGATGATCAACTGGATTCATAGCAACGCCACGAACATGTGGACGTTTACCACGCCAACGTGATCGACCCGCCTTACCATCATTAATATTCCCATGATCAGGATTTGAAACAGCCCCAACAGTTGCAAAACAGCTGCTAGGAACCAACCGCTGTTCACCAGAATTTAAACGAAGAATAGCCATACCATGATCTCGTCCAACCAACTGCGCATAAGTACCTGCTGAACGTGCAATCTGCCCCCCTTTTCCTGGCTTCATTTCAACATTATGAATAATCGTACCTACCGGCATATTCCCAAGGGGCATAGCATTTCCTGGTTTAACATCAACATTTAAACCAGAGACAACAGAATCACCAACACCCAGACGCTGTGGCGCAAGGATATAACTCAATTGCCCATCCTCATAGCGAATTAAAGCGATAAAAGCAGTACGATTAGGATCATACTCTAAACGCTCAACTTTTGCCGAAACATCACGTTTAAGACGTTTAAAGTCAACAAACCGATAACTCCGTTTATGCCCACCACCTTGAAAACGAGCAGTAACACGACCGCGATTATTACGACCACCCTTTGAAGACAAACCTTCAGTTAATATCTTTACAGGTTTTCCCTTATAAAGATAAGAGCGTTCTACAATAACAAGCTGACGCTGCCCAGGTGTCGTTGGATTAAATTGCTTAAGTGCCATTATTCCTATCTCCGAGCCTCTTTAAAGACCTGTCGAAACGTCGATAGTCTGACCACTGACCAGAGTTACGATCGCTTTTTTGACATCACTCTGCCGACCAACAATACCTTTGAAACGCTTCACTTTACCCTTACGGACTACCGTGTTAACTGCTTTAACTTTTACGCTAAAAAGCGCTTCAACAGCAGCTTTAATCTCAGGCTTCGTCGCTTTCGGCGCGACATTAAAGGCAACTTGATTATATTCAGAAATCATAGTCGACTTTTCAGTAATAACTGGACTAATAATTATATCATAATGGCGAAGATCTGTCATTTAAAACGCTCCTCAAGAGCCTCAACAGCTGCCTTTGATAAAACAAGTTTGCTGCGACGCAAAATATCATAAACATTAATTCCCTGAATAGGTAAAATATCAATATTAGGAATATTAGACGCTGCACGAAAAAACTTAATATCAATCTCTTTACCATCAATCAAGAGAGCGTTATTAAATCCAAGCTTAGAAAAATGAGAAACAAGCATTTTCGTTTTAGCATCCTTAACACTCAATTCATCTACAATAATTAAATCTCTTGCTTTTAATTTTGCAGATAAAGCAAGACGCAATCCAAGAGCACGAATCTTTTTAGGAAGATCATGCGCATGGCTACGAACCACTGGCCCATGCGCCTTCCCACCACCTCTAAACTGTGGCGCACGTGCAGATGAATGTCGAGCGCGACCAGTCCCTTTTTGTTTAAACATCTTTGCCCCTGTTCGCGATACATCAGAACGTCCTTGGGATTGATGAGTCCCCTGCTGACGACGTGCAAGCTGCCAACGAACAACACGTTGTAAAATATCCTCACGCGGAACAAGATCAAAAATAGCTTCAGAAACCTTTAATTTGCCAGCTTCTTTACCATCAAGAGTTTTAATTACAAGATCCATTATTAGGCTCCCTCAACTTCAGAGGCTGCAGCTACCGGAGTAGTCATTTCCGCTTTCTCCTTCACAAGACGGCGGACACCAGCAGGTTTTGGAGCATTATCAGGAAGAGGTTTTTTCACAGCATCCCGCACCAAAATCCAAGAGCCTTTAGAACCAGAAACAGCTCCACGCACTAAAATTAAACCACGCTCAATATCAGTGGAAACAACTTCAATATTCTGTGTTGTTACACGCACTTGCCCCATATGGCCAGCCATTTTCTTACCTTTAAAAACTTTACCAGGATCTTGGCACTGCCCCGTAGAACCATGAGCACGATGGGTGATCGAATTACCATGGGAAGCACGGTGTCCACCAAAATTATGCCGTTTCATAACACCAGCAAACCCCTTACCAATACTGGTCCCCGTCACATCGACTCTTTGTCCTGGAACAAAGTGTTCCACTGTAATTTCGGTACCGATATCAAGAAGATTATCGGGACTAACACGAAACTCTGCTATTTTGGCTTTAGGCTCAACAGAAGCCTTAGCAAAATGTCCACGAAGAGCTTGCGAAGTATTTTTAACCTTGGCAAAGCCTACACCTAATTGAACAGCAGTATAACCATTCTTTTCAACTGTACGCTGAGCAACGACTTGACAATTCTCCAAACGAAGCACTGTCACCGGCACATGCTCGCCGGCATCATTATAAATACGGGTCATGCCCAGCTTCTGTGCTATTACACCTGAACGCATCGGGTCTGTTCCTTCTGTCCTCAAACCTCAGAGCTTAATTTCTACATCCACACCAGCAGAAAGATCCAACTTCATAAGCGCATCCACTGTTTGCGGCGTTGGATCAACAATATCAAGAAGACGCTTATGTGTACGCATTTCAAACTGCTCACGGCTCTTCTTATCGATATGCGGTCCACGATTGACCGTAAACTTCTCAATCCGCGTAGGAAGCGGAATGGGACCACGGACATTTGCACCGGTACGTTTAGCAGTCGATACAATCTCACGCGTCGACGTATCAAGAATTCTATGATCAAACGCTTTTAGGCGAATGCGGATATTTTGACTGTTCATGCTCTTTATTTCCCTGTTATACAAAGCACCTCAAATAATCAAGGTGCTCAACAAGCATTATTTATTCAATGATCTTAGAGACGATACCGGCACCAACAGTACGACCACCTTCACGAATAGCA